>NZ_NTGZ01000009.1 GCF_002551245.1 Streptomyces sp. rh34
AGCGGCCGGACGAACTCCCACTCAGCATCCGACAGTTCATGGCGACGTATCACGAAACCATGATCCACCAGCGACGATCATTTGAAGACACCGCCTAGGACGGACGGCCTCGGGCGAGTCCGGCTGCAGGTGTAACGGCGGGCTCGGGTATGGAAACTGCCTGAATGCCTCCACCTGAAACGTCGGTGGTGCTGACCGCGGTGGCGTCAGTCGTCAGCTGTGACAAGGAGGGTGAGTGTCGCTGCCGAGCGGTCGATGAGGACGAGTTCGTGGTAGTCGACGTGGATCGGGCCATAGTCGTGGAACGCGTCCTCGGGAAGCTGTCCCAGCAGGTATCTGCTGGCTGCCTTGCGGATCGGGGTGTAGATCTCCTGACGCAGGCGCGATGCGAGTGGTTCCGGTACGTCCCCATGCTGGTTGGCCCAGGAGCGGACGACATCGACCGCCGTATCGGCATCGATGGTCTCGTAGGCCTCGGGAGCGATGCGGTCAAGCCACCACTGGCCGTGCCGCGGCCAGTCTTGAACGCCGGCTCCGTCGTACGTGTCCCGAAACTGAGGATGCGCGATCAAGGCGGCCAGCACGTCTCGATCATCCGGTGCCTCGGACGATAGCTGGAAACGCTTGGCGTTGATCCAGCGGTAGCCGTGGGAGCCCTCGCCGAAGTCGAAGTCTCGGAAGTTGATGAAAGGGCTGTCCAGGTGGGCGAGGACGGGCAGTGGTTCCATGGTGGTCATCGTAGATTTTGCCGCTACTCACCCCCGTCGGTGAGCACTGTCCTGACCAGCGACTATTCCTGCCGGTGCCCATATCCGGGACCGGCGATTCCGCTCGGACGCACGGCTTGTGAAGTCGTGCGTCGGCTTGACGGCGAGGGTGATGTCGATGCCGAGGGTGCGGGCGAGAAGCTCGGCGGGCAGCTCGGTGGCGAGCACCCGGCACAACTGAACCATCGGGTAGTCCGCCTTCTCCGCATGGATGAACCGGCACAACTCGCTTGTTTGAGGAGTCGACGAGCGCCACATTCAACTCCGTCCCGACCTCATCGACGGCTGACTTGCCGGCACCGGACTCAGCCCTACCCACGACGTGACCACAACCCTAAGAAGGCGGTAAGTCCTTTCCAACGGCCCCGGCGGCTCAGGTCGAGTCACCGGGCTGAGCGTGCGGCAGGCCCTCCGGCTCGTGGCGGTGGCGGTCGTCCCACTCACGGTCGGTCAGCCGACCGGTTGGTCGGCCCCCGCCGCCACGATCAGTCGGGCGGCGTTGGTGACCGAGGAGTCCATGAAGAACTCGGCGATCGGGACTTGCACCGTGAACACACTCTTGAGGCGGGACAGGAGCCGCAGCGCGGCCAGAGAGTGGAAACCCAGCGCGAAGATGTCCGTCCGCAGGTCGATCGTCGGTACTTTGAGTACCTCGCAGTAGACCCCCGCGATCTTGACTTCGAGCTCGCTGCCCTGCACTTCCTCGGGGACGACACGCTCGCGGCTCTGCAGCGCGAGCAAGGCTGCTTGGTCAACCTTGCCATGCGAGGTGAGCGGGAACCGTTCCACTACGGAGATGTGAGCCGGAACCAGGTGTGGGGGAAGCTGGGTACGAACGTACGCCGCGACCGTCGCCTCGTCGGCGTAGGCACCGATCAGGAACGCGATCAGCTCAAGCTCGGCCGCTGGACCAGCCTCGGTGCGCCGAGGCACGACCAGGCTGCGCGCCACGTCCGGATGGCCGTCGAGTACCGATTCGATCTCGGCAAGCTCGACCCGATGGCCGCGCAGTTTGAGCTGACGGTCCACGCGGCCGAGGAATTCGAGGTCACCTTCGGTAGTCCATCGGCCTTGGTCGCCGGTGCGATACATACGTGCGCCCGGCTCGGCCGCGAAGGGGTCCGCCAAGAAGCGCTCGGCGGTCTGCTCGGGCCGGTTGAGCAAGCCGTCGGAGACGCCGGGGCCGGCCAGGTAGATCTCCCCCGGCACGCCGCGTCCAACCGGTGCGAGCAAAGCGTCGAGCACGTAGACGGCGGCGTGCGGCATGGGTCGTCCGATCGGCAGCGCCTCGCGGTCGAAGTCAGCACCGGGCTGGTAAGTCGTGCTGGTCACCGCCGTTTCGGTGAGCCCATAGACATGGGTGAGCGGAATCCCGAAGTCCAGCCAACGCCGGTAGACCTCGATCGGCGCGCGTTCGCCGCCGACCAGCACGCGCCGCAAGGTGTGCGGAATGGGGACAACAGACGGGTCGATCAGGCGCACTACTTCGATCCAGTAGGCGGTGGGGAGCTCACACAGAGTGATCTCGCGCTCTCCGAGGAGGTGCAGCAGTTCCTCCGGGCCGGTCCGGCCGAGCACGCCATCGAAAAAGACGACGCAGCCACCGGCCAGCCAGGTGGGGAAGAGCTCCTCGACATGTACGTCGAAGGTCATCGCGGCGAGCTGCAGCATCCTGTCTTCCGGGCCCAGATCGAACGTGTCCACCGCGGCACGGGTGAACGCGGTCAGGTTGACATGGGTGACGAGGGTGCCCTTGGGCACGCCCGTCGAGCCGGAGGTGAACGGGACATAGGCGACCTGACGGCCCGTCATAGCGATGTCCTCGAGATCTTCACCGGTCTGGGCCTCGATCGAGGAAGCAACCGCCGGATCGTCGAGGGCGAGCACGTGGTGGGCCCCGGCAAAGTTCTCGGCAAGGTCCATGACCGTGAGCACCAAGCGGGGCGCGGTCTCGGCGAGGACGTGGGCGTTGCGGCTGCCGGGCGCGTCCGGAGCCACAGGGACGTAGGCCCCGCCCGCCTTCAGCACGGCGAGCACGGCGGACGGCCAGGAGGAGCCATGGGGGAAGGCGAGCGCCACCCGCTCGCCCGTGCGAAGACCTAGCTGACGCAGATGCCGCGCGAGCCGGTTGGCCTGGCTGTTGAGCTGTGCGTAACTGACTGGAGTTCCGTCTTCACACTCGATCGCCGGCGCATCCGGGCTCTGTCGGACCCGTCGCTCGAACAGCCCGTGCAGGGTGGCCGGCTCGTCCCCCGGCACGGGTCGGCCGGTGAGCTCCCGATCGGGTGCGGCGTCGGTCGATGTGCGAAGCGCTCCCAGTGGGAGCTCGGGGTGGGAAACGGCCTGGCCGAGCAGCGCCAGGTAGCTGTCGGCCATTGCCTCGATGGTGCCCGGGTCGAACAGCTCACTGTCGTATTCGAACTGCAGGCTCAGCTCCCCCAGCGCGTCCACAGCGCCGAGACTGAGACGGAACCGGGCCCCGCCATTGGACAACTCGTATAGCTCCGTCACCGCGCAGCCCGGCAGCGTGGCCTCGAACTCCGTGGACTGCTCGAAGGAGAACATCGTCTGGAAGAGCGGGGTCTCACGCGAGGTGCGTTGGGAGTCGACCCGTTTGACAAGCTCGGTGAAAGGCGCGTCTTGTGAGGAGAGCGCGTCGAAAGTGCTCAGCTGGAGTTCGCGGACCAGGGAGGCGAAGGACACGTCCGCGTCCAGCCGCAGTCGCAGGGGCACGGTGTTGGCGAACAGCCCGATGAGCGACTGGTACTCGGGCCGGGTCCGGCCGGCCAGAGGTGTTCCGATCAGCAGGTCGTCCTGACGGGTGTAGCGGGCCAGCAGAACGCCCCACACACCGCCGAGCGTCGCGAAGGGCGTGACCCCGAGCCGCTTGGCGCAGACGTAGGTATCGGCCCGCAGTTGCTCCGGCACCACTGTCGTGAACGCTTCCCCCCGGTAGTCCCGGGACGCTCCTGAACTGTGATCGACCGGCAGCGCGAGGATCGTCGTCGCACCGGCCAATTCCCGAGCCCACGCGTCGAGCGCGTTGCCGTAACCGCCGTCCTCGGTGGTGCGCCGCTGTTCGGCGGCGAAGTCACGGTACTGCAGGGTGAGGTCAGGCAGACCGGGCTCACCGCCCGCGTGCCATGCGGCGTAGAGCGCGACGAACTCGGTCCAGAACAGACGCAGCGACCAACCGTCCGCAACGATGTGGTGCATATTGAGGAAAAACACGTAGGCGTCATCCTCAAGACGTAGCGCGGCAGCCCGCAGAAGCGGGCCGTTCACAAGGTCGAAGGGCTCGCGAGCGGCGTTATCGACGAACACACGCCACTCGTCGGGCCGGGAGCGAAAGTCGAACACAGGCAGCGCGAAGGGCTGCGGCGGATCTGTGATCAGGTAAAATTCACCGTTCTCCTCGCCCACCCGCGAGCGCAGCACCTCATGCCGACGCACGATCTCGGTCACGCAGCGCTCGGCGAGCTCCGTGTCCCACGCGCCACGCAGTCGGATCACCATCGGTATCCCGTAAACGCTGCGGTCCGGAGCGAGTTGTTCAGCAATCCAGATCTGCTCCTGCAGGAGGGAGATCCTCTCGATCTGTCGGTTGCCCATGGGTGCTCCGGTCGGGTGCGTGGCCTTCGGAGTAGTGGTTGACTCGGTCATCGTGTCCCGCTCTTCCTGACAGTCGGCTAGTAACCGAGTTCCCGGTCGACCAGGCCGATCGGCTCAAGGCCGTTCGCCAGTCGACGAATGTTGCGCAGGACCAGGTCGACGAAGGGTCCGAGTGCGTGATCCAGATCGCCCGCGCAGTGCGCGGTGATCACACAGGTGGGAAGGGACCACAGCGGGTGCTCCGGAGGAAGCGGCTCGGGGTCGGTGACGTCCAGGCCGGCGCCGGCAATCCACCCGGAGGTCAGCGCACGAACGAGGTCATCTGTGATGACGAGTCCGCCGCGCGCCACGTTCACCAGGCACGCGTCCCGACGCATGGACCTGAGTCTGACTGCGTCGATCAGACCGGCCGTGTCCGCGGTCAGCGGCGCCGCGAGGAAGACGACACGGGCCTCGGGCAGCCATGCGTCGAGGCGATCGGGCGTGCCGACCTCGGCGCCCGCCATCGGGGCGCCGCCGCGGCACACCACCTTGGCGCGGACCCTGAACGGGCGCAGCAGTGCGAGCAGTGCCCGGGCAATGCCGCCGCCGCCCACCACAAGCACCTCGGCGTCCGTCAGCCCGATGGCGGGGCGCGGCAGCCACGCGCCGGCCCTCACGGAGGCAGTGCCCTGACGCAGCACGGTCAGCGCGAGCATGAGGGCGTGTTCAGCCACCAGCTCGGACTGGACGCCCACGGCCCGGCTCCAGCGGATCTTCTGATCCATGAGCGGCAGGTAGCTTTCGACGCCGGTGCTCGCCAACTGGACCCAGCGCACCGACGGCGCGCACTCCAGTGCAGCTGCCAGCGCCGAGGGCCGCTCGCCGGTCCAGATCAAGCCCTGAGCCCGGGCTGGCGGAGCCAGTCGAACGCCTGAGGCATGCAGCGCTGTCATGAGGTCGGCGGGCGCCGGTTCCGGAAGCACTGCCACTGGTAGGTCGGGAAGCATGGTCACCAGCCACCGCCCGGCTTACCCACCGCCGTGACGTCCGCCTTCGCGTCGGCCAGCGCTGCCACTCCGCGTACCGAATACGCGTCGAAGACCGCGCGGAAACCGAGGCTGATGCCCAGGTGTTGGCCGATCCAGCTGATCAGCCGCACCATGAACAGCGAATCCCCACCCAGGTCAAGCAGGTTGTCGAGCACGCCGATCTCGTCGATTCCCAGCAGCTCCGCCGCGGCGGCGCCGACGCGCCGCTCGATCTCACCTGTCGGCGGCACGAACTCGGTGGGCAGGTCGGGCCGACGCTTCGGCGGCTGTGGAAGCATCGCGTGGTCGATCTTCCGATGCGTCGTCAGCGGGAAGTCGTCCATTCGGATCAGCGCTGAAGGGATCAGGTAGGCCGGCAGTTCGTCGGCGAGGAAGGAACGCAGCTCACCGCCGCTCACGGTGTCCCGGTCAGCAGTCACGTAGCCGATCAGACGCTGCTCACCCGAGACGTCTCGACCAGTCGTGACCAGGGCTTGACGCACCGCTGGGTGCCGGTCGAGCGCAGCCTCGATCTCGCTTGGTTCGACGCGATATCCACGCACCTTGACCTGTTGGTCGCCACGTCCGAGGAATTGCAGCCGGCCGTCGGGAAGACGACGTACCCGATCGCCGGTGCGGTACAACCTGGCCCCCGGGATCCCCGAGTAGCGGTCGGCGACGAACCGCTCCGCGGTGACGTCGGGTTTGCCCAGGTAACCGCGTGCCAGCGAGTCACCACCGAGGAGCAGCTCGCCCTCGGCGTCCGCGGGAACGAGATCGAGCCGCTCGTCGACGACGAACATGCGGGTTCCGGCGATGGCATCGCCTATGGACAACACCCCGTCCCTGGGTGCTTGTCCGGGCGGCACGCTCCAGTACGCCGCGGTCGCAGTGGTCTCGGTCGGCCCGTAGACGTGCACCAGCGGAAGGCGGAAGCGGTTCCACTGCTGGACGGCTTCGGGCATGGCGCGGTCTCCTCCCATGACGACCAGGCGCAGCGATGGGGGCAGTGCCCCGCCGGTGTCCACGAGGTGGCGAACCAGCAGGTGCCAGTGCGCCGTCTGCATCTCCAGCAGCGTGACGTCGTGCGCGGTCAGGAAGTCGAGCAGGGCCCCCACCGGGGAGAGCGCAACCCGGTCGGTCGGGAACACGCTTGTCCCGCCCTGTACGAGTGGGGGGAACAGTTCCTCGAGTGAGGCGGAGAATGCGGCGGCGGCCAGCATCAGGTAGCGATCACGCGGCCCCATGCCGAACTCGGCACTCGCGGCGGCTGCGAGATTCGCCAGGCCGAGATGGGTGATCATGACGCCTTTGGGCGCTCCGGTGGAACCTGAGGTGTAGATCACGCAGGCCAGATCGTCCGGCGCGGCTGCGGGGGCGCCCGGACGGGGAGGCAAGCGGCCCCGGTCCGGCGCAAGCGTCGTGACGGGCAGGCTGGTTGCCCCCTCCTGCGCTCCGTCCACGATGAGAATCTTGATACCGGAGTCCGCCGCGAGGAAACTCTTGCGCTGGTCGGGGTAGTCCGGATCGACAGGCACGTAGGCCGCTCTCGCACGCAGCACGCCGAGAATCGCGACCAGCAGGTCAACGGAGTGACGCATCATCACGCCGACGCGATCGCCGGGAAGCACTCCCGCCTCCGCCAGGCGCGCCGCCATGTGCTCGGCTTCGGCGTCGAGTTCGGCGTAGGTCAGCGCCCGCTGTGCGTCCTCGGTGGCGCACGCGTGCGGCGTCACCCTGGAGTGCTGTTCAAGCAGGTGCGGGATGAGCTTCGGCGCGTCGTTACGTGCTGATGGAACGGCGGCGTTCACGCAGCGGACTCCTCTGGGTTGGGCGACGTCGACGTCAAGGGGCTCGCGGCGGCGGCGTCGATCTGCTCTGCCATCAGCTTCACGATGGGTGTGACGCCACTGCCCGGCAGCACCGGGGCGCCAAGGGCTGCCAACCCGGTCTCAAGCGCGGCCAGCGCGGCAACCAGGTCGAGCGGGTCGGTGTGGCCGCAGTGACCGACCCGTACCACTTGGTCGGCCAGTTCTCCGTTGCCGGTGGCCAGTTGGACGCCTGTGTGCTCGACAACCGCATCGACGAGAGGTCCCGCGCCTATTCCGGGCGGTGTGAACGCGGCCGTCACGATGCCGTTGCGCGCTACTTCTGGGGTCAGCAGCCGGAGTCCGAGGCCGCGCAAGCCCGCTCTGGCCATCCGGCCGAGCTCCGCATGCCGCCGGTGGCGCTGCTCCATGCCTTCAGCGAGTACCTGTTCGAGCGCCGCAGACAACTGGAGCAGCACGCCGACCGCCGGCGTCCAGGGGGTACGCGGGATGGAGTGGTTCAGGCTGTCACGCGTGATCGTCCAGTCGAAGTAGTACCGCAGATGCCTGGCCTCGGCGTGCCGGCGCCAGGCGCGCTCACTGACCGAGACGAAAGAGACCCCTGGCGGCGCCATCAGCGCCTTCTGAGTCCCGCCGACCACGACGTCCAACCCCCACGCGTCGGCCTGCATTTCGCAGCCGCCGGCCCCGGAGGCCGAGTCCACTACCGTCAGCACACTGCGGGTCGCGCGCCCGATGGCCTCGAGGTCGGTGACGACGCCTGTGGAGGTCTCGCAGTGCACGACGATCGCCGCGACGATTCGCGAGTCGGCCTCCAGACAGGCTTCGACGACCGCAGGGTCCGGCTCGCAACCCCACTCGACGTCGAGCACGACGGTCTCCAGGCCATAAGCGCGGCACAGCGCCACCCAGCGGCTTCCAAAGGCACCGTTGTCCACCACGAGTACCTTTTCCCCTGGACTGAAGAGGTTTTGCACCGCGCTCTCGAACGCACCGGTGGTGCTTGACGAGAAGATCAGCACGTCCCCCGCGGTACCCAGCACCTGCCTGAGCCCGTCGATGATCCGTGTGAATACGCGTGCGAAGTCCACGGTGCGCTCGTCGACCATGGGATGCGTCGCCGCCGCGATGACCGCGGGCGGCAGCGGGGTCGGACCGGGTATGGCCAATCTGTCCTTGTAAATCATCTTCCTGATTCCTTCGTGCCGCGGAGGTCCGGCTTCGTCAAGGTTCGTGTGCGGTCGAGTACCGCTCAGCTGACCGACGCCTCACTGCCGCCGTCCGGCATGTGCGGTTCGATGGCGCGCTTGCGGAGCCCGGCATCGTCCGGCTCGTTCTGCGCCTGTAGCTCTGGTTGCTCAACCCTGGTCAGGGCAAGGGCGAACAGTGCCGTGCCCACCACTGCGACCACAGCACAGCCCACCAGGACCGGGCGTAGGCCGAACAGGATGCCCAGTGGGCCGGCTACGGCGAAGCCGACCGGCTGGGCGATCTCCGAGGCCATCAGGTCGAAGGCGGCCACCCGGCCGAGTACCGCGCTCGGCACGGCTCGCTGCATGAGGGTCTGGAAGAACACTCCTTGCAGGCCGATCGCGCAGCCGGAGAGCAGTGCGGCACCCGCCACCACCGCCGTCGGCACGCCGGAGCCGAGAGCCAACGCTTCGAAGACGATCAGCGGTGGCAGCCACGCCATGAAGACCACCGGCCGCTTCGGCTTGATCCGCCCGGCGGTGAACTGCGCACAGACCACGCCGATGGTCATGCAGGTGCCGATGACACCCCAAGCTGCGGGACCGCCCAGATGGGTGTCGGCCACCAGCGGGCCGAGGACCGCGAGGGGAGCCAACAGGACCAGCGAGAACAACGTCCACTGCAAGGTCAGCAGCCATAGCCAGGGGCGCATTCGAAACTCACGCCATCCTTCACCCAGCTGCGCGAGCGTCCCGCCCTTGCGATCCGGCTCGGCTCCGCTCCCAGCGGGGATCCTGGCGAATATGAGGCAAAGAGTAACGAAGAACATCAGCACGCTCTCCACCAGGAAAGCGGCTCCCGAACCGTACACCGCCACGACCACTCCTGCCGACGCAGGGGCCGCCGTCCAAGCCAGCGAGGAAAAGGTGCCGACCAACGCATTGGCCTCGTCCAGGTCCTCTTTCGCAACGATGTCCGGCATGATCGCCGTGCTGGCCGGACCGAATAGCGCGTCAGCGCCGCCGTATACGACTGCCAGAGCGAAGAACCAGCCGAGGGTCGCAGTATGCGTGAGTAGTCCCACGGCCAAGGTCGCCGCCGCGACCAGGCGTACGATCGACGAAGCGATGAGCAACGCGGCACGCGGAAAGCGGTCCGCCGCGACGCCGGCAAACAGCGACAGGACGAGCGAAACCGCCGCCTGAACTCCGAGGACAAGGCCGAGGTCACTCACAGAACCAGTGGTGTGGAGGATACCGAAGCTCTCCGCAACCGGCAGGAATCCGTTGGCCATGCTGGAGCCCAGCCGGGCGGCCAATAAGCAGGTGAAGTGCCGGTCAGTCAGCAGCCGTCTGCGTTTGCCTCGACGTTCTCGTTCGCCGGATACCACTACATCGCTCATTGCGCCTCTTTCCGCGCGTGCTGGTTTCAGGCCCCGGCACGAGGGCTGGGTGATGGCTTCTTTGGGTCCGGTCGGGCGGCGGTGCCACGCCGAGGTGCCCTCAAGTGGTTGTCGCCTCGGCCAGGGACCTGGGCCGCATGTCCGTCCAGTTCCGTTTCACGTACTCCAGGCAGTCCTCTCGCCCGGCTTCGCCGTGCACTACGGTCCAGCCCTTGGGCACAGTGATGGCGGCGGGCCACAGCGAGTGTTGTCCCTCAGCATTGACCAGCACCAGGTACACGCCGTCCTGGTCCTCGAATGGATTCGCCACTGCTTTCACTCTCCTAGGTAAGTTGTCATCATTCGTCAGCGGCCGCTCAACTCGATATGCGTGCCGCATTCATGGGCAGGTCGACTGTGCTGATCGGTGCATCCGGGTCCGCGGCAAGGGCGGCCAGCATCCGCCGGTAACCGTCGGCCACGTGCTGCGCGGTCTCCCGCTCGAACATGTCGAGCTGGTACTCCAGGAACACATCCACCCCGGCGGGCTCCTTGCCCGGGCCGAAGTTCTCCCGCAGGCTCAACGCCAAGTCGAACATGGAGCTGCCGCCGTCGATTTCCACAGGCACGTCGGTCAATCCGTCGAACGTGAGCCCGGCGTCCGCGTCGCTCTCCAGGGTGAGCATGACCTGGAAAAGCGGGTGACGGGTCCGCGAGCGGGGAGGATTGAGTGCCGTGACCAGGCGATCGAAGGGGATGTCCTGGTTGTCGTAGGCATCAAGGGCGACGGTCTGGACCCGCTTGACCAGGTCTCGCGGTCTCGGGTCGCCGGACACGTCAACGCGGAATACCAGCATATTGACGAAGTACCCGATGAGATCGGTCAGCGCATCATCCATGCGGCCGGCCACGGGTGAGCCGATCGGAATGTCGGTGCCCGCACCGAGCTTGCTCAGCAGCGCCGCGAACCCGGCCTGCAATACCATGAACATGGTCGCGTTCTCGGTGCGGGCGACCTCGACCAGTGCCGCATGCAGATCGGCGTCGAGGGTGAACTCGATCGTGCCCCCGGCGAAGTCGGACATCGGTCGGCGCGGGTAGTCCGCCGGCAAGCGCAGTTCCTGGGGCATGCCGTCGAGCACCGAACGCCAGTGCGCGAGCTGTCTCGACGCCAGGCTGTCCGGATCGTCCTCGCGGCCCAGCAACTGCCTGTGCCAGAGCGTGTAGTCGGCGTACTGGACAGGCAGCGGCGGCATAATCGGCTCGGCACCACGGCGCCTCGCCTCGTAGGCCCGGGCGAGGTCTCGGGTGAGCGGCCCCAACGACCAGCCATCGCTGACGATGTGGTGCATCGAGATGAGCAGCACGTGCTCCTGCGGCCCCAGTGCGAACAGCCATGCCCGAAGGGGCAGATCGCGCACAAGGTCGAACGGGCGTTCCGAGCACTCGTGCATCGCCTGATGCAGCTCTTCCTCGGCAAGCTCCTCGTACTCCAGTCTCACCGCGCATTCCGAGATATCCAGGACAACCTGGTGCGGCATGCCCGCACAGTCCCGGATGACCGTGCGCAGCGATTCATGTCGCCGCACGACGTCTCGCAATGCCTCCTCCAGGGCTGTGCTGTCCAGCTGCCCCGTCAGCCGCGAAGCGAGCTGCATGGTGTACATCGAACTGCCCGGATTCATCTGATGGATGAACCACAGTCCGAGTTGCCCGAACGACAGAGGGATCACGACTGGTCCCCAATGATGTTGGCGGTACGGGAGGATCGGATGTGGCTGATGGCGCTTTGCCCTTGATGGCTCAGGAGGAAGGATCGCCCGGTCCTCCGGGACGCTCCGACGGCTGATTGAGCGCTACGGGCATCGCTGGTGACCCAACAGGCGACGTTCGCCCCTCGGTTCGATCGGTCACGCATACGGCTTGACACAGTCATGGAGATCCCTACTGCTCTGTGCGGTCCCAGCCGCCCACACGGAAGTCATCCGGCGCCCGCCGTGGGTCAGCGGACCATCGGGAGGAGTGCCGGCCGGGTGATGACGGCGATCTGACCGGAGTCGATCTGCGCCGCGAGCAACGCCGCGGTGGGCGCCTGGAACAGGGCCTTGATACCGATCTCCACACCCATGACACTGCGGATCCGGCTCAGCAGACGCACCGCGTGCAGAGACTGGCCGCCGAGTTCGAAGAAGCTCTCGTCCACGCCGACCCCAGCAAGGTCCAGCACCTCGCTGATCAGCCTGCACAGTTGCTGCTCACGCCCGGTGCCCGGGCTGCGGTCGGTGACGGATGCACGATCATCCGGAGCAGGCAGGTTACGCCGGTCCACCTTGCCGTTCGTGGTCAACGGCAGGTTCTGCAAGCGCACCACGGCAGACGGGAGCATGTAACCGGGCAGCTGTGACGCGGCGTGGGCGAGGATCTCCTCGTCGGGCGCCTGGGCCACCACGTAGGCGACGATGTGCCGCAGCCCCGGTCTGTCTTCGCGTACCACCACGGCGGTCTGTTCCACATCTGGGTGCGCTGCGATCACGTTCTCGATCTCGCCGAGCTCGATCCGGAAGCCGTTCATCTTGACCTGGTCGTCCCGGCGCCCGACGAACTCAAGATTCCCGTCGTCACGCCGACGGGCCCGATCTCCGGTGCGATACATCCGCCCCCCGGCCGGGCCGAAGGGGCTGGCAACGAACCTGGCCGCAGTGAGGTCGGGTCGGCCGAGATATGCGCGGGCCAGCCCAGCGCCGCCCAGGTACAGCTCGCCCGCCACACCCACCGGCAGCGGCCGCAGGCCCTCGTCCAGAACAAAGATCTGGGTGTCGGCGATCGGCCGGCCGATGGGTGGCGGTTCGTTCCCCTCGTTCCCCGTCAGCGGGCCGATCAGCGTTGCGCACACCGTGGCCTCGGTAGGCCCGTAAGCGTTGAACATATGGCAACGCCCGGACCAGCGTGCGGCGAGGTCGGCGGTCAGGCTTTCCCCGGCTACCACGATGGTCAGGTCCGCGGGCAGATCCTCGTCGGGGGAAAGCGAGGCGAGTACCGAGGGCGGCAGGGTCACGTGCGTCACGGTCTCCCGGACAAGCACTGCTTCGAACGAGCCCCCGACGAAGTCGTGAAGACCCGGGACGAACACCGCCGTGGCGCCGCTGAGCAGGGCCATGCAGAGCTCCGAGACGGAGGCGTCGAAACTTGGACTGGCGAATTGCAGGACCCTGCTGCCGGACCGTACGCCGAATGCCTCGATCTGCGCGCCGGACAGCCCAGCGAGGCCCTCGTGCGTGACCGTCACGCCCTTCGGTGTCCCGGTCGAACCGGAGGTGTAAATGACGTATGCCGGGTGCGCGAGGGTGAGGGGGTGCGACCGCTGTGCGTCGGAGAGGTTCGACGCGTCCGCGTCCGTGTCACGCCCGGTCTGCTCTTCGTCGAGGACCAGGATCGGCGTCGTCCAGGGCTGGGCCGTGGCGCCGGCGGCATCGGTCAGCAGCAGGGCGGGACGCGCGTCGCCGACGATGTACTCGATTCGCTTGGTCGGACAGGCCGGGTCGAGCGGTAGGAACGCGGCACCCGCCTTGCTGATCGCGAGGATGGCCAGGACGAGGAGCGGGCCGCTGGGCAACGCGACCCCCACCAGCTCCTCGGGTCCCGTTCCGCGGGCGATCAGAGCTCTGGCAAGCCGGTTGGCCCGCTCGTTGAGTTGTCGGTAGCTCCACCGCAATGCGCCGCAGGAGACCGCGCATGCGTCGGGGCGCCGCGCGACCTGGGCCTCGAAGAGCGAGGGGAGGACGACGGGATCGTATGGTGCGCCGTCTCCGCTCTGCTGCGCTACCAGCAGAGCGTGCTCCTCCTTCGACACCAGTGGAATCTCGCACAGCGGTCGGTTCGGCGAGCGGACCGCGTTGGCGAGGAAGGTGGTGTAGTGCGTTGCGATGCGGCGGATCGCCTCCGGCGCGAACAGGTCGGTCGCGTACTCGATTTCCGCTTCGAGTCGGCCGTCCCGCTCAACGACCTCGATACTCAGGTCGAGTTTGCTGACGGTACGCGGTGGCGGTGCGGCCCCCTCGATCGTCAGTCCCGCGACGTGTACGGACTCCTCAAGCGCCTCGTCGTAGATGAATGCCGTCTGGAACAGCGGATTGCGGCTCGGGTCGCGTGGCGGACGAAGTCGCTCGATGACGTTCTCGATCGGCGCTTCCTGATAGGCGAGACCTTCGATGGAAGCCCGGCGTGTCTGGTTGACCAGTCCGTGGAAGGTCTGATCTCGCTCTGGACGTACCCGGAGGGCCAGGACATTGACGAACATGCCGATCATTTCCTCGGTGCCCGGCTCGGTCCGACCGGCCATGGGGGTGCCCACCAGCAGGTCCTCTTGGCCTGCGTAGCGGCCGAGAACGGCAGCCCAGCCGGCGAGCATGACCACGTAGGGGGTGACGCTCCAGCGGCGGGCCGTCTCCGCGAGTTCGACGCCCAGCGAAGCCGGAAAGGTGAAGGAGTGGCTGGCGCCATGGAAGCTCATGCGTGAGGGGCGCTGGTAATCGGTGGGCAGTTCAAGTGCGAAGGGCGCGTCCCCGAGCTGGGTACACCAGTGCTCGACCTGACTGGTCAACAGGCCCTCGTCGAGCGAGCGACGTTGCTCAACGGCGTACTGCCCGTAGGTGAAAGGCAGCACGGGAAGCGCGGGTGTGCGGCCCTCGGCCCCCGCGGCAAGAAGTTCGACAAGCTCCTGGACCAGCACGCCGGCCGAGACTCCGTCGAAGATCAGGTGATGTATGTCCACCAGCAGGCGGTGATCCGCGGGACCGAGGCGGTACAAACCGAACCGCACGAGCGGCCCATGCGAGAGGTCGAACGGAGCTGCCGTCGCGGCGCTCACCCGCTCAGTCATCTCCTGCTCCGAGGCCACATCCTGTGGATCGAGTCTTACGGGGCGAGCGGGGACGACGACGAACCGGGGCGAGCCAGACGCGATGGACACCACAGAGTGCAGCACTTCGTGCCGTTCAACGATATGGGTCAGAGCCACCTCGAGCAGCCCAGGGTCCAGCTCGCCGCGCAGGGCGAACACCACCGGGGTCCCGTAGTGCGAGCCCGCATCGGCGAGCTGCTCGGAGACCCAGATCCGCTCCTGTGCCAGGGAAAGGGGGAAATCCCTGTCAACGCGGCGGTCCTGGCCGTCTTTCGGTTGCATCGCAGAGTCTTGGGTAGTCGACACTGACGTCTCCCAGTCGTTTCCGGGCAGGGTCCGTCCGGCCGCGAGGGCCGAGGCGCTGTAGGTCGTCAATGGATCACTCGCGCGTCGTGGCTGATCCTGCGATCGCGCGACTTCCGCAGGTCGCGCGCCACGTTCAGCCTCTTGAGCCAGCGGTCCGTACCGTCGAAGCGGGCAGTGAATGGCACCCTGCCGTGCACGATCTTGTAGTTGTCCAGGAAGAGCAGTTCACCTGGTTCGAGCACGTGATCTCGTATGTTGCGATCGACCTCCGCGACGATGGCCTTCATTGCGCGGGCGCTGTCCGGGTCGGCGTATGCGTCCTCCATGAAGAAGGGATCGATGCGTAGATAGGGTGCTGCGCGGTCGCCGGAGAGGATGGCGACTCGGTCGGGCTTGCTGTCCTTGGCCATGATCCATTCATAGCTGCGCGAGAGCAGCTCGCGCTCGCGCGTCGAAATCGCCCGGTTGTCTTCGCCGTGGTGGGGCAGATGCGAGCGGTCGGGCTTGATCGGGTACCGCTCCTGACAGAGCAAGTCCCTGATCTCAACAGTGAGCTCGAGGTCGTCGACCGAGGCGAAGGTCGTTGCCACCCGGTCGTGGTTGCGTAGACAGGCCAGGCCGAGGTAGTCGGCCCGCAGCGGGTGGAACGCCTCCTCGGTGTGCCAGGTCAGCAGTTCTTCGCTGCCCGAGCCAAGCTGCTCGTTCTCGTGACCCTTGATCGGAAAGATGTCGTGCATGATCCGGCCGTCCTGCTGGGTCGCCCAGGCGATGGGGTCGCCCAGCAGGGATGCGCAGAGCATGAAGTACACCTCCGCGGGGAGCGTGGACGCCTGGCCAACGTGGGTACGCCAGTGCTCGGGAGTGGGCCCGACAGCAACGTCGTCGATCCGGAAGCCGCGGATGGACAGCACGCCACCGGAAGCCTCCAGGCGGAACGCGTTCAACTCGGCCCGCAGCCGCTGCGGCAGTTCGTGTGCGTACACCGCGCACTGCCGGACGAACTCCGGGTCACTGATCGAGTGGAACTTCGCCGTGAGCGAAGCGAGTAATTCGTGGACTGTCTTCAACTCGATGTCCGAGAGTTCAATGCTCTGCATGTTCGTCAGGGTTCCTTTCCGCCTCACGGTTGGTGACTCGCGGCGAACTCAGCGCTCAAAATGTCCAGACCCTTGCTCAGTTGGCTGCGATCGCCGCCAAAACCGAGTCGGACGCGGCACGGGTGGTCGAAGGCCCGACCGGGGACGAGCAGTACGTTGCTGGTCTCTCCCAGCCGCCGGCAAAGCTCGGTCGTGTCCCGCCACGGGCGCAGTTGCGGGAACGCTGTCACTCCGCCGAGGGGCAGTGGGAGGTCGACACGATCCTCGTGTCGCGCGGCCCAGTCGGCCAGCAGACGCCGGTTCTCTGTGGCGTTCTTCAGCTTGGGAGCGATGAAGGCTTCTGCACGGCGTACGACGCGCAGCGCGATGAACTCGATCAGCGGAGAGAGGCTGAGGGTGATGCGGTCGCGCAGGTTGGTCATCGCCCGCAGAAGCTCCGGGTCGGCCATGCACCATCCGAAGCGCATGCCGGGTAGACCAAAAGCTTTTGAAAAGGTTCCGATCGACACAGTGCGCGGATAGGTCAGTCCGGGGTCCGGCAGCGGTGCGTCATCGTAGACCAGGTCCGTGAAAGCGCCGTCCCACAGGAGATAGGCGCCAACATTGTCAGCAATCTCAAGCAGGCGATGGAAACCAGGAAGGTCGAGTGTCGCGCCGGTCGGGTTGTGCGGAAAGTTGACCACAATAACCTTTGTGCGCGCAGTGACGAGCCTCGCGAGTTCCTCCACGTCAGGCCGGAATGTGTCCTCCTCGCGCAGTCGCCAGCGCAGAACCTCGCACCCCATGGACTCTGCGACGGATACGTGCGAGTGGTAGGCCGGGTGCAGGGCGACGACTTGATCACCTGGCTCTAGGAGGGTCTGGAGCGCGACGTAGATAGCCTCGCTGGCGCCGTGCGTAAGCATCACCCTGCGCGCGTCACCGTCCCCCCAGCGCGAGGCGATGGCCTCGCGCAGGTCGTCCCGGCCCAGGCACGGGCTGTCCCGGAAAACGATCTGGTCCACATCACCGGGCTCGATGCCGGCGAGTTGTCGCACCTGTCCGAACGAGTAGTCAAGAACCCCGCTCGACCCTATGTCTATCGCAGCGTCATGGTAGTGGTCGCGCATCCAGTCTTCGAGCAATGCCCCATCAAAATTCATCGTTCTCCAGAACCTTGTCCGCGCGACCCGAGAACCGCGACCCCATCCAGAGATCACAAGAGGTAAGTAGATTCAGTCCGCCAGAGATGCCGATCTCGCGTTTCTGGTCCAATGCCTGTGATTCCTCAAACTCCCAGATCGAGGGTGTGAGGTCTTCTGTGGAGCAATGTATGCCCTCTCCGATATGGGAAGTTGACAGATATTGCCCGCTGCGGGATCTGCGTTGCTGCCCATGCGGCTGTGCGTGCAGTTGCAGGCTGCTTGCGCGGCAGTTCAAGCCGCCGGTCGTTGACCTGCTCGGTCTCCCAGGGCGACTCGGACAGGAAGAACTGCAGCCGCTGCGCCCCCGGGCATCCCCGCGCCGGCGACCGGCTCCGCCGCTTCCAAGCAGGTGATCGCCTGGTTCCGCTCCCGCGGCGCCGGCAGCCCGGTCAGGTACTCACGAAATCCCCGCCGCTGGGCCCGGCCGAGGAAGAGGTCACCGAACCGGGCCGCGTATTCCTCCAACGGCCCCGGCGCAGGCCGACACGGACGGCGAGCAGTCAACGTGAGCCATCACCAAGCCGGTTGACTCCTGCCACCGGCCTTCGACCAGTCCGACCTGCCGCAACCCACACCATCGCCGGATTTGACGGACTACCGCCGTCGTCCCGTCGGAAAGCCGCTGTGCGCAGCAACGGTGCCCGACCGAGGTCGAACGGGCGGTCCGCCAGTTGCCGCACGGCATCAAGGAGCTCCCCTTCGGCCGGGGCGCATGCCACATTCAGGCGATTGCCTCAAAAGTGATCGGAAGGGATGCGAGGAAGCGGAAGTTTATGCTTTCGAGCCACTCGGGCTGCGCCACCTCGCACTTCCAGTTGGTGGTCCGACGCAGCAGCGTCCGCAGTGCGACGTCGATCTCGGTGAGAGCCAGCGAGGCGCCCAGGCAGTAGTGGATGCCGTGCCCGAACGACAGGTGGTCAGCGGCCGGTCGGGAGACATCCAATAGGTCAGGGTCGGTGTAGCGGCGGGGGTCACGATTCCCTGAACCAAGAACCAGGGTCACCGACTGGCCGGCTCGGATCAGGTGCTCACCGAGGTCGATGTCGGCGAGCGCCTTCCGAGTGGTGAACTGGACCGAACTGTCGTATCTCATCAGTTCGTGCGTGGCGGGTGTCATCAGCTCAGGATCTCTGCGCAGCCGCTGAGTCTGCTCGTCGTTGTTCAACAGGGCGAGGGCCGCGTTCCCGATCAGATGGGTGGTAGTCGCCTGCCCCGCGTCGATGAGCAGCAGGAGGTTGGCGAAGACTTCGTCCTCGGTGTAGTCGGCTGACCGGAGTTGGGGACTGATCATCTGGCTGAAGAAGTCATCGGCCGTGCTGTTTCGACGAGCGGTGGCAGTGCGGTCGAAGGACTCCCTCAGTGCCTGTATCCGCGCGTTCTGGGAGCCGGACTGGGTAAAGAACTCATGCAACAGCCCCTGCCAGCTCTCCAGGAGGTGGGTGGCGTCGTCGGATACGCCTGCCAGTTTCGCGATCACGCCACGGCTGAGCGGTTCCGAGAAGTCGTGAATGATGTCCATGCGCCCGCTCGGCAGGACCTTGTCGAGCAGTTCGTCAGCCAACTCCTGGACATGAAAGCGTAGTTCCCGGGCAAGGCGGGGAGACAGGCTCGGCCTGATCAGTCGGCGCAGCCGGGTGTGATGCGGCGGATCATTGAACAGCATCATGTCTGACAGTGTGCGAGCCAGCAGTGCAACGTCGCCACGGGCTTGTTCGGGGAAGCTCTCATAGAAATCCGATATTCTGGCCACAGAAAGACGCCTGTCTTTCGAGAGAGCGAGAATTTCCGGATGGCCGAACACCGCCCAGGTCTGCATCCATTCATCCCACTGCACTGGCGATTTTGTACGCACCTCGGCATAGAATGAATATGGTTCCGCCGCATGTTCGGGATCGAGCAGGTGAGAAAGATTCGTCGTATGGGGAGTGCGCATGGAAGGTCCTCCAGTCCACCGCATCGAATAGGTCGAAACCCGATGCCTTGAGTGGGGGGTCTAGATCGATAGGAGTCGGCTTTCATTGTTGACTCTGCATCGAATATTGCCGTAACGGAATTCCCCAGCATCGATCTGACAACGGCGGTCGAGCCAGACCACGAGGTACGGGACAGCTCCTGGATCGCCGAACAGGGTCGTCCAGTAACTCAGGGGTCAGATTGCCGCGAGCGCACAGAGTACGCGAAACGAGCAGGGTTTCAGGAAAGAAGAGTCGGATGAACTCGCGCACCGGTTCCTCCCTTTAAGACCCACCGGATCATGAACGATATACGGGAGTCAGGCACTGCTCCGGTGATAGAATATCGAGATAGGCTAGCAACGCCCGCGAGTTGGCGTCAAGCGCCGCCGGCAAAGCACGGTTGACAGTTATTGCGCTCTCCTGGACACATATTGCGCGCCGCCTCGCCGGCCCTTCCTGCGGCATTGACGCTGGGGTGAACGGATGCCAGAGTGAATCCTCTCCTGTCTGAGCGGAGTTCAGTGACCGTCCGATGAGCGTGTACTGCTCATGTTCGCCCGCCACTCCTGCCCATAGGAATGCAGTCTGTTTTCGTGAGTTGATACCCGTAGTACCTGATCCGCTGGCAACGCCAGCCGGGTTGTGACTGAACTGCTTGGACACACCGATCTCCGTGACGACTTCGACTTCTTCGAGCTGGGGGAGATTCACTGCTGATCACATTCCTTACCCTCCAGCTCGACCAGCGTCTCGGCTTTCAGGCCCCCGCCCGGGCGATGGTGGCCACTCGCACGCCGGGGCGGCAGGCCGAGGTCGTCCTTGGCCTGTTGGCACGCCATGAACCGAGCAGCATCAGCCGAGAATTAGTGTGGGAATTTTGATGACCTTGCCAGAACAGAACTTTGTGTCGAACGCTCCACACGAGGAGCTCAGCCCAGTCCATGCGGTCGTGGCCCGGATAGCCGGCAGTGATCCGCTGAGGGTCGCCGTTCGGAGCAGGGACACCGAGCTGAGCTACGGCGAGCTCGACGCTTGGGCCAGGCGCATCGCAGCGTCTGTCCGTGCGGCAGGTGCGGGCAGAGGCGAGCGAATCGGTGTGCTCGTCGAACCTTCGAACGCGATGATTGCCGCCGTGCTCGGAATCCTGTACGCCGGTGCCGCGTACGTCCCGGCAGACCCGGCCCACCCTGATCAGCGGATCGCTGATGTGTTCGCTGACGCGGGCGTCTCTGCCGTGATCGTCGCAGACGGCACGTCTGCCCGACTGCCCACGCTCACATGCCCGGTCATTCGAGCGGAGGACGCCCGAGAAGGAGAAGAGACCACGGCGGCGGCGGTCGCGGTGACACCCGAAGACGCCGCATACCTCATCTACACCTCGGGCAGCACTGGCGAGCCCAAAGGCGTCCTGGTCGAGCACCGTCAGCTGTCCGCTTCCACTTGGGCACGCCGCAGGGTGTATCCCGGCGCTCCAGTCTTTTTGCTTGTGTCGCCCTTGTCCTTCGATTCCTCGGTTGCCGGGGTGTGGGGGACCCTGACCGCGGGGGGATGCTTAGTCGTAGCCGCATCTGATGAAATCCGCGATCCTGAGCGCCTGGCCCACCTGGTGGAACGCCGGCAGGTGACCCGGCTGCTCTGTGTACCGCTCCTCTACAGCGCACTGCTGGACGCGGCGGAACGGCAGGGCAGGCGGCTGGATGCGCTGGATACGGTGATCGTGGCCGGCGAGTCGCTGGCTGAGGGATTGATGGAACGCCATTTCGCCTTGCTCGGCCGCACCGTCGCCCTGGTCAATGAGTACGGCCCGACCGAGGCCACTGTATGGGCTAGCTTCCGCCGTTACGAGGCCCCTGGACCGATATCCATCGGCGGGCCGGTGCCTGGTGTCCGCCTGTACCTGCTGAATGAGGAGCTGGAGCCGGTCCCACGCGGTGTGAGCGGAGAGTTGTTCATCGGCGGAACAGGGGTAGCGCGAGGATACTTCGGCCGCCCTGAAGCGACTGCCCAGGCTTTCATCGGCGACCCTTTCACCGATGTCGAGGGCGCCAAGATGTACCGCACGGGGGACCTCGCCCTGTGGAACGACGATGGTGAGTTGGAATTCCTCGGCCGCCGCGATCAACAAGTCAAGATCCGTGGCCATCGGATAGAGCTCGGCGCAGTCGAGGCTCATCTGCGCACTGCACCAGGGGTCAGCGACGCCGTCGCGGTGACGAACGCGGAGCGGACCCAGCTTGTCGGGTTCGTCCTGTCGCCTCCTGATATTTCTCCAGAACCAATCCGCGAGCACGTGGCCCGCAGGCTGCCGCAAGCCATGGTTCCGAACTGGATCCACGTGCTCGATCGGTTTCCAGTGACCGCCAACGGCAAAATCGACCGAAAGCACCTCAGCACTCTGGCAGAAACCTATCCGGGCTCCCAGACAGAGGATGCAGCCGCCGCCTCCACGAACGACACGACTGGACGAGTGTCCGACGCGTGGGCCGAGGTACTGAAGCGGAATGGCGTTCCGATCGAGGTGAATTTCTTCGATCTGGGCGGCCACTCGGTCAAGCTCTTCGAGCTTCAGAACGCCCTTGAGCGGCATACGGGGGTTCGGCTCTCGGTTGTGGCTCTGTTCTCGCACACCACGGTGGCGGCGCAGGCAACGCTGATCCGTGACGGCGTGCCGTCGGACGATGATTCGGCTGTGGTCGGGCGAGCGGCATCGGCCAGGCGCTCTCGCGCGCTGCGAGCACGGCGCCGGCGTTTGGAGGCAGGGGAACGACGGTGACGGTGGAGTTCTCAACGTCAGGGCAACCAGCCGGAAGGACTCGTCTCATGCAGGTCAACAGGGAGAATAGGGAGGTAACCGTGCCCGCGCACTTGATGCCGTCGGCCATCGTTGTCCTCGACCGCATGCCCATGACGACGAAGGGGAAGGTGAACGATACTGCGCTGCCCTGTCCCCCCTCCTCGCGCCCCGAGCCGAGCCGGTCGTACACCGCCCCGGACAGCGCGGCCGAGCGGCGCGCGGCCCGGGTGTGGCAGCAGCAGCCGACGCTGAACCGGGTCGGCGTCCACGACAACTTCTTCGACTCGGGCGGCAATTCGATACGGCTGTCGGCCGTCCTCGCGGCGCTCCGGAAACACCCGGAGTACCAGGACCTCATCACCCTGACCGACCTGTTCCGGCACCCGACGGCGGCCGCCGTGGCTGCCCGTCTCGACCGGACGGCCGAGCAGGAGGCGGCCCGGCGCGGCGGCGACCGCCGGGCCGCCCCGCACAAGCTCCGTTCCAGGAAGGGCACGACGCGATGACGACCGAGGAAGCCGCACAGCACGACCTTGAGCAGGCGGTGGCCGTCGTGGGGATGAGCGGACGCTTCCCCGGCGCCCCCGACCTCGACGCCTACTGGGCCAACCTGCGCGACGGCGTCTGCTCGCTGTCCGAGTTCACCGAGAAGGAACTGCTCGCCGACGGGGCGGACCCGGCCGAGCTGCGCAATCCCGCGTTCGTCCCGGTGCAGGGGCATCTCGCTGACGCGGACCGCTTCGAGGCCGGGCTCTTCGGCTTCAACCGCACCGAGGCGGCCGCCCTGGACCCGCAGCACCGGGTGCTCCTGGAGACCGCCTGGTCGGCACTGGAGGACGCCGGGTACGCCCCGCTGAACGCACCGCCCCGCACCGGCGTCTACATGGGCGGCAGCTCGACGGACCACGCGCTGGCCGCCGAGACGGACCCGGCGCTCGCCGCGTCGATCGGCGCGATCCAGATGCGTATCCTCACCGACCGCGAGTTCCTGGCGCCCTGGATCTCCTACCGGCTCGGCCTGGACGGGCCGAGCATGATGGTCCAGACGGCCTGCTCGACCTCGCTGACGGCGGTCCATCTTGCCGTCCAGGCCCTGCTGCTCGGCGAGTGCGACACCGCGCTCGCGGGCGGCGTCGCCATCGGCACCGTGCGCAAGGAGGGCTATGTCTACTACCAGGGCGGGACCTCCTCCCCCGACGGCCGCTGCCGCCCCTTCGACGAGAAGGCGGCCGGCACGGTGCCGGGCAGCGGGGTGGGCGTGCTGGTGCTGCGGCGGCTGGAGGACGCGCTCGCCGACGGCGACCCGGTGCGCGCGGTGATCCGGGGCACGGCCGTCACCAACGACGGGGCCGGCAGGGTCGGCTTCACCGCTCCGGGCGTGGACCGGCAGACGGCCGCGATCGCCGAGGCGTGGAAAGCGGCGGGGCTGGAGCCGTCGGTGGCGCAGTACGTGGAGGCGCACGGGACCGGGACCGAGCTGGGCGACCGGATCGAGCTGGCGGCGGCGAGCGCGGCGTTCACCGCCCGAGCCGGCCTCGACGGTGGCGCAGGCATCGCGCTCGGTTCGGTGAAGTCGAACATCGGGCACGCCGACACGGCGGCCGGTGTGGCGGCGCTGATCAAGACGGTCCTGATGCTGGAGCACGCCACCCTGGCCCCGACGGTGAATGTCACGAGCCCGGTCGCCGCCCTGCGGGACTCGCCGCTGCGGCTGGTGACCGAGACCTGTCACTGGCCGCGCAGGCCGGACCTGCCCCGGCTGGCCGGCGTGACGTCGGTCGGCATGGGCGGCACGAACGTGCACGTGGTGGTGCAGGAGGCACCGGCACGCGAGCCGCGCGCGAAGGCCGACGCCCGCCCGACGGTCCTGCCGCTGTCGGCCCGCACCGAGCATCAACTCGCCGTCGTGGCATCGCGGTTGGCAGCACGTCTGCACGAGGCCGACGCCCCCGCCCTCACCGATGTCGCGCACACCCTGCGCACCGGCCGGGTCGGGATGCCCGTGCGTGCCTACGTGGTCGCCGCCGGCGTGCAGGACGCGTCGGACAAGCTCATGGCACTGGCCGAGGGCCACCCGGATCCGGTGCGGGAACCGTCGGGGGAGGCGTGGCTGCGCGGCGAGGAGGTGACCTGGCCGACGCTCGACGGCGAGGTGCGCCGGGTACGGCTCCCGTCGTACCCGTTCGCCGGCGAGAGCTACGGCGCGCTGACGCCGCGCGGCCCGGCCGCTCAGGCGCCGGCCGAAGGCGCGGCGCCAGGACTGGGGAGCGAACTGGAGGACAGGGTCGCCGAGTTGGTGTTCGAGGCGCTGGATCTCGACGGAGCCGCCGGCCTGGAGAAGACGTACCTCGAGGCGGGCGGCGACTCGCTGACGTCCGTGCATCTGGCCGGTCGGCTCCGCGACGAGCTGGACATCGACGTACCGATCCAGCTGTTCCTGGAACCGGTCACGCTCAAGGAGATGACGATCCGCATCGTGGAGTTCAAGGAAGGCGGCGAGGGCGCCGGGCGCGCTTCTGTTACGGCCGTGCGACGGCCCGCCTTCGCCTCGGTGCACGGCGAGGGGGTGACCGAGGTCCACGCGCAGGACCTCACCCTTGACAAGTTCCTCGACGCAGACCTCCTCGCCGACGCCCCCGCGCTGCCCCGCGCCGAGCGGGAGCCGCGCACCGTGCTGCTGACCGGCGCGAACGGCTACCTCGGCCGCTTCCTCGCCCTGGAATGGCTGCGCACCCTGGCGCCCACCGGCGGCCGGCTGATCGCCCTGGTGCGCGGCAAGGACGCCACCGCGGCCCGGCAGCGGCTGGACGCGGCCTTCGACAGCGGCGACCCGGAGCTGGTGCGGACGTACGAGGAACTGGCCGCGGTCCATCTCGAGGTCGTGGCCGGTGACATGGCGGAACCGCGGCTCGGCCTGGACGAGGCGGCCTGGGACCGGCTGGCCGACGAGGTCGACCTGATCGTCCACGCCGGTGCGGTGGTGAACCACCTCCTGCCGTACCCGCACCTCTTCGACGCCAACGTCGTCGGCACCGCCGAACTCGTCCGGCTGGCCCTCACCCGCCGGACGAAGCCGATCACCTACATCTCCAGCGTCGGCGTCGCCGACTCCTGCCGTCCGGCTCTCGACGAGGACACCGACGTCCGCGTCGCCATACCGGTCCTGAACGTCGACGGTGGCTACGCCAACGGGTACGCGACCAGTAAATGGGCCGGCGAAGTGCTGCTGCGGGAGGCGCACGACCTGTGCGGACTGCCGGTCACGACCTTCCGGTCCAGCATGATCCTCGCGCACAGCCGGTACGGCGGACAGTTCAACGTCACCGATGTGTTCAGCCGCCTCCTGTTCAGTGTGCTCGCCACCGGGGTCGCGCCGCGCAGCTTCTACCGTGCGGACGGCGAACGCGCCCACTACGACGGCCTGCCGGTCGACTTCACGGCCGCCGCCGTGGTGGCGCTGGGGGGCCGCGGCACCTCTGAAGTCCCGTCCGGATACCGGACGTTCAGCCTCGTGAACCCCAACGACGACGGCGTCTCCCTCGACGCCATCGTCGACTGGCTCGCGCAGGACGGCCACGCCATCGAGCGGGTGGACGACTACGCCGAGTGGTACCTGCGGTTCGAGGCGGCGATGCGCGCCCTGCCCGAGGCACAACGGCAGTACGCGGCGCTTCCCATCCGGCACGGCTTCAAGGAGCCCGAGGACCCGGTACCCGGATCCGTCATCCCCTCCGACCGGTTCCGCGCGGCCGTCCGGGCCGGCGCCATCGCCGGGCACGGGGACATCCCGAGCCTCACGCGCGACCTCGTCACCAAGTACGCCCGGGACCTGAGGTACCTGATGACGGCGGGGCGCCCCATGGACGGCGGCCGCGTCAACCATTGACGTGCCGCCCGGGACGCGGAGCCGGGGCCATCCCCCGTCCCCGGCTCCGCGTCCCGCAGTACAGCCCCCGGGACGGCCGGAAGGGTCTGGTGCCCTACCGAACCTTCGGTGGGCCCGATGCCGTCCCACACGATCGGTGACTGCTGGTGGCCGGTGGTCTCCACCACCGTGTTCGCTGGGGCCATGGCCCGTCGTCACGTGTCGGCGTTCAAGGAGAGGGCGGACACTGCCCTCGCTGCCGGTACTCCGAGGGCGAGCAGCCCATGTGCTTCCTGAACACCCGCGCGAAGTTCTCCGGATTCGGGAAGCCACAGAGCCTGCCGATCTGGGATATGGGGTCGCTGCCCGCTGTGAGCAAATGGCGGGCAGCGTCGATGCGTAACCCGGTCAAGTACCGCATGGGCGTCTTTCCCGTGGTGACAGAGAATCGGCGCAGGAAGTGGTACCGGCTGAGACGTGCTTCTCTGGCCAACTGGTCGAGTGTGATGTTCTCGGACAAGTGCATCTCCATGTAGGCCCGCAGTGTGAGCAGTTGTTCCGGGCTGAAACCGCCCGTGCCCGGCGATGCGGAACGGAATGGATGGAGCAGGTATTCGGCCAGGTAGTGGGCTGCACTCAGAGAATACCGCTCTCCTGCACCTGTCTTTCGGGCGTGAAGTAGAGTTTGCGCCATGGATGCAACATGTGGATCGAAGGCGCGCAGTGTCTGTAATTCCGAAACATCACGGACAGGAGCGGTGGTGTGTGTTTCCAGCACTCGTTGAAGGAACTCTACGGAAAGCTGGACACAAACGACTTCGAATGGGAGACGTCTGGGTGGTGTCCTGCTGAGCCGGATCAGGTTGTTGGGTGCGACCCGGCAGACCTCTCCAGGCGTGAGCGTGGTTCGTCGCCAACCGTGTCCGTCTCGACGTTCAATTTGACACACACCTCGTATTGGCGTGACAATCCCGAACCACTGATCCGATAATTGGTATGTCCAGGAGCCGCTGTCGTGTCCAGCGACATACTCTTCCACAACGAGTTTCTGAGAGGATTGGTCTAGCCACGTAATGGTCACGTAGTTTTCCCTTGCGTGGGTCGGGGAAACGAGGAGTAACAGGCGCCAGGTTCGTCACATTTGAACCGGGCCGGAAAAATTACCCTCTGTGTCAAGCAACGGTCGGCGACACGTTATTGGAGCTAGTGCCCGCCCTGGATGGCACTCGCGGAACGGCAGCAGAGGGAGGGGCGTCACGGCGGGGCGATCCGCCGTGCGCTCAATGGGACGGCGGTGTTTGCCGGCGTCTCTTGAACTCACCCAACCACTTGTTCACGTCTATCCTTCACGATCTATTTCGGCGTTCACCGCCGCCTCGTACGGGAGGCTCTCTCCTCGCCCGTTCTCACACCCCGCCGCCAGCCGGTGCAAACGTTCCTCACCCGCCATCACCTCCGCCGACGACATCGACACCGAACCGAGCCTCGAAGAGATCGGAGAACCCACACCGAAGGATGATCGCCCTCCGTCCTGAGACGGCAAGGGCGGGCCGAAGGGCTCCGACGAGGACCGGGAGTGGTGCGCGCGTGAGGTGAAGGGAGGCCGGTGCACGGCTGACGCATCGAGCGGTAGGCGTCCATACGCCGACTCCCGACAGACCACCGGTGGGGGTCGGTGGGGCGGGAGCCCTCAACGGCTTCTCTGTGCGCAGGCGCCGCCGGGCGGAGGCCGACCGGAGAAGCGGGTCAGCAGGTGAAGAAGGTCAGCTGGTCAGACGGAGAAGTGCGTCAGATGGAGACGGGGACGGCGTCGGCGGGGTCGGCGTGCCAGTTGGTGGCGATGGGCTGGTCGACCAGGACGGTGACGGGGAGGTCGAGGGTGATGGAGTTGACTTCGTCGCCGGCGACGGAGAGGTGGAGCTGGTCGGATTCCCAGCCGAGGTCGTCGTTGGTGATCTTGGGGTTGATGCCGGCGTAGGCGGTGGTGGAGCGTTCGAGGGTGATGCTCTCGCTGACAGCGTGCTCGGCGGGCGACACGGCACTGTCGGAGGAGGGGCCGAAGGACGCGGAGGGGGAGACGCCCTCCAGGGTGCAGGAGATACCGGGCTTGGCCTTGGCGGTGAGGAAGAGGTAGCCGCCCGCCTGCGTCTCCTCGGTGACCGTGAAGGTCAGGTCGTCGGTTACGCAGGCCGGCGCGGCGGTGCTGCGGCTGTCGGCCGTGGCGGCGGCCGTCGCGGCGCCGGTGAGGGCCAGCGCGGCGACCGTGGCGAGGGCGAGGCGGGCGGAACGGGCGACAAGGCGCGAACGCATCTGGATCTCCATGGTGCTGAAGGGTGCGGAAGTGGTTCGTCCAGCGGGTTGCTGGGACGACCGCAGCTTGTTCGGTGATCCGTCCCGCCCGCCACAGATCACGACCACTACGGGACGCCGGAACGTTGAAACATGCCCTGACCAGCACAGACGTCGTGGGCGTGGAACGGGACGTTGGGACACCGGGACGCCGTTCGCCGAACGCTCTCTGACAAGCCGCTCCGACCAGCCGGACGACCACCGGTCCGAGGATGACCACGGGACGAAGGGCATGAGCCGTGGCCGTGGGCGCAGACAGCGGGTGGATCCGCCTCACTTCGGTACCGAACGCCAGAACTGCCACTCCCCCACCGCCTGAGGACGCCACAACGTGAACGCAGAAGTCCTGGTCGTCTTCGCCACGGCCGCGGCCATGAAACCGACGAGCCCTACCGCTCCGGTCGTCGAGCCCCGGCCGTTGATCCCGTAGTACCCGTTGGTGGCCAGTGGCAGGATGACAAGCCCGAACACCGCCAAGCCGATCAGCGTGCCCACGCCGAGCGCGGCCCCGGCCCCCCGCCCGGCCACGTCCGCGGCCGGGCGGCGCTCGGTCCGGCGTACCACCCACCCGTAACCGAACACCGCGAGCACAGCCGTCAGGACGCCGGGGACGAGCGTGAGCCAAGGGTTGTCCTCATGCACCGCGGCGATCCCCCGACCGCCGATGAGGGCGATGGCCGTGACGGCCACAAGCTGCCATACCAGTCCCACCAAAACTCCTGCGCCGAATCCGCAGCCGGAGCGCCGCGGCTGTGCGCAACGCTATGGATCCGACGCCCTCGAATCGTCACCACGCGGTGGACACTTCCGCGTAGCTCGCACGAGGGACAGAGCCCGCGGGCCGAGCAGCCCCGATCAAAGAGAGTTCTCAGGCGTGTGTCGGGAGTGTTTTGGGTTGGCCGAGGTGAGGGGGGAGTTATCGATATGTCGGACCGGTCGAGCTGAAGGCTGAGGGGCCTGCGCGGCCGCGACCTGTGGATCCCCGACCGCGTCGCCGTCGGCACCCGCGTCCTCCCGGACGGCGAGGACTTCGCCGCGGTCCGGATCGGCCGGCCGGTCCTCTGTATGGCGCTCCGCTGTACGGCCCGTTCCGCCCGCCTCGCCGTCCACGCCCCAGACCCGGAGCGCGTACTGCGCGAGCTGGACCCGTACGTGCCCCGGGACCGCATGGACTGACGCTCCGGCATCTGCCCTGCTCAACCGACGACTTGCTCCATCGCCTCGGCGGGCAGCCAGGATGGGCGTGCCGGGTCCGCCGTTCGGCTGCGCGTCGTTGGACGCCCAGCCGCACAAGGGACCGGTCAGGAGGAGGCCTTGTCGTAGATGATGACCGACAGCATGCCGCTGCCGGTCTCGATCGGCGCGGTGTACACGGAGAAACTCGGGAAGCCCGTGTTGCCCGTGTACGTGAAACCGAACATCTGCAAGGCCTTGGGGTAATTGTGCTTCCCGCTGCCGTCCACCAGGGCGGAAAGCTTCCACCGTCCCGGGTCTCCCTCGTTGGTGTAGGCGAACCACAGCCTGAACGGGGCACAGTTCACCCCGTCACCGATCATGAAATCGAGCTCGACGGACGAACTGTCGTCGATGAGGCTCTGCCGGGTCAGCGTGAACACATCACTCTCCCCGGTGGAGAGCAGATTGGGCACGTTGCTGACATCGAGCTTGGTGGGGCGGTAGTTGAAGAGTGTCACCGGCAGCGACGCGTTGTTGGTGATGGTGATCTCCACCTGCCCCGTCTTCGCGCTCATGTTGGCCAGTACCGTTTGGGCGACGGACACCCCGGCCTGGGCCGAGCCGACAAGGTTGAGCATGCCCGTTGCCAACGCGGTCCACCCGGCAGCTCCGATCTCGGGCAAGGGTTCCGCAGCGGTGGGGGTGACTGCGACGGGGTCCTTGAGCGCATGCCGCGCTGCTTGTCGGTCCTTGTCGTGGAAGACGACCGTGCCGTTCTTGGTGGCCATCTCGGTGGTCTCTGCACCGGTGCTCGCCGTGTCGATGCTCTCTGCGGCCATGCCAACTCCTTCAAGCGGGGGGTCGGAAGTGCGCGGATGCGGCACTGAGAGGCATGGCGCGCGACAGCGTCGAATTGTCGCCACCCTCGCTTTGTATGATATGCATAGATTTGATACTGAGTGAGATTTTATGTGGCATTTGAGTCGGACTCCGAGAGTCGGTTCCGGCAGCTGCGGAACCGCGCGCGACGACCTCAGGTCTTCGTCTCCGCGTCCCGCTCCAGCGCCGCCTCGCCCTCCGTGTCCAGATGCGGCAGCAGACGGTCCGCACCGCAACGCCGTCGGCTGCGACCTTCCTGCCAGCGGCCCGGGCGGTCGATCTCGAGCCGTGAATGATCACGGTTCATGGGCCGGGGTGATCTCACGGATGAACAGTGGGCGGCGTTGGAGCCATTGCTGCCGAAGGGCCTGAAGGCGGAGAGGCCGCCCGTCTGGTGCCGCCGGCGGCTGATCGACGGCATACGGTTCCGGGTCCGTACTGGTGTGCCGTGGCGGGATGTGCCCGCCGAGTACGGGCCGTGGGGCCGGGTCTACGACCTGTTCCGCCGATGGCAGCGGGAGGGCACCTGGCACCGGGTCCTCACCCGGCTGCAGTCGCCGGCCGATACGCCAAGGGTGTCGTCGAACTCGGCATGGAGGTGGGCCCGCCGGAACCGTTTTCCCACGGCGCTTGGTTCCAGTCGCTGGCGGCGACGCCGGCCGGCGTCTGATCCGGCTGGACGGTCGAGGGACGGGCGCTCCACAGCCGCAAGACGGCACGAACGTGGACAGCATCGCAGGACCGAGCCTTCGCGAGACCCCTCCTGAAGGTCCGACCGGCCGGTGACCGCAGTCCTTTGAGGACATCGCCAGGGCCTCAACAGCGCAACCCGGAGGAGACCCAGGCGATCCGCAGTCCGAAAGCGGATGTATCTCAGCGCCCTGACCGCACCAACGAGGCCAGGACGGCTACACCGACCTGGCCACCCGGGCGGCCAGATGGCTCGCGGCGGCCAAGAAACCTCTCCTCCACAATGACGCGACGACCCGTACTGCGCCGTGGGTTCAAGCTCACCTGACGCACCATAAGAACAGGCGTCAGATGAATGTCGAGCCCGTCGTGCACCATTCCCGACGAAGACCACCGCACACTGCTTGCCTCTGCGCTCTTGGGTGGAACCGCAGGTCAGAGCAGTGTGCCTGAACGGCCGTGCGCTCCACGCCGTGTCCGGTGGGAAACCTGTCGAGCGCATCCCGCCATGCCTGAGATCCCTGGGAGAACTGCAGGTCAGAGCCCTCTCGCAGCAGGCTCAAGGATCGCCACGCACTCCACATGATGCGTCATCGCGAAACATGTGGAACAGAAATGTGTGAAAGGAACCGCTGGCCAGCGGCCTGGACAGGAGATTTCGGGCAAAGCTTCTGCGTGCAGAGTGTGCGCTTTGGGCATTGCGTGCGCGAGTTTGACGCACGTCCCAGGACTCCCGCTCGTCTGCTCTTTCGCCTGTCAGGCAGTCGTTCTGCGGTCGTGGTGAACAGGCGCTGGGCGTTGCGCTTGGTGAGTTCCCGCCAGGTATCGATAGCGGAGGGCTGCGCGGCCGAGTCGACAGAGTGGACCTGGGCGAGGGCCATGTCGACGGGTGTCCAGCAGTAATCACTGCCATAGAGAAGACGCTCGGTACCGAAAGCGGGGATCTGGCGGGGTAAGGGCGTTCCTGCCAGGTCGTACCAGAGGCGGCCCAGCCGTTCGACGGCACTCGGGGCGTCCGCTGAGCCGCCGGCCAGCAGGACACGGAACAGTTCGAAGCGATCGGCGACCCGTGGCAGTGCTCCGCCGTCGTGGGTCAGGAGCGCGTGTGCGGGGGCGGCACGTGTGTGTATGCCGCCCCCGCCGTCGGGTGCCGGGATTCAGTTGAGGGTCAGGAAACTGCCCGCCCCGTTGCCGTACTCGATCCAGGCGCCGGACCGGGTGTCCGCCGGGACGCCGGACCACGTGGCGGTCAGGTCGGTCGGCTTGCCGGGGGTGACGTGGGCCCGCTCGGGCGTGACGGTGACCTTGCCGGTGGCGGGGCTGTCCGCGGTGATGTGGTTCACCTGATAGGTGTAGGGAGTGACGGTCTCGCTGTCCGTCCCCATGGCGACCAAGGACACGAAGAGGGCGTCGGCCGTGGGATGCGGCACGGTGAGGGTGATCGTTCCGTCACTGTCGGGGACGGCGATTTGGACGTCCTGGAGGACCCCTTCGACCTTGTCGCCCCAGAGGAGGCCCGTGATCGTGTCCTCCGCCGCGTCGAAGTGGACCGTGATCTGCGATGCCTTGGTGCCGGACGGGATCTCGGTGTCGTAGGTGATCTCCTGCATCTGGGTCAGGGTGCCCTTGGTGACGGGCGAGGAGACCGGTCCGTAGGCGGTGGCCGTCAGGGTGCCGGTGGCCGGGGTGACCGAGAATCCGGTCGAGCCGCTGGAGCCGGAGCCCCTGATCTCGCTGGGGGCGCGGACGATCTGCGGGGTCACGACGATCGGGCTGCGGACGGTGGTGCGGCCCGAGGTCCAGGTGAGGGATCCGGTGGCGGCGCGTCCCACGGTCGCGGTGGTCACGTCCAGGGTGACGGTGAAGGTGCGCTTCTGGCCGGGGTGGCTGAAGTGCAGTACGGACGGGCTCACCGTGGCCTTGACGCCGGGGACGCTCGCCCGGGCGCGGTAGGTGCCGGCCGCGGTCGCGGTGACGGTGCGGGTGATGGTCTGCTTGCCGAAGAGGTCACCGATGGCTATGGACGGGTAGTTGAGGTCGCTCGGGTCGATGGCCTTGACGCCGGTCGCGGTGTCCACGCCGGAGCCTTCGAGGTACGCGAGCCAGTCCCGCTCGCCCGAGTCGTAGACGAGTCCGGGGCGCAGCATGGCCCGTGCGTCCACCTCGCCGGAGCCCTGCGCGAAGACGTCGTCGCTGTTCTTGCCGTCCGCGGTCTTCGTCGGCGTGGCGGTGGTCATCATGGCCGACTTGATGCTCATCGGGGACCAGGTGGGGTGCTCCGTGAGGTAGAGCGCCGCCAGCCCGGCGATGTGCGGGGTGGCCATGGAGGTGCCGGAGTAGTAGTCGAAGTCACGGCCGTGGTTACCGTCGGGGGACACGGCGGCGAGGATCGTGGCGCCGGGGGCGGTGATGTCGGGCTTGAGCAGGTCGCCGTTGCCGACGAGCGAGGGGCCGCGCGAGGAGAAGCCGGCCACCTGCGGGTAGACGCCCGAGGCGCCTCCCTCGGTGAGGGTGGCGGTGGCTGCGCTCGTGGCGGCGTAGGTGCGCACGGGCGCCGCTTCCGCTTTGTCGAGGTGGACGGCAGGCACGCTGTGCAGGTCGCCGTCCGTGCTTTCGTCGCCGGAGTTCACCAGCACAAGGCCGATGCCGCCGGCCCGCTCGACCTCGACGGACTTGTCGGCGCGCCCGTTGACGCCCCGTTCGCAGACGACGATCTTCCCGGCCGTGCGGGCGGGGTCGAGGGAGTCCGGCATGCAGTAGTCCGCGTAGATGTCCACGGTGTCCGAGACGCGGACCGCGGAGCCCAGGACGAGCGGGGCGGGGCCGACCTGCCGGTGCACGGTGGTGCTGATGCCGGTGTAGTGCGCGCCGTTGCCGAGGGTCACCGTGCCGGTGTGTGACTTGATGGTGCCGGCGGCGACCGTGGTGGTCCAGGGCGCGGTGTTGGAGAGGCTGGACGCTCCCGGGCCGGAGTTGCCCGCGGCGGTGGCGACGAAGACTCCGGCCGCGGCGGCGTTGCGGAGCGCGACCTGCGCCGGATCGTTGTACGCGCTCTCGAACGTGGCGCCGAGCGAGTAGTTGATGACGTCCACGCCGTCGGCGACGGCCTGGTCGATGGCGGCGACGAGGTCGCTGGTCAGACCGCCGTCCGCCTGGCCGTCCTTGCTCTGCCAGAGGGCCTTGTACACGGCGATGGTGGCCGCCGGTGCCACGCCGGAGACGGTGCCGAGGTCCTCGCCGCCGGCCGTGGCGCGGACGTTGGCGTTGCCGGCCGCGGTGGATGCCGTGTGGGTGCCGTGGCCCTGGCTGTCGCGCGGGGAGATGTATCCGGCCCGGTTGGACTCCGGAACGGCGTCCAACCAGCCCTCGCCGAAGTAGCGGGCGCTGATGACCTTCTCGTTGCAGGCGGCGGTGAAGCTGTCGCCGGTCTGGCAGGTGCCCTTGAAGATGCCGCCGTCCGCCTTGTGCATGAGGGTGGTGGCGCCGCTGCGGTAGGGACGGTGGGGGTCCCTCTTGCCGGGCTTGTGAGAGGTCAGGGCCGGGGCGTCGAAGGAGGGGTTCTCGGGCCAGATGCCCGTGTCGATGTCGCCGACGACGATGCCCTTGCCGGCTTCGGCGGTCCCGCCGAGGGCTTCCACAGCCCCTTGCGGCCGGAAAGGCCGAGGAAGTCGGTGGAGTTCCGGTCGTCGGTGGCCTGGTGGAAGCGGTCGGGGGCGATGTTCACGACGCTGCCGGTGTGGGCGAGCCGCACCAGTTGACGGGCGTCGAGCCGGGCGCTGAAGGTGTTGGTGGTGACGGCGTAGTGCTGCCGGACACTGGCGCCGACCTTCTTGGCGACGCGGTCCTGCTGGTCCGTCAGGTGCGTTCGGTACCGCTTGGCGGCGGCCGATGCGACGTCGAACTTGCCGCCGTGGGCGGGCTTGGTGGCAGGGAGGTCGCCGACCCCGCCGTCGTAGGTGACCAGCGGCTCGTCGGCGAGGGTGACCAGATAGGTACCGGTGGCGGATTCGGCGAACGGAGCGCCGACGGGGACGGCGGTGGCGGTCGTGGCGAGGGGAAGGCTCAGCGCGGCGAGGCCGGTGGTGAGCGTGGCGGCGAGGGCGGCTCGCCAGTTGCGCGACGTTCGTCGCGGCAGGATTGACACGGACTCTCCTCATCGGTTTCCACGCATGCCGGGGAGGCGAGCGTGGGCTGCTCGCGTGCGGTGTGGGCGGGAATCTCCAAATCGCCTCTCCTCAGCGGTGGCTGACGGGCGGTCCGAGATAAGTGAGCGCAATTTCCTCCCCTACAAGGCAATTTGACCTTCCGGGGAGGGGCATTCACGACCAAAGCTGTCATGCACGGGACGGATAGGCAGATGGTGGTTGACCACACTGGACAACCCGCTGAGCGGGAACCGGGCCGCCCCGTGCTTGCGGTGGCACCTGCGGCCGGAGCACCCGACAGGGGCTCCGGCCGCGGGAGTGCGCGGGGTGAGGGGGCCGGTCAGCCGATGGCGATGTTGTCGAGGAGGAAGATGGTCGCCAGGTAGGTGTCTTCGGTGCCGGCGAACTCCAGCTTCACCGACTGGCCCTTGTAGGCGGACAGGTCGACGGTCTTCTGGACGTATCCGGAGCTCGCGTTGGCATTGGAGTAAGTGGCGAGCGTGGTGCCGTTGATCTTGACCTTGAGGGTGTCGTAGGCGGCGTAGCCGGACTCCTGGGTGGAGACCTTCAGCCAGAACGTGAGCTTGGGGGCGCCGGTGGCGGGCACCGCGATGTTCGACTGGGACACGGACTCGACGGCGTCGGCACCGTAGCCCATCATCCAGGCGTACCAGGACCCGTCGCGCGCCGGTTGCAGGGACGAGTTGGTGATGATGTTGTCGCTCTGGGTCCAGCCGCTGGTGCCCTGCTCGAAGCTGCCGTTGGCCAGCGCGTTTCCGCTGGGGGGATCGGTCGGATCGGGCGTGGGCGTGGGTGTCCCGGTGCCGGGGTCGGGCAGGGCGGTGCCGACGCTGACGGCCGCCCAGGCCTTGGAGACGAGGTACCGCTCCTGGGAGTTGGTGCCGTACAGGTCGGCGGCGGCCTGGAGGGTGGCGGTACGGGCGCTGGCGTAGTTGGTGGTCGAGGTCATGTAGGTGGACAGCGCGCGGTACCAGACGGCGGCGGCCTTGTCCTTGCCGATGCCGCTGAAGGTGTCGTTGTTGCAGGTGGTTCCGTTGTGCGAGCGTCCGCCGATGGTTTTCGCGCCGGTGCCTTCGGCGGCCAGGTAGAAGAAGTGGTTGGCGATGCCTGAGGAGTAGTGGACGTCCACCGAGCCCGCGCCCGAGGTCCAGCAGGAGAGCGAGTTCCCGTCGGCGGAGGGGTTGTCCATGCGGCGCATGTAGCCGCCGGACATGTTGAGCTTCTCGCCGATGTAGTAGTCGCCCTGGTCGCCGGTGTTGTTGGCGTAGAACTCGACCATGGTGCCGAAGATGTCGCTGGTGGCCTCGTTGAGGCCGCCGGACTCGCCGGAGTAGTTGAGGTTGGCGGTGGCGGCGGTGACGCCGTGGCTCATCTCGTGGCCGGCCACGTCGAGCGCGGTGACCGGGGTGTTGCCGTTCTGCGAGGAGCCGTCGCCGAAGAACATGCAGAAGCAGTCGTCGTCGTAGAAGGCGTTCAGCACGTTGGTGCCCATGTGCACATACGCCGGGGCGCCGCGGCCGTCGTTGCGGATGCCGGAGCGGTTGAAGGAGTCCTTGTAGTAGTCCCAGGTCTTCGCCAGGCCGTAGGAGGCGTCCACGGCGGCGCTCTCGCGGCTGGACGCGGTGCCGTTGCCCCAGGTGTTGGAGGTCTTGGAGAAGGCCCTGGCGTTCTGTCTCGGGTTCGACTGGGGGCTGTTGTAGGAGTCGTAGATGATCGTGCCGCCGTGTGCGGCGTCGGTGAGGGTGTAGCCGCTGCCGGTCTGGGTGGTCTCGATGGAGACCTGGCCGACGGTGACGCCGTTTCCGGTGCCCGTGACGGTCTGGTGCAGTTCGTACTGGTCCAGCAGCGCACCGCTCGCGGCGTCCACGATCACCGCCTCGCGCGAGGCCGGGCCGGTATCGCCCGCGCCGGTGACGGTCGAGCGGTAGGCGAGGACGGGGATCTTGCCCGCCGCGTACACCACCAGGGTGCTGTCCTTGCTGTCGGCCTTCGCCTTCCTCACGTGCTTGGCGTGTCTCACGGCCTTGGCCGAGGCGTCGGCCGCCGTCAGCTTCGGGGTGGTGCGGGCGACCTCGATGGCGCCCTGGTGCGCCAGGTCCGAGCCGGTGATCTCACCGTTCTTGGCCAGGTGGACGACCAGGTCGCCGCCGATCACGTCCAGGCCGCTGTAAGTGCGGTCGTAGCGCACGTGCCGGGCGCCGTCGGTGTCGATCAGCACGTCCTTGGCCACCAGGCGCTCGTCGGGGCCGAGGCCGAGTTCGCGGGCGGTCGCGGCGGCGTTCCGGCCGGCCGTGCGTATCGCCTCGCTGCGCGTGTCGGCCGTCATCGCCCGGAAGCCGGCGCCGGGCTGGGCGGCGGAGGTGCTGGCGGCCGCGGTGGACTGGGGGACGGCGGTGGACTGGGTGGCCACCATGTTCACGGAGCCCAGTGCGAGGGCTGCCGCGACACCGGCAGCCAGGGCGTTCTTGCGGTACATGACAATCCTTCCGCCGGGCCTCGTCGGGGAAATGCCGCAGAACGTCACCTGGGGTGCGGGGGGTGTTCGGTGGCAGTTGGCCCGGCTGTGGCCCTGAGGCTAGAGACGAGGGGGGCTGCGGACATCGGGGAAACCCCTTGATCTGGACGGGGAGCCCCGGCGGGCGCACCATGGCCCGATGCCAGACTCTGCGATGTGGACGAACGCCTCCCACCAGGCCGGCACCGTGCTGCCGGTGGTGCCGGACAGCGCACACGGCACCCGCCGCGTCGTCCTGTTCGGGCCGCCCGGAAGCGGCAAGACCACCGCGGCCGGTGTCCTGGGACGGCAGTCGGGCCTGCCGGTCCTGCGGCTGGCCCCGGGCCCCCAGGACGCCCGGGTCGCCTGTGCCGGGCTGCTCGAACTCGCGCTGGCGCTCCCGGCCCTGCCCGCCGCGCGGGAGCTGACGGCGGCACTCGACGAGACCGCCGGCCGGTCCGGTTCCCCGGACGATGCCGGTCGGGCACTGCGGCTGCGCCGCCTGACCGCCGCGCTGCTGCGGGAGGCACCGCCCATGACGCTGGTGGTGGACAACGCCCAGTGGCTGGACCACGCCAGTGCGGCCGTCCTGGGCTGGGCGCTGCGCCTGGCCCCGGACCTTCCCGTCATCGCGGCCGAGCGCATCTGGCGCCCGGGAGTCGCGGGTCACTGGTGCGGTGAGGACACGTGCGCCGTGCCCATCCCGCCTCTGACGGCACCTCAGGTCGCGGCCCTGCTGTCCCCGTTCCGGCTCGCCCCCCGCGAGGTCACGCGCGTACACGCCCACAGCGGTGGGAACCCGGCCCTGGCCCTGGCGCTGGCCGACGCCTCGCGCCCTCTCGCGGACCGGGAGGGCGAGGGCGAGCCAACCCTGCCGCCGGCGGCCCGCCGACTGGTGGGCGAGTGGCTGGGAGAAGTACCGGCGCAGGTGCAGGAACTGCTGACGTTCGCCGCGCTGGACGACCGGCCCGACCTCGAACTGCTCGCCCGCCTCGCCGGCCCGGCAGCCGAGGCCCTCCTCGCCCAGGCCGAGGCAGCGGGACTGCTCGACATCGGACGGGCGGACAGGAGCGTGCAGTTCACCGCCTCCGCGATCGGCACGGAACTCACGACGCGGCTCCCGGGCGACGCGCGCAGGCTTCTGCACGCCCGCCTGGCCGAGGCCAGCAACGACAGCGTCCGCCGCGACCGGCACACCGTACTGGCGGCCGACGACACCGACCCGCGGTCGGCCCAGCGCGCCGCCCGCGCTGCCGTACGCGCCCGGCAGCGCGGTGACCACGCGCTCGCCGCGGAACTCTCCTTCCTCGCTGCCCAGCGCACCTCGCACGACGACAGCGGACTGCTCACCGAACGGGCCCTGACCGCCGTACGCGACGCCGCTCACTACGGCGACCTCCCCCGCGGCCGGGCCGCCGCCCGCCTCGTCCTGGGCCACGACACCACCCCCGAACAGCGCGTCGACACCCTCATCGCCCTGATCGACGCGAGCGGCCGGCACCTGCACGGCGCGGATGAACTGTTCGCCGACGCACTCCACACGGCGGCCGGGCGCCCCGGCCTCACCGCGCAGATCCTCATCCGCCAGTCCATCTGGGCCAATGTCAACGAGGGCGACCCCCACCGGGCGTGTGCCCTGGCCGGCCAGGCCACCGTCCTCGCCGAGACCGCCGGCGACACCACCGCCACCGTCATGGCCCTCACGATGCGGGCCCGTCTTCAGCGCGTCCTCGGCCATGCCGACGCCGAGACCACGCTCGGCCGCGCCCTGTCTCTGCCACGGGCCGCCGCCATCCCGGTCAACGGCACACCCCAGCACCTCGCCGCCCGGCACGCCCTCTTCGACGACCGCCCGGATGAGGCCCGCGCCGTGCTGCTCCCGCTGCTCGTCGAAGCCGAGCGGGCGGGTGACGCCGAGGCGACCGTGGACATCCTCCGCAGCCTCGCCGAGGCCGAACTCCGCGCCGGGCGCTGCGCCAGAGCGCTCCACCACGCCGACCGTGCCCAGGCGCTGACCGACGGGACCGCGCTGTCGGCCGCACCGGCCTGCTACACCTCCGCCCTCGTCGCGGGCACCGCCCGGCGCACTGACCTCGCCCTCGTCCACGCACGCCGCGGAGTCGACACCGCCCGGCAGGAGGACAACAAGGTCTTCCTCTCCCGCAACCTCTTCGCCCTCGGTCACCTCCTCCTGGCCACCGGCCGCCCCAAGGAAGCCCTGGAGGTCCTGGAAGAGGTCCGCTCACTGGAAGAGCTCCAGCAGGTCGGCGACCCGTCGGTCCTGCGCTGGCAGCCCGAACTCGCCGAGACCTTCGTCGCCCTCGGCCGCCTCGACCAGGCACAGAGCCTGCTGGACGACACCCGCCGCACCGCGACCGATCTCGGCAGGGACGCGGTCCTCCCCCCGCTCGAACGCACCCAGGCACTCCTGGACGCCGCCCGCGGCCACTACGACACCGCAGCCCGGCGCCTCACCGACGCAGCCGACCGCCTCCACCACCTCCCCCTCGAACGCGGCAGGACCCTCCTGGCGCTCAGCCACACCGAACGACGCGGACGCCGCCGCGCCAGCGCCCGCGCCGCCGCGCAAAGCGCCGCCGACCTCTTCACCGCCCACCAGGCACGCCCGTGGGCCGAAACCGCCGCGCACACCCTCCGCCGGCTGGAAGCCGTCCCCACGGGTGGAGACGCCCACCCCCGCCTCACCTCCGCCGAGCAGCGCTGCGCCGAACTCGCCGCCGCCGGAGCGAGCAACCGCGACATCGCCACCACCCTCACCGTCAGCATCAAGACGGTCGAAGCGACCCTCACCCGCGTCTACCGCAAACTCGGCCTGCACTCACGCTTCCAACTCGCGTACACCGTCAGACCAGCACGTGAGTAACCCGCCCGACAGCCCGGCATCCACCGGGTTCAGTCATGTACCGGGCGACGACGTCGGGCCCGCACCACCGATAGAGTCCGCGGTCGGTAGGCGGACGACCTCCGGCCACAGCACGACGTCGTTTCGGGATTACGGGGTACCGGCCTGTTCGGTCGCACGGGTCCAGGTGTTCATGATGATGAAAGTCTTGGTGCCTTCCACCATGCCGGTCCGGCGTACGGCGTTGATCACCTGCTGAAGATGCTTCACGTCCCGGACCCGGAGCCTGAGCAGGGCGTCGGAGGTGCCAGCGATGCTGTGGCTCTCCTCGATCTCCGGGATGCTTTCGGCGATGCCCTGGATCTCGTCGCTGTCGGTCGCGCCGAGCAGGCGGATCTCGATGAACGCCTGAAGCATGCCCACCCGGCTGTCCTCGATGACCGCCGTGTAGCCGCGAATCACGCCCTCCCTCTCCATGCGCTCGATGCGGCGGGCGCATGGAGCCGCCGAGAGTCCCACAGCACGCGCGATCTCAGACACGGGCGCTCGCCCGTCCTTGCGGAGGATGTTCAGTATGTGACGGTCGATCGCGTCCACGGCCAACTCCCCAAATCATGCGCGCCACGCACGAGTCGCGCGCCGAAAGCTCCCCTGCTCCTTGCAGGTCGAGTGAAACACGCTCGACATGTGCGTGATGATGCCCGGCCTATCGCCTGGGGACCGTCGCCCTGCCATCGTCATGGCGTCCGGGTGATCCCCGGCAGGAGGCCCGCACCGGCCAACCCCTACGGCGCGGACTCCGACCAGGTGACAGGTGCGCGGGTATCCCCAGCACCCCGCGGTCGGCCCCACATCCTGGGGCCGACCGGGTACCGAGCCAGACCCACCAGCAGCGATCACCGCGTGGGGACCCGTCCATTCCGCCTCCCCGCGTCGCGGCGAGCTCGCTGTGGACCCGGGGGAGCTGACCGAGGCCGTCCGCACACGCCCACGGCGTGCGTCCTGGACACCGGAATAGCCCAGAAGCATCCGCCGCTGAAGCCGGCACTGCAGGAACACGCCTACAGTGTGCTGCCCGGCAGAGCCCCGGCTGACCGAGATTCCGGCCAGACTCACCAAACCCCACCCCCCTCGTGGCCGCCCTCTAACAACGGCCGCAGCCCATGGGGCTCACCAAATCCATCCAAGGCCGAGCCCTACGCATCATCCAGGCCCCCATCATCGCCACCGAATCACAAGGCCATAAGGCAGCACTCGGAACCACGCAAGGCGCTCCCCCACCCCACCGTCGCCGCAGCGCACCACTGCACTTCACCATCACCGCCCAAGGCGAAAGCGTCGGATTCCTCGTCCTTCAAGAACAGGACCGCAGCGACCACATCCCCACCGACAAGGAACTCGCCGACGCCAAGAAGCACACATGGATGCGCATCGCCCGCTTCGACTACACCCCCTCAAACCGCTTGCGCTTCATCCTCCGCGGCGGCAGCCCGCACCGCGCCAGCGAACGGGCCGATGTCCCCGACCGACCACTGGAAGACCAACTCGCCGAAATCGCACAAGAAGTCGGCCTCCGCGGCAAAGCCGCAGAACAGCAACACCTTGCAGACCAGCAGGCCAGGGAAGCCCAGCAGAGGCGCTGGGAAACCGCCATAGAAGCAGCGTGCACCGCATACACCCACACCTATCGCGTCAAGCACCTCGAAGAACAAGCAGACGCCTGGCACCAGACCAAGCGCCTGACCGGATACGTCACCGCAGTACGCGACCACGCCACGTCGCTGCCACCCGGACAGGAAAGGACAGAGATCGAGGCGTGGCTCGCCTTCGCGGACGCCCGGCTCCAACACCTCACCGAGTCCGCCGCAGCGCCGAAAATGCCCTGCCCACCCAAGCCCGCCGGCGGCGACCTCAAGCCCTTCCTCGGCCACTGGAGCCCCTACGGACCCCGTTCCTACTGAGCCTCAAACCGGGCCATATCGAGCACGACTTCACCAAGAGGCGGTAAAGAAGAAACCCCTTAAAGGGGTACTCGACACACCGTCACCTGCAGAAACGAGCACCTGACAGCCCATCAGAACGTGCGTCAAACGTGCGTCAGAAGGGCCCAACGTGCGTCGAATATGCGTCAAGATATCGCCCGTAACGCACACAACGCACATAACGCACACTCGCTAAAACAGCAGGTCAGCGGCCTTTTTCGGTGGGCTCAAGGATCGCCACGCACTCGACATGGTGGGTCATGGGGAACAGGTCGAACGCCCGCAGCGTCCGCACCTTGTACCCCCCGTCCCGGAAGTACGCCAGGTCCCGTGCCAGCGCCGCCGGGTCGCAGGCCACGTACGCGATCTTGCGTGCGCCCAGCCCCGACAGGTGCTTGACGACCTGCTTGCCCGCGCCCGCGCGCGGCGGGTCCAGGACGATCAGGTCGCACTCCGTGATGCCGGTGCGGGGCAGTACCTGGTCGACCTTGCCGTGTTCGATGCGGACCCGGTCGAGGTCTCCGAGGTTGTGGCGGGCGTCCTCGACGGCGCGCTTGCCGGATTCGATGCCGAGCACCGCGCCCTTCTCGCCGATGCGCTGGCCGATGGCGCCGGCGAACAGGCCGACGCCGCAGTAGAGGTCGAGGGCCGTGTCGTTCTTTCGGGGCAGCAGGCCCTGCATGACCGCGCGGACCAGGGTGTTGGCCGCCTGCGGGTGGACCTGCCAGAAGCCGCCGGAGCCGACGCGGTAGGTGCGGTCGTCTGCGCGCTCGCGGACGAAGGCGCGGCCGTGGACACGGTGGACGCCGCCGTCCTTCTCGTCGACGCGGAGGACCGAGACCGGCTTGTCCAGCTCGACCAGGGGCAAGCGGCCGCCGGGCTGCGGGGTGAGGATGACCTGGCGGTCGTTCGAGCCGGTGGCGGTGATGGCCTCCACCGCGGCGATCTGGGGCCACTCGCGCTTCTCGACGCCGAGCTCCGAAACGCCCGGCGCGGCGATCAGGCAGCGGTCGATCGGCTGGACGTCGTGCGAGCGGTGCTTCCGCAGGCCCGCGCGGCCGTCGGCGTCGACGGCGTACTGGACGCGGGTGCGCCAGGCCGGCACCTCGCCCGCGGGGAGCTTGTCGCCCTCGGCCGGCATGACCGTGCCGTCCCAACCGGCCTCCTCGGGGGTCAGGCCCGCCAGGCGCAGGAGCTGCTCGGCGATGACCTCGCCCTTGAGGCGGCGCTGCGCGCCCGGCTTGGCGTGCTGCCAGTCGCAGCCGCCGCACATGCCGGGGCCGGCGTACGGGCACGGCGCCTCGACGCGGTCCTTGGACGGCTCGATGATCCGTACCGCGTCGGCCCGCAGGAAGCGGGAGTCCGTGTCGCCGTCGGTGACCTTGGCGATGATCTTCTCGCCGGGGAGCGTGTGGCGTACGAAGAGCACCTGGTTCTCGGCGGTGCGGGCGATGCAGTGGCCGCCGTGCGCGACGGGCCCGACCTCGACCTCGTACTCCTCCCCGACCAGCGACGACGTGGGTTCGTTCTGCATGAGGGGAGGCTCCAGGGAGAAAGGGGGCAAACGGTCGGGCCTGCGGCCGGACGACAGCCCACCAGTCTACGCGGACGCGGTCAGGGTGCTGACCACAAACGGCCCCCGTCGCCGGCAGGTCATGCATGGCCCCGGCCCGTCGTCCGTGGGGCGAGCGCCCTCACCAGGAACGGCCTCACCACGAGCGGACTCACCCCGCGTTGGTCTCAGCCCTTGTGGTTCGGCTCCTTGCTCCCCCGCCCCACCAGGCCCCGGCGGACCGAACCCGGGGCGTTCCAGTCGGCGCGCCTGCGCGCCCGCCTCTTCGCCGCCTCGGAGGACTGGAGCTGGTACGGGACGGAGGTCACCATGACGCCCGGGGTGAAGAGCAGACGGCCCTTCAGGCGCAGGGCGCTCTGGTTGTGCAGCAGGTGCTCGTACCAGTGGCCGACCACGTACTCGGGGATGTAGACGCTGATCACGTCGCGCGGACTCTCGCGGCGCAGGCCCTTCACGTAATCGATGACCGGGCGGGTCACCTCGCGGTAGGGCGAGTCGAGGATCTTCAGGGGGACGTTGACTGCGCGCCGTTCCCAGTCCTCGCGCAGGGCCTTCGTCTCGTCCGGGTCGACGCTGATGGAGAGCGCCTCCAGGTGGTCGGCGCGGATCAGTTTGGCGTAGGCGAGAGCGCGCAGCGTGGGGCGGTGGAGCTTGGACACGAGGACGATGGCGTGGACGCGGGAGGGGCGCACGCTCTCGTCCGCGGGCGTCTCGTCGGCGGCGATCTCGGCGGCGACCCGGTCGTAGTGTTTCCGGATCGCGGTCATCGTGCCGTAGAAGATGACCATGCCGAGCAGGGCCACCCAGGCGCCGTGGGTGAACTTGGTGGCGAGGACGATCACCAGGACCACGCCGCAGAAGAAGGCGCCGAAGGCGTTGATGGCGCGGGAGCGGACCATGTGGCGGCGCTTGGCCTGATCCCGTTCGTCGGTCAGCAGACGGTTCCAGTGCCGCACCATGCCGGTCTGGCTGAGGGTGAAGGAGACGAAGACCCCGACGATGTAGAGCTGGATCAGCTTCGTGGAGTCGGCGCCGTAGATCCAGACCAGCAGGATCGCCGCGCCGGCCAGCAGCACGATGCCGTTGGAGAAGGCCAGGCGGTCGCCGCGGGTGTGGAGCTGGCGCGGCAGGTAGCGGTCCTGGGCGAGGATCGAGCCGAGCAGCGGGAAGCCGTTGTACGCGGTGTTCGCGGCGAGGAAGAGGACCAGCGCGGTGGCGGCCGCGAGGACCATGAAGAGGAAGGAACCGTGGCCGAAGACCGCCTCGGCGACCTGGGCGATGACCGGGTCCTGCGTGTAGTCCGCTCCGACCGGGACACCGTCGCGGATCAGGTCGATCCCCGGGTTCTCGGCCATCTTGACGTCGGTGGCCAGGGCCAGGCCGATGATGCCGCAGAACATGGTGACGGCGAGCAGGCCCATCATGGCGAGCGTGGTCGCGGCGTTCCTGCTCTTCGGCTTCCGGAAGGCGGGCACCCCGTTGCTGATCGCCTCGACCCCGGTGAGGGCGGCGCAGCCGGAGGAGAAGGCCCGCAGGAGGAGGAAGACGAGCGCGAAGCCGGCCAGCCCCTCGTGTTCGGGCCTGATCTCCAGTTCGGAGGTGGGGGCGTGCATCGTGTCGCCGAGGACCACTCCCCGGAAGGCGCCCCAGAGGATCATGAGGAAGACGCCGGCCACGAAGAGGTAGGTGGGGATGGCGAAGAGCTTCCCGGACTCCTTGACGCCGCGCAGGTTCATCAGGGTGAGCAGGACGATGGCGCCGACGGCGCAGAACGTCTTGTGCTCGATGACGAACGGGATCGCGGAGCCGAGGTTCTCGACGCCGGAGGAGATCGACACGGCCACGGTGAGGACGTAGTCGACGAGCAGGGCGCTGGCGACGGTCAGTCCGGACCTGGGGCCGAGGTTGGTGGTCGCGACCTCGTAGTCGCCGCCGCCGCTCGGGTAGGCGCGGACGTTCTGCCGGTAGGAGGCGACGACCGTGAACATGAGGACGACGACCGCGACGGCGATCCAGGGGCTGAAATGGTACGCCGACACCCCCGCGATGGACAGCACGAGGAGGACTTCCCCCGGTGCGTACGCCACCGAGGACAACGGGTCGGACGCGAAGACGGGGAGCGCGATGCGCTTGGGAAGGAGGGTCTCCCCGAGCTTGTCGCTGCGCAGCGCCCGGCCGATCAGGATCCGTTTGGGCAGGTCGGTCAGTTTGGACACGCTGAGGATCGTAAGCGGAGCCCGTGGCCGAAACGCACGCCCTTTCGACGTGGCCCCGCAATCTCCTGCGGTCGGCGGAGAACGCCTCGCCATTCCTTAACGCGATCCTTGCGCTCGTTCCGCCTATTTTGCTTTCCCTTTGCCGGAGTGCGCGAGGATGCGGACACTCGGATGAGGGATTGACTTCCCCGGCGCTTAAGCTCGACTCCGGGCCGCACCGAGGGTGCGTGCACCGTTGTTTGCCCAGCAAGCTGAGAGAGAAGTGTGAGCAGCGTGTTTTCGCAGGTCAGCCGGATGACCAGGACGGCGGGGTAGGCGCACAGTGCACATCGTCATCATGGGCTGCGGGCGCGTCGGAGCCGCTCTCGCACAGACCCTGGAACAGCAGGGGCACACCGTCGCGGTGATCGACCAGGACCCCACGGCGTTCCGTCGCCTCGGATCCGGGTTCGGCGGTCGCCGGGTCACCGGGGTCGGCTTCGACCAGGACACCCTCCGCGAGGCGGGGATCGAGGACGCCGGTGCGTTCGCCGCGGTCAGCAGCGGCGACAACTCGAACATCATCGCGGCCCGGGTGGCCCGCGAGATGTTCTCCATCGAGAACGTCGCGGCGCGGATCTACGACCCCCGGCGCGCCGAGGTCTACCAGCGCCTCGGCATCCCCACCGTGGCGACGGTCCGCTGGACGGCGGACCAGATGCTGCGGCGGCTGCTTCCTTCGGGCGCCGAGCCCCTGTGGCGCGATCCGAGCGGGGGGGTACAGCTCGCCGAGGTGCACACGACGCCGTCCTGGATCGGCCACAAGATCAGCACGCTCCAGGAGGAGACGGGGGTCCGGGTCGCCTTCCTCACCCGGTTGGGCGAGGCCATCCTGCCGAGCTCGCAGACCGTCCTCCAGGAGGGCGACCTGGTCCACGTGATGATGCGTACGGACGAGATCGCCAAGGTCGAAGAGGCTTTCGCCCAGGGTCCCGAGGAGGACGGTCACTGATGCGTGTGTCGATTGCCGGGGCGGGCGCGGTGGGCCGTTCCATCGCCGCCGAGCTGCTGGAGAACGGGCACGAGGTGCTGCTGATCGACAAGGCGCCGACCGCCATCTCGGTGGAGCGGGTCCCGATGGCCGAGTGGCTGCTCGCGGACGCCTGTGAGATCACGTCGCTGGACGAGGCGGCGCTGCAGCGGTGCAACGTGGTGATCGCCGCGACCGGGGACGACAAGGTCAACCTGGTCGTCTCGCTGCTCGCCAAGACCGAGTACGGCGTGCCGCGCGTGGTGGCCCGGGTGAACAACCCGAAGAACGAGTGGCTGTTCAACGAGTCCTGGGGCGTGGACGTCGCCGTCTCGACGCCGCGTCTGATGTCGGCCCTGGTCGAGGAGGCGGTGAGCGTCGGCGATCTGGTCCGGCTGCTGCGCTTCAGCCATGGTGACGCCAACCTGGTGGAGCTGACCCTGCCGCCGGAGTCGGCGCTGGCCGGTACCCGGGTCGGGGACGTGGCCTGGCCCGAGGACACCTCGCTGGTGACGATCATCCGGGGTACGCGGGTGCTGACGCCGAGCCCCGAGGAGTCCTTGGAGGCCGGTGACGAGCTGCTGTTCGTGGCCGCCCAGGCGCGCGAGGAGCAGCTGGAGGACCTGTTGTCGGTCCGGCACGATCCGTCGGAGGACTGACCGCCGGAAGCCTGGGAAGGGCCCGGAACCGCTGAGCGGTTCCGGGCCCTTCCCAGGGGGGATGCCGGGTGTACGGGTCAGGCGTCCGGGTCGCGGAGCGCCGCGGCGGCCTGCGCCTTGCGCTCCTTCTCGGCCTGTTCCTCGGCCTCCATCTCGGCGAAGACGTCGATGGGAGCCGGCGCCTTCGCGAGGAAGACCCAGGTCAGGTAGACCGCGAGCAGGAACGGCGGGATCTTCAGCGCGATGAGCACCCAGCCGAACTCGGTGGTGTCGGCCCACCAGTAGAGCGGGAAGAGGATCGCGCACTTGGCCAGCAGGATGAAGCCCCAGGCGTAACTGGCCTTGGTGTACGCCTTCTTCCGGCCCGGGTTACGGGTCCGCCAGGAGAGGTTCTCCTTGAAGACCGGGCCGAGGATCAGTCCGATCAGCGGCACCCCGGCCACCGCGGTGCCGATATAGGCGACCGCGAGGCCCAGGGTGTAGAGCATGCCCGGCAGGTAGAAGTCCTTGGCGTTGCCCGTCATCTTCGCGAAGGCGACGCCGAAGGCCACGCCGAAGACGCCGCTGAAGGCGTGCTTGACGGTGTCCCGGCGGATCAGCCGGACGGCGACGAGGGCCAGGGACACCGCCAGGGCCGAGATGGCCGAGATGTTCAGGTCCTTGTTGATGGTGAAGATCGTGACGAAGAGCAGCCCGGGAAGGACTGTCTCCACCATGCCGCGCACGCCGCCGAAGGCCTCGAAGAGAGCGGCCTCGGTGACGGCCTTCGCCTCGTCGTCCTGCTGGGCGGCGTGCCTCCCGCCGGCGTGCCGCGGGTCCGTGCGGTGGGGCTGGTCCGTTTCGGACGTCGGCTTGTCGAGAGACGTCACCGGCTACTCCTTGCCGAGCGGTCGGAGTTCGTATGTGGGGTTGAACAGCACCCGGCGGCCGTGGCTCATGGCGACCCGCCCCGAGGCGATGATCCTGCGGCCGGGCTCGATGCCGACGATGGACCGACGGCCGAGCCAGACCACGTCCAGCGGCTCGGTGCCGTCGAAGAGCTCCGCCTCCAGGGCGGGCACTCCGGCCCGGGGGCGGAGGGTGACGGTCCGCAACGTACCAGCCACCTTCACGATCTGCCGGTCGGAGCACTCGGAGATCCGGGTGCATCCGGTGGCCTGCGCGTCCTCCCGCAGCTCCTCGGACTCCAGGTCCTCCTGGGAACTGGAGAGCCGGTCGAGCATACGGCGGAAGCGCCCGGAAGGTCTCGCCGCCTTCCCGGCCTTCCCGGCTTTCTCGGATCGGGGAACAGCACTCATACCCGAAGGGTACCGGTCCTGCGGGCTGTGCACGGAGGCCGTGGTTGACCACTCGAAAGGGTGGCCCGGCGCCGGTCAGCCGCGCTCGAAGCGGTAACCCATGCCCGGTTCGGTGACGAAGTGCCGGGGGTGCGAGGGGTCCGCCTCCAGCTTGCGGCGCAGCTGGGCCATGTAGACCCGCAGATAGTTGGTCTCGGTGCCGTAGGAGGGGCCCCAGACCTCCTGGAGGAGCTGCTTCTGGCTGACCAGGCGGCCGCCGTTGCGGACGAGGACCTCCAGCAGATGCCACTCGGTGGGGGTGAGACGTACGTCGCGGCCGCCCCGGTGCACCTTCTTCGCCGCCAGGTCGACGGTGAAGCCGGCCGTCTCGACGAGGGCGACGGCCTCGGCTCCGCCGTCCTGGCCGACCGGCTCCGCCCGGCGTACCGAGGCGCGCAGCCGGGCCAGCAGCTCGTCCATGCCGAACGGCTTGGTGACGTAGTCGTCCGCCCCGGCGTCCAGGGCCTCCACCTTCTCGTCGGAGGTGTGGCGCGCGGAGAGGACGAGGATGGGGACCCGGGTCCAGCCGCGCAGGCCCTTGATCACCTCGACCCCGTCCATGTCGGGCAGCCCGAGGTCGAGGAGGACGACGTCGGGGTGGCGGGCGGCGGCGAGCTGGAGGGCGGTCGCCCCGTCGGGCGCGGCGTCGACCTCGTACTGGCGCGCCTTCAGGTTGATCACGAGGGCGCGGACGATCTGCGGCTCGTCGTCGACCACAAGCACCCTGGTCATCGCGGACCTGCCTTTCTGCTGCACGGGGAGACGGGAAGAACTCTGCTGTACGGGGAGGAGGACGGAAGATCGCGGGGGCGGGCGGCGTACGCCCGGGGGCGCCCCGGGCCGCGAGGGCGTGTCATGGGGTGGCCCGGGCCGTGGGAGCGCGTCATGAGGTGGCCCGGGCCGGCAGCTCGACGTCGGCCCGGACGCCGCCCGGCGCCGCGGTGAGGGTCAGGACCATGGTCAGCCCGCCGCCCGGGGTGTCCTCGGCGTCGAGGGTGCCGCCCATGGCCTCGGCGAAACCCCGGGAGACGGCGAGTCCGAGACCCACTCCGGCGCCGCGCGGGGCGTCCCCGTACCGCTGGAAGGGCTCGAAGATCCGTTCCTTGGCCTCGTCGGGGACGCCCCGGCCGCGGTCCACGACCCGCAGCTCGACCCGGCCGCCGAGGGCGCTGGCGGCCACGGCGACGGGCTCCTGGCCTGGGTGGTACTTGACGGCGTTCTCCACGATGTTGGCGACGACCCGCTCCAGGAGCCCCGGGTCGACGGCGACCATCGGCAGCGTCTCGGGGATGTCGAGGTCGACGCTGCCCTCCGGGACGCCGCCGAGCGCCATGGGGACCACCTCGTCGAGGTCGATCTCGCGGATCAGCGGGGTCACGGTGCCGGTCTGGAGGCGGGACATGTCCAGCAGGTTGCCGACGAGGTGGTCCAACCGGTCGGCGCCGTCCTCGATGCCTTCCAGGAGCTCCGCCTCGTCCTCCTCGGACCAGGCCACGTCGTCGGAGCGCAGCGAGCTGACGGCGGCCTTGATGGAGGCCAGCGGGGTCCGCAGGTCGTGGCTGACGGCGGCGAGCAGGGCGGTCCTGATCCGGTTGCCCTCGGCGAGCCTGCGGGCCTGCTCGGCCTCCCCGACCAGGCGCTGCCGGTCCAGGACGACGGCCGCCTGGGCGGCGAAGGCGCCGAGCACCCGGCGGTCCTCCGCGGGCAGCACCCGGCCGGACAGCGCGAGGGCCATGTTGTCGCCGACGGGCATGTCCACGTCGGCGTCGTCGGGGCGGGCGGCCGGAGCCGGTCCGACGGATCCGGCGCAGGTCCAGGGTTCGACGTCGCTGCTGCGTTCCAGCAGGGCGACGGACTCCATGGCGAAGGTCTCGCGGACCCGTTCCAGCAGGGCGTCCAGGGCGGTCTCGCCGCGCAGCACACTGCCCGCGAGGAAGGAGAGGATCTCCGACTCGGCGCGCAGCCGGGCGGCCTGGTGGGTGCGCCGGGCGGCGAGGTCGACCACGGAGGAGACCGCCACCGCCACCGCGAAGAAGATCGCGATGGCGACGAGGTTCTCCGGGTCCTGGACGGTCAGGGTGTGGGTGGGCGGGGTGAACCAGTAGTTCAGCACCATGCAGCCGACGGCCGCCGAGGCGAGCGCGGGCCGCAGTCCGCCGAGCAGGGCGGCGGCCACCGTCAGGAAGAGGAAGAGCAGGACGTCGTTGGCGAGGCCGGGGGCGTCCTCCATGCTGCGCAGCACCACCGCGAGCAGGACCGGGCCGAGGACGCCGACGAGCCAGCCCCAGATGATCCGGGCGCGGCCGAGCCGGGCGCCGCGGGCCATGGGCAGGCCGCGGCCCTTGGCGACCTCCTCATGGGTCACGATGTGGACGTCCAGGTCGGGGCCCGACTCGCGGGCGACGGTCGCGCCGACCCCGGGTCCGTAGATGTACTGCCAGGTCTTGCGACGGCTGGAGCCCAGCACGATCTGGGTGGAGTTGACGCCACGGGCGAACTCCAGCAGGGCGGCCGGTATGTCGTCGCCGATGACGTGGTGGAAGCTGCCGCCGAGGTCCTCGACCAGGGTGCGCTGTACCGCCAGTTCCTTCGGGGACGCGGAGGTCAGACCGTCGCTGCGGGCGATGTAGACGGCGAGGATCTCGCTGCCGGAGCCCTTGGCCGCCATCCGGGAGGCGCGGCGGATGAGGGTGCGGCCCTCGGGCCCGCCGGTCAGGCCGACGACGATGCGTTCGCGGGCCTGCCAGGTGGTGCGGATGTTGTGCTCGCCCCGGTACTGCTGGAGGTACTCGTCGACCCGGTCGGCGACCCAGAGCAGGGCCAGCTCGCGCAGGGCGGTGAGGTTCCCGGGGCGGAAGTAGTTCGAGAGGGCCGCGTCCATCTTGTCGGGCTGGTAGATGTTGCCGTGCGCCATCCGGCGGCGCAGCGCCTGGGGCGACATGTCGACCAGCTCGATCTGATCGGCCCGGCGCACCACCTCGTCGGGCACCGTCTCACGCTGCCGGACACCGGTGATCGACTCCACGACGTCGCCCAGCGACTCCAGGTGCTGGATGTTGACCGTGGATATGACGTCGATCCCGGCCCTGAGGAGCTCCTCGACGTCCTGCCAGCGCTTGGCGTTGCGGGAACCGGGGACGTTGGTGTGGGCCAGCTCGTCCACCAGGGCCACCGCCGGGGCGCGCTCCAGGACGGCGTCCACGTTCATCTCGGTGAAGACGGCGCCCCGGTACTCCAGCTCCCGGCGCGGCAGGAGCTCCAGTCCGTGCAGCATGACCTCGGTCCGCGGCCGGTCGTGGTGCTCCACGAAGGCCACCACGCAGTCGGTTCCGCGCTCGACCCTGCGATGCGCCTCGGAGAGCATCGCGTACGTCTTGCCGACGCCCGGTGCCGCGCCCAGGTAGATCCGGAGTGTGCCGCGTCCCATGGCCCCATTGTCTTCTTCCGTCCGGCCCTGTCGTGTGGAGGGCCGTGGCGCCCGGTGCGGCTGCCGTCCTCGACGCTACTCCGCCGGGGGCCGTGGTTCGGTCCCGGAAGTGCAGGTGGGGAGCGTATTGACGGAACTCTGATGCGCGCCGGGGCGGGTGCGGGGGCGCTACGGGAACGTCAGCCGTGTTCGACGATGTGGCCGTCGCTCAGCTCCAGGACCCGGTCGGCGAGGCCCAGCAGCTGGGGGTCGTGGGTGGCGACGAGGGCGGTGACGTTCTCGCTGCGGACGACCGCGCGGAGCAGTTCCATCACGGCGAGCCCGGTCTCGGCGTCGAGCTGTCCGGTGGGCTCGTCGGCGATCAGGAGGGCGGGGCGGTTGGCGAGGGCGCGGGCGATGGCGACGCGCTGCTGCTGGCCGCCGGAGAGCTCGCCGGGGCGCTGCTCGGCGTGGTCGGCGAGGCCGACGAGGGAGAGCAGCAGGGCGACCCGCTCGTCGCGCTCGGCCGGGTCGGCCCTGCGCAGCCGCAGAGGTACGCCGACGTTCTCGGCGGCGGTCAGGATCGGGATGAGGCCGAAGGACTGGAAGATGAAGCCGACCCGGTCCCTGCGCAGCTCCAGGAGCCCCTTCTCGCCGAGCCCCGCCAGCTCGGTGCCGTCGACGGTGATCCGGCCGTCGTCCGGGGTGTCCAGGCCGCCGACCAGGTTGAGCAGGGTGGTCTTGCCGGAGCCGGAGCGGCCCTTCAGCGCGACCAGCTCACCGCGGGGGATCTCGAACGACACCCCGCGCAGGGCGTGCACGGCCGCCGCTCCGCTCCCGTACGAGCGGTGCAGGTCCTCGACCGTGACCATGACCGTACGGGCCGGGTTCTCGGCAAGGGCCGTGCCGGACTGCCCGCTGGTGCTCTCGGTCATGCTGCTCCCCCGTCATCACGTGGCCTGCGCCGTCGCCCGCCAGTATGTGCGTCCGGTACACGGCCGGGCAATGGCCGGTGGGCCGCACCCGCGGAAAGGGGTGCGGCCCACCGGCCTGTGCCGCTCGGTGCCGCGGCGTGCCGCTAGCGGACCTCGGTGATCTCGGGACCGCGCTGGAGCTGGCCCATGCCGCCGGAGAACTTCGAGCCCTCCTGCTCCTCCTGCTGCACGCCCTCGGGAACCATCTGGGCGTCGTTGGGGAGCTTGAGGACGATCGGGTCGCGGGGGGCCATCGGGCCGTCGCCGCGGACGACCACGGTGTCCCGGAAGACCGTCTCCAGCAGCCCGGCGGCCTCCGGCTGGACGGCGCCCTGGCCGGAGATCACTCCGCGCAGGAACCAGCGCGGCCCGTCGACGCCGACGAAGCGCACGAGCTGCACACCGCCCGTGCCGTCCGGGAGCTGCACGGGGACCTGCGCGCGCAGCTCCCAGCCCAGCGGGCCCTCGACCTCGTCGATGATGCCGCCCTGCTGGGTGATGCCCGAGGCGATCTCGTCGCGGACCTCGCCCCAGATGCCCTCTTTCTTGGGGGCGGCGAAGGCCTGCAGCTGGACCGCGCTGTCGCGCAGCACCACGGTGGCGGCGACGATCGCGTCCCCGGCCACCTCGACGCGCAGTTCCATGCCCTCGACCCCGGGGACGAAGATGCCGCCCAGATCGACCCGGCCCTCGCCGGGCTGGGTGACCTCGGTGCTGTCCCAGGGGCCGTCCGGCCTGGGGGCCGGCGGAAGATTCATCCGACGGGAGCCCTTGGCGGCGTCGCCGCCACCCTCGGGCTCGTCGGCGACCTGCTCGGCCTCGCGCACCTCGTCCGCCGCGTCCTCGGCGGAACCACTCTTCTTGCGACGTCCGAACACGTCACTGTCCTTCCCGGTCGGATACGACCGAAGCGTAGCTGTTCCCACCGTGGGTGATCCCGCCCTCGGCGCCGTCCACCGACGCGTGGCCGCCGGTGGACCCGAAGCCCCCTTCGGCCCGCGCCGAGCCGGGAAGTTCCGCCACCTCGTGGAAGCGCACCTTCTCGACCTGCTGGACAACCAATTGGGCAATCCGGTCGAACCGTTCGAATCGCACGCTCTCACGTGGATCGAGGTTGACCACGATCACCTTGATCTCCCCACGGTACCCGGCATCCACGGTCCCTGGGGCATTCACGAGGGCCACTCCGCAGCGGGCCGCGAGGCCGGAGCGCGGGTGAACGAACGCGGCGTACCCGTCGGGCAGGGCGATGGACACCCCGGTGGGGAGCACCGCGCGCTCGCCGGGTGCGAGTTCGGCGGCCTCGGTGGTCACCAGGTCGGCCCCGGCGTCGCCCGGGTGTCCGTACGCCGGAATCGGCACGTCCGGGTCGAGGAGGCGGATCAGTACGTCGACGGGGCTGCGCGTCACGGGTTCACCTCGAAGGCGCGGGCGCGCCTGACCTGGTCCGGGTCGGACATGGCCGCCTGGATCTCGGCGGGCCTGCCGTTGTCGATGAAGTGGTCGACCTTGACCTCGATGAAGAGGGCGTCGGCCCGGACCGCGACGGGCCCTTCGGGGCCGCCGATCCGGCCGGTGGCGGTGGAGTAGATCTTCCGGCCGTGCACGGCGGTGATCCGGGCGTCGAGGTGCAGCACGGTGTCCACGGGTACGGGGCGGACGAAGTCGGTCTCCAGCCGTCCGGTCACCGCGATCGTGCGCAGCAGCCAGTTCAGCGAGCCGAGCGTCTCGTCCAGCGCCGTGGCGAGCACGCCGCCGTGGGCGAGGCCGGGGGCGCCCTGGTGGGCGGGCTGCACGGTGAACTCGGCGGTGACGCTCACGCCTTCGCCGGCCCGCGCCATCAGGTGCAGTCCGTGCGGCTGTCCCCCGCCGCAGCCGAAACAGTGTTCGTAGTGCGCTCCGAGGAGTTCGCCGGGGGCGGGCGCGTCGGGGTGCCGGACCGGCGCGACGGCGTCGGCCGGGGGTGTCAGAGCTGCTGATGTTCCACTCACAGGCGCAGACCTTACCCGCGCGGCAGTCGGCCGGTCGCGCCGTGCCAAGCTTGGTTCCATGCAGCCTTCCGCACCGGCCTTCGACGAACGTCTCACCGCGCCCCGCTCCTGGTGGTTCATCGCCTTCGGGGTCGGTATCGCCTGTGCTCTGATGCTTCTGCCGCTGGGCACCCTGCCGCTGCTCGCCGGGCTGGCCGGCGGCACGGTCGCCGCCGCGCTCCTGGTGAGCAGCTACGGCTCCGCCCGGATCCGGGTGGTGGCGGGTGCGCTGGTCGCCGGCGACGCCCGGATCCCGCTGTCGGCGCTCGGCGAGCCCGAGGTGCTGGACGCCGAGGAGGCGCGGGCCTGGCGGACGCACAAGGCCGACGCCCGTGCGTTCATGCTGCTGCGCGGCTATGTGGAGACGGCGGTGCGGGTGGAGGTCACGGATCCGGACGACCCGACTCCGTACGTCTACCTCTCCACGCGGGACCCGCAGGGCCTGGCGGCGGCGCTGAGCACCGTCCCGACCGCCTGAGCGGGCGTCGAGGGGGTGGGGCTCCGGAACCGGTGCGGGGGTTCAGGGGCCCTGCGTCACTCAGGGGCCCTCGATCTCCTTGGGCAGCTCGGCCGGGTTCAGGGGTTGCTCCAGCGGAGGCAGCGCGGGCAGCCGGTCCCAGCGGATCTGGTCCTTGCGCAGGTCGTTCCTGACCCGGTCGGCGAGTTTGCGGGTGTCGCGGCGGTTCATCGTGGCGCCGACGGCGGCGCCGATCATGAACGGGATCAGGTTGGGCAGATTGCGCGCCATGCGCTTCATGATCTGCTGGCGCAGCTCGCGCTTCAGCTGGCCGCCCAGTGCGGCGTTGAGCGTGGTGGGGCGGGTGATGTCGATGCCGCGCTCCTCCGTCCACGACGTCAGATACGCGGTGCTGCGCTGACCGAGATTGCCCGGGGGACGACGGCCGTAGACCTCGTGGAGTTCGGCGACGAGCTTCATCTCGATCGCGGCGACGCCGGTCACCTCCGCCGCCAGCTCGGCGATCATGGCGGGCGGCACGGGCATCATGGCGGCGGCTCCGATGCCTGCGCCGACGGCCGCGGTGGCCCGGCAGGCTCCCGTGACCAGCTTGTCGGCCAGCTCCTCGGGCCCCAGCCCGGGGAACTGCTTTCGCAGGGTGGCGAGGTCGCGCACCGGCACGCGCGGGGCCGTATCGATGATGCGGTCGGCCAGCTGTGCGGCCAGTGCCTTCGTGCCCTCCCGGCCCTTGCTTACACCCCGTTTCACTGCGTGCAGGCGGCCCCCTGTCGTGGGCTCCGCCCGGTCCTGCTCTCCGGGCCGGTCCGGCGACGCTGCCGCCCCGGCCACCTCGAGCGAGGCCGAACGGCCTCGCTCGTCGTCGAAACCGCCGGAGTGATCCGGCAGGGCGGCGGACCGCTCGGCAGACGCGTTACCGCCTTCTGCCGGGCCTGTACCGCCTGTACCGTCCTGGTTCGCCTCCGGGCCGTGCCGGCGCCAGGGGCGCCGCTTCCGGAACGGTGTCTCGCCTGCCACGGCCGACTCGACCTCAGTCGCAGTCGCGGCAGATGGGCTGACCGTTCTTCTCGCGGGCCAGCTGGCTGCGGTGGTGCACCAGGAAGCAGCTCATGCAGGTGAACTCATCGGCCTGCTTGGGCAGCACCCGGACGGCCAGCTCCTCGTTGGAGAGGTCCGCGCCGGGCAGCTCGAGTCCCTCGGCCGCGTCGAACTCGTCGACGTCGACGGCGGATGCCGTCTTGTCGCTCCGACGCGCCTTGAGCTCTTCGAGGCTGTCCTGGTCCACGTCGTCGTCGGTCTTGCGTGGGGTGTCGTAATCCGTTGCCATGTCGCTCTCCCCCTCTTGGGTGTCTACGGGTGTCTCAGCGCACGTAACGCGTGAGAGGCCGGACTTGTGCCCGACCTGAGGCGGAGATTTTGCCTCACATCAAGGTCTGTTACTCAATCGACACCCAACCGGGCGCCTCGGCGAGGCTCGGCTTGGGTGGCGATGGGGACCGTACACGGTCCCGACTGCGCAGTTCACAGGTGCCACCCCGTGTACTTCCCGTGATAACGATCCCCGAAAACCCGGACGATTACCGGCTTTCCGACGGAGTCGCGATCACGGAGAGTAGATGGTCGGAAAATCGACTCTGTGATCGATCACACATGACCCACCCGGGAACGGGTCCTGAAAATTCCGCCCAAAGCGAACATGGAGATTCGGTGCAGAGTCACATCGTGCAGCCTCTCAGACCGGCAGGGTGACGCGCATCACGAGACCGCCGCCCTCGCGGGGCTCCGCGATGATACGGCCTCCGTGGGCCCGCGCGACGGACCGGGCGATCGACAGGCCGAGCCCGACCCCCTTGTCGCTGCCCGTGCGCTCCGTACGCAGCCGCCTGAAGGGCTCGAAGAGGTTGTCGATCTCGTAGGCCGGGACCACCGGTCCTGTGTTCGAGACGACGAGCAGGGCCTGTCCGTCCCGCACCTCGGTGGTGACCTCCACCCAGCCGCCCTCGGGCACGTTGTAGCGCACGGCGTTCTGCACGAGGTTCAGCGCGATCCGCTCCAGCAGGACGCCGTTGCCCTGGACCACCGCCGTGGCCCGCTCGCCGCGGATCTCGGCCTTCTTCGCCACCGCCTCCGCGCGGGCCTGGTCGATGGCGCGTTCGGCGACCTCGGCGAGGTCGACCGGCTTGCGCTCGACGATCTGGTTGTCGCTGCGGGCCAGCAGCAGCAGGCCCTCGACGAGCTGCTCGCTGCGTTCGTTGGTGGCCAGGAGGGTCTTGCCGAGCTGCTGGAGCTCCGGTGGGGCCTCCGGGTCGGAGAGGTGGACCTCCAGCAGCGTGCGGTTGATCGCGAGCGGAGTGCGCAGCTCGTGCGAGGCGTTGCCGACGAACCGCTGCTGCGCGGTGAAGGCCCGCTCCAGCCGGTCCAGCATGTCGTCGAAGGTGTCCGCCAGCTCCTTCAGCTCGTCGTCCGGGCCGTCCAGCTCGATCCGCCGGGTGAGGTCCGTCCCGGCCACCCGGCGGGCGGTCCGGGTGATCCGCCCGAGCGGGGACAGCACGCGCCCGGCCATGGCGTAGCCGAAGGCGAAAGCGATCACACTGAGGCCGACCAGGGCGAGGAGCGAGCGGTTGAGCAGGGTGTCCAGCGCGTGCTTGCGCTGTGACTCGTTGCACGCCTTGAGCGCGGCGTTCGCCTCGTCCGCCGAAAGGCCCGGCGTGAGAGCGGGGCAGGCGTTGTTGGTGAGCTGGATCTTGCTGTCGGGCAGCAGCTTGAACGGCAGGTCCGTGCCCACGTGCAGAGCCTGTGCCGCCAGCATGTAGATGATCGACAGCAGCACGATGCCCGCGATCAGGAACATCCCGCCGTACAGCAGCGTGAGCCGTATCCGGATGGTCGGGCGCAGCCAGGGGTACGGGGGCTCCTGCTGCTTGGGCTCCCAGGTGGGCTTCGGAGGCGCCGCGGGGGGCTCCGGGGTGGTGGCCATGGTCCTCAGATCCGGTATCCGGAGCCCGGCACGGTGACGATGACGGGCGGTTCGCCGAGCTTGCGGCGGAGCGTCATGACCGTGACGCGCACCACGTTGGTGAAGGGGTCGGTGTTCTCGTCCCAGGCCTTCTCCAGCAGCTGTTCCGCCGAGACGACCGCGCCCTCGCTGCGCATGAGGACCTCCAGCACCGCGAACTCCTTCGGGGCGAGCTGGATCTCCACCTCGTCGCGGAAGACCTCGCGGCGGTTCGGGTCGAGCTTGATGCCGGCGCGCTCCAGGACGGGCGGCAGCGCCACCGTCGTACGGCGGCCCAGCGCGCGCACCCGGGCGGTCAGCTCGCTGAAGGCGAAGGGCTTGGGCAGATAGTCGTCCGCGCCCAGCTCCAGGCCCTCGACCCGGTCGCTGACGTCGCCGGACGCGGTGAGCATGAGCACCCTGGTGGGCATGCCGAGTTCGACGATCCGGCGGCAGACGTCGTCCCCGTGCACCACCGGGAGGTCCCGGTCCAGCACGACGACGTCGTAGTCGTTGACCCCGATGCGCTCCAGGGCCGCGGCACCGTCGTAGACGACGTCGACGGCCATGGCCTCCCGGCGCAGTCCGGTGGCCACCGCATCGGCGAGCAGCTGCTCGTCCTCGACGACGAGTACGCGCACGGCGCAGTCCTTCCTTCGGTCCTTCGATGGGTTCACAGAGCGAGCGGCCCACGCGGGGCCCGCTCGAACACGGGCAGCAATGCCGACTGTGCGCCTACATCCTGCCCGCAACGCGCATAAACCGGCGGTAAGACGGCGGCGGCCCGGACCTCCCGGCGGCGGCCCGCCGGGAAGACGGCGGATTTCCGGGCCAGTTGAGGTTTCTCTGAGCCATGGCGCGGGGAAGAGGGGTTCACACCCGCGATCACGCCTGTCACGTGGCATGCCACGGCCCACTCCATTTCCCCGGAGCGGCGGCGCGATCACCCGCTCCTCCGGCCCCCCGGCCGGGGGGATCCTGGGCACACCCCCGTGCCACCGACCCACGATGAGGGGGCGCATCATGGACGCTTTCACCGCAGGTCTGCTGCAACGCATCAAGACGACCGAGAACGTCCTCACGCGGGCGCGCGAGGACGGCGACGACTTCCTCGCGGACGTCGAGCAGGGCGAGCTGGACGATCTGCGCCGTCTCGCCGCCGAGCACGGCGTGGAGATCGGCGCCACCAGCGTCTGAGCCGTACGCCACGGGGCCCCGGACACCGTCATGGTGTTCCGGGGCCCCGTGGCGTGTGCGGCGGCCTCAGGCCCCTCGTCAGGGCCTTCCTCGGGGCGGGGCTCCGGCCCCCGTCAGTCGTGCCAGGCGCCCAGTTCGTCGAGTGCGGCCTGCAGCGGCTCGAAGACGCCGGGGGTAGCGGCCACCGTCAGGTCGCCGTCGGCGGGCAGTCCCGGGCGGCCGCCGGTCAGCGCGCCCGCCTCCCGGGCGATGAGGTCGCCCGCCGCCAGGTCCCAGGGATGGAGCCCGCGCTCGTAGTAGCCGTCCAGCCGGCCGGCCGCCACATCGCAGAGGTCGACGGCCGCCGATCCGCTGCGCCGGATGTCGCGGAGCCTGGGGATCAGCTGCTGGGCGATGTCCGCCTGGTGGGCGCGGACGTGGGCGACGTAGTTGAAACCGGTCGAGACGAGGGCCTGGTCCAGCGGCGGGGCGGGCCGGCAGCGCAGGGCTTCACCGTTCGCGAACGCACCGCCGCCGAGGACGGCCTGATACGTCTCCCGGCGCATCGGGGCCTCGACGACGCCCACGACCCGCTCGCCGTCGCGCTCGGCGGCGATGGAGACCGCCCAGGTCGGCAGACCGTAGAGGTAGTTCACCGTGCCGTCGAGCGGGTCGATGACCCAGCGGATGCCGGTGCTGCCCGGGGAGCTGGCCCCCTCCTCGCCGAGGAAGCCGTCGTCGGGGCGGAAGTCGGAGAGGTAGCCGGTGATCAGCTTCTCGGCGGCGATGTCCATCTCGGTGACCACGTCGATGGGGCTGGACTTGGTCGCGGCCACCCCCAGGTCGGCGGGGCGGCCGTCGCGCAGCAGGGCGCCGGCGCGGCGGGCGGCCTCCAGGGCGAGGTCGAGCAGTTCGGACAGGGTGGGGTCGGTCACGGTGCTCCCGGGGGACTCGGCGGAACAGGGGCTCTACGGGGTATCCGTCGGGGCGTCCACGGATCAGGCATACGGGCTGTCGGCCCCGGCGGCGGCGGGTTTCGGGGCCCTGGCGGGACAGCAGCCGACCGGACAGAGGTCGTGGGAGGCCCCCAGGGCCCCCAGCGCGCAGCGCTCCACCGCCCGGCCGCGCTCGGTCGCGGCCCGCTCCAGGAGCAGGTCCCGTACGGCGGCGGCGAAGCGCGGGTCGTCGCCCACCGTGGCGGACCGCCGGACCGGCAGCCCGATCTCGGCGGCCTTCGCGGTGGCCTCGGTGTCGAGGTCGTACAGGACCTCCATGTGGTCCGAGACGAAGCCGATGGGCGCCATCACGACCGCGGGGACGCCGTCGGCGCCCAGCGTCTCCAGGTGGTCGCAGATGTCGGGTTCCAGCCACGGGATGTGCGGGGCGCCGCTGCGGGACTGGTACACGAGCTGCCACGGGTACGCGACGCCGGTCTCCTCGCGCACCGCCTCGATGATCAGCCGGGCCACGTCGAGGTGCTCGGCGACGTACGCGCCGCCCTCGCCGTGCGCCTCGGCCGGGCCCGAGGCGTCGGCGGCGGACGTCGGGATGGAGTGGGTGGTGAACGCGATGTGCGCGCCCGCGCGGACGTCCTCGGGGAGGTCGGCGAGCGAGGAGAGGACGCCGTCGGCCATGGGCGTCACGAAGCCGGGGTGGTTGAAGTAGTGCCGCAGCTTGTCGACCCGGGGCACGGGCAGCCCCTCGGCCTCCAGGGCGGCCAGGGACTCGGCGAGGTTCTCGCGGTACTGGCGGCAGCCGGAGTAGGAGGCGTAGGCGCTGGTGGCGAGGACGGCGATCCGGCGGTGTCCGTCGGCGGTCATCTCGCGCAGGACGTCGGTCAGATACGGGGCCCAGTTGCGGTTGCCCCAATAGACGGGGAGGTCCAGGCCGTGCTCCGCGAAGTCCTCGCGCAGCGCGTCGAGCAGTGCGCGGTTCTGCGCGTTGATCGGGCTGACCCCGCCGAACAGGAAGTAGTGCTTGCCGACCTCCTTGAGGCGTTCCTCGGGGATGCCGCGGCCGCGGGTCACGTTCGCCAGGAACGGAACCACGTCGTCCGGGCCCTCGGGGCCGCCGAAGGAGAGCAGCAGCAGGGCGTCGTAGGGAGCGGGATCGCGCAGATCGGACATGACGTCGATCCTGCCACCCTCCTGTGACAGGGCGGCAACCGACATCCGACGCCCCGTCGGGAAGACCGTGAAGGCCGCGAATCCCGGGGGGCCGGGCGCCTGCGCCGCGCCCCCGGGGCGCCCCGGAATCCGGTGTCCGGCGCGTCTGCCCGGCCGTAAGCTGTATCGGCCAGCTATACGCCTGACAGGCACGACCGGAGTACCCCTTGCCCAGCCCCTACCGCGCCATCTTCTCCGCCCCCGGTTCCAGGGAATTCTCCGCGGCGGGCTTCTTCGGCCGGATGCCGTTGTCCATGATGGGCATCGGTGTCGTGACGATGATCTCCCAGCTCACGGGCCGCTACGGACTGGCCGGGGCGCTCTCCGCGACCCTGGCGATGTCGGCGGCGGTCTGCGGCCCCCAGGTCTCCCGGCTGGTCGACCGCTACGGGCAGCGCCGGGTGCTGCGCCCGGTCACGCTGGTCGCGGTGGCGGCGGTGGCGGGTCTCCTGGTCTGTGCTCAGCAGGGGGCGCCGGAGTGGACGCTGTTCGTCTTCGCGGTGGGCGCGGGCTGTGTGCCGAGCGTGGGGTCGATGGTCCGGTCCCGCTGGGCGGCGATCTACCGGGGCTCCAGCCGGGATCTGCACACCGCCTACGCGTGGGAGTCGATCGTCGACGAGGTGTGCTTCATCTTCGGCCCGATCATCTCCATCGGCCTCTCCACGGCCTGGTTCCCGGAGGCGGGTCCACTGATCGCCGCCGCCTTCCTGCTGGTCGGCGTCTTCTGGCTGACCGCGCAGCGTACGACCGAGCCGGTGCCGCACCCGAAGTCGCAGCACACCGGGGGCTCGGCGCTGCGCTCGCGGGGGCTCCAGGTCCTGGTGGCCACCTTCGTGGCGACGGGTGCGATCTTCGGGGGCGTGGACGTGGTGACCGTGGCCTTCGCCGAGGAGCGCGGCCACAAGGCCGCGGCCTCCCTGGTGCTGGCCGTCTACGCGCTCGGTTCGTGCCTCGCGGGGGCCGTGTTCGGGCTGCTGCACCTCAAGGGGAACCCCGGGACCAGGTGGCTGGTGGGTGTCTGCGCGATGGCCGTGAGTATGATCCCCCTCCAACTGGCCGGGAACCTTCCGTTGCTGGCCGTGGCGCTCTTTGTCGCGGGCCTCGCCATCGCACCGACGATGGTCACCACCATGGCCCTCGTCGAAGCGCACGTACCGCGCACCAAGCTGACCGAGGGCATGACCTGGACCAGTACCGGGCTCGCTGTCGGGGTGGCGCTCGGCTCCTCGGCCGCCGGCTGGGTGGTCGACGCCGCCGGGGCGAAGGCGGGGTACGCGGTGCCCGCCGTGGCGGGAGCTCTCGCGGCGACGGTGGCGTTCCTGGGGTATCGCCGGCTGGCCGGGCCGGCTGCGACGGGAGGGCGCGGGGAAGATGACCGACACCTACGCACGGACGACGACGAGCACGTGGCGTAACTGGGCGGGCACCGTCACCGCCCGGCCCGCCCGCACCGAGGCCCCCGCGTCCGTGGACGAGCTCGCGGACGTGCTGCGCCGGGCGGGCGCGGAGGGCCTGCGGGTGAAGCCGGTCGGCGCGGGCCACTCCTTCACGGCGGCGGCCGCCACGGACGGGGTGCTGATACGCCCGGACCTGCTCACCGGGATCCGGGACATCGACCGGACGGCGATGACCGTGACGGTGGAGGCGGGCACTCCGCTCAAGCGGCTCAACACCGCTCTCGCCCGCGAGGGTCTGTCGCTCACGAACATGGGCGACATCATGGAGCAGACGATCGCCGGGGCGACCTCCACCGGCACGCACGGCACGGGCCGGGACTCGGCGTCGATAGCGGCGCAGATCCGCGCGCTGGAGCTGGTCACCGCCGACGGCACGGTCCTGGTCTGCTCGGAGCGGGAGAACCCGGAGATCTTCGCGGCGGCCCGGATCGGGCTCGGCGCCCTCGGGGTGATCACCGCCGTCACCCTCGCCGTGGAGCCGATCTTCCTGCTGACGGCCCGTGAGGAGCCGATGACCTTCGACCGGGTCACCGCGGACTTCGACTCCCTGGTCGCCGAGAACGAGCACTTCGAGTTCTACTGGTTCCCGCACACCGGGAACTGCACCACCAAGCGCAACAACCGCAGCGCCGGTCCGGCCGCCCCGCCCGGGAGGGTGAGCAGCTGGATCGACGACGAGCTGCTGTCCAACGGGGTCTTCCGGGCCGCCTGTGCGCTCGGCCGCGCGGTCCCGGCGACGATCCCCTCGATCGCCAGGCTCTCCAGCCGGGCGCTGTCGGCGCGTACGTACACCGACATCCCGTACAAGGTGTTCACCAGCCCGCGCCGCGTGCGGTTCGTGGAGATGGAGTACGCCGTTCCGCGCGAGCGGGCGGTGGCGGTGCTGCGGGAGCTGAAGGCCATGGTCGAGCGGTCACCGCTGAAGATCAGCTTCCCGGTCGAGGTGCGCACCGCTCCGGCCGACGACATGACCCTGTCGACCGCTTCGGGCCGGGACAGCGCCTACATCGCCGTACACCTCTACAAGGGCACGCCCCACCGGTCGTACTTCACCGCGGTCGAGCGGATCATGACCGCGCACGCCGGCCGGCCGCACTGGGGCAAGATCCACACGCGTGACGCGGCCTACCTGTCGGAGGTCTACCCGCGCTTCGGAGAGTTCACCGCGCTGCGCGACCGGCTGGACCCGGACCGTCTGTTCGGCAACGACTACCTGCGGCGCGTGCTCGGCGACTGAGTTCCCGAGGCTTCCGGTACGCCGTCGGCCCCGGTCCTCTCCCTTGCGGAGGGGACCGGGGCCGACGCGCGGTGCGCGGTACGCCGGTGGGTCACTCGGCGTCGGCGCCGGGCGGGTCCTGCTCCCCCTGCCCGGCGGCGCCCCCCGTGCCGGTCGAGGGCGCGCCGGTTCCGGCGTCGGCGGAGGCCGACGGGGTGGGCGGCGCCGGATCGGGCGTGGTTCCGCCGCCGGATCCGGAGGGCGTCGGCACAGGGGTGGACCCGGTGTCCGGGTTCTCTCCGCCCGTGCCCGTGCCCGTGCCGGGGTCGGAGCTCTCGGCGCTGCCGTCGCCCCGGTCCGTGGCGGGGGCTGAACCGGTGCCGCCGTCGGGGGTCGGCCGCCGCTCGTCCTCTTCCCCGTCGCGGCCGGTGTCACCGGAGGGCGTGGGACCGGCGGGTCCGGGGGCCCGGTCGCCGCCGCCGCGCACGACGGAGCTGAGGGTGGTGCCCTGGCCGCCGCTGAGGTCGTTGCCCGAGATCATCTCGAACGCGGTGATCCCGGCCATGGAGACGGCGAAGACCGCGGCGGCCGCGAGCGCGGGGCGCTTCCAGCCACGCAGCCGGGTGCCGTGGGTGACGCCCTCGCCGAATGCGTCGTCGGCGACGGCCGTGCCCCCCGCGGCCCGCGGGGACGTCCGCGTACGGTGGCCGGCCTGCGGCAGCAGCTGCGTACGGTCGGCCCCGGCTCTGTCTCTTATACACATCT
>NZ_NTGZ01000090.1 GCF_002551245.1 Streptomyces sp. rh34
GACAGCCCCTGGGCGGGAGGCGACCACGGCACCGGTGCGGCGGCATGCGGGGCGTCGGCGGCGGGGGGCGGCGCGTCCTGGGGCGCGGCGTCCTGGAGATCCGTGCCCTGCGCTACGACGTCCTGCTCGCCCGCGCCCGTGACGGCGTCGGGGGTGGGAGCGTCACCGGGGACCCGGGCCTCGTCGGTGCCCGCTCCGGCCGCGCCGCCGTCCTCGGAATCCGGGGAGCCCGTGTCCGTACGGGAGACGGATGCGGAGTCCGTGCCGGCGAGCGAGGGAAGGGAGGCGGCCGGCTCGGATGACGTATCGGACGGGGACGCGTCCTCGGAGTCCGTACCGGAGGCGAGGGCGTCGGCCTTCCCGCCGTCCGTCGCTCCGGCACCGGACAGGCCTTTCGCGGCAGACCCGGAACCCGCCCCGCCGGCGGATCCGGCTGCGGCTTCCGCCTCGCGCTCCGCGATCTCCCGCTTGAGCGCGGCGGGCGAGAACCGCATCGTCGCGCCGCTCTCCACGTCGCCGCCGCCGAAAGGACCGGCATCCCCGCTGTCGGCCACCGGAGCGGTCGGAGCGTCCGGAGTCCGCGTCTGCGGAGCGGGAGCGTCCGGAACCTGCGCGTGCGGCGTCTCCGGCACGGCGGGGGAGGCCGGGGCCTCCGGAACCGCGGGGACGGCCGGCTCGGCGGGCCCCGGAGGGGCGGGCGCCCAGTTGGGGTCGAAGCCGCCGGGTGTGGCCGACAGGTCGGGTGAGGACAGGGGCGCCCCAACCGGCGGCGGAGGGGGCGCCAGGTGCGAGCCCGCTCCTCCCGACGAGTCCCCCGCCGCGTTCTGCGTGTACCAGGCGGGAGGGGTGTAGTCGATGGTGAACTCACCCGTCATCTCGGCGGGATCCGCGTCGGACGACTCGTCGACGGGCATGTCCCATCCGCCGCGGATCTCGTCCCGATCGCCGTTCACTTTGCCTCCTGGTGTGGTCGAGCACCCTTGTGCCGTGGTGGGTGGGGGCGACCGTTCCCGATGTGCCGGTCCGCCCGGCTCTCCCCCTTGCGACGCGCATCACCTGCTCGCAGGTTTCTTCTGCCGCGCCCCACCCACCCTAATCGCCATCCGGTGAACTCAGGCAGGGCGTAGGGCACGGCAAGGGCCGCCCCACGGGCCACGTGTCACACCCCGGTGAACGACGTGCGAAGGAAAGGGGACGACGAGACGGTCAATCCCTTCCATACACGTACAGGGCGAAGAGTGGCGGCTCACTCCGGCGGCCACCCTTCGCGGGGCTGCGCGCCTCCGCGGGACCGGACCCGCGCGACGCCGGACCTACGTGAGGTCGAACTCGCCGTCGCGGGCGCCCAGGACGAACGCCGTCCACTCCGCCTCCGTGTACCGCAGGACGGTGTCCGGGTCCAGCGAGGAGCGCATGGCGACGGCGCCGTCCGGCAGATGCGCGATCTCGACCCGCTCCTCGGCCTCCTCCGTGCCGGGCGCGCTGAGCCACGTCACATCCGAGATGTCGAGAGCGTAGAGCTCGTCCTTTTCCTGCTGGGTGCCCATGACGGCGTCCCTTCGATCGAACGGATTCGGTGCGTGGTCCATGTTCCCCGGAGGGAGGGGTGTCCGTGGGCCGAACGGTGCAGGAATCAGTCCATCCGGCGAGCTGTGCCCAGCAGTCCGGTCTCGGCGTCCGTCGCGTTCGTCATCACCCAATGGTGGTCGCGCCCCGCCACCCAGAGCGTGACACCGTCCGCCAGCGTGGGCAGCGCCTCGTACTCGGCGCGCGCCAGCCCCAGGATCCGGCCGATCTGCTCGGCCTCGCCGGGCGAGACCCGTTGGATGCCCACCAGCGCGGACGACCGCATCAACCGCGGCGCGACCGGGCTCAGATAAGGAAGCAGCGTCAGCACCGACTGCCACGGCGAGGACACCACCCGGCCGCGCGGCGGGCGCATGCCGCAGTCCCGCACGACGACCACGGGGCTGCCCACCGTCGCTCCCGTCGGCGGAACACGGCCCACGTCGTACAGGGACACGCACTCCAGCCCGGCTCCCGCCGCCTGGGCGAGCGTGGTCCAGGCCTGGACGCGACCGGTCTCGACCGCCACCCGGGCGCCGGTGCCCGCCGCCCGCAGCGCCAGGACCTGCGCCGTCCACAGCCCGCCGATCAGCGTGACGTCGTACGGCACCGGGCGGTGGAAGCCGATCAGCTGCGGCTTGTTGTTCGCGTCGTTGCCGATGATCACGCCGTCGTCGCCGACCGGCAGCGACAACGCCCCCAGGTGGTCCGCGGCCACGGTGTGACCCGCGTGACGGGGGCCGCGCAGCCCGCGCCGGGGCTCGGTCCGGTTGCTCACTGTGCGCCTCCCAGCGGGAGCGTGGCCAGGACGCCCGGCAACTGCTCGCGGTCCAGTCGTGCCAGCCCCACCTTGGCGTGCCGGGCTGCCTGCTCCAACGTCCTTCTCACACCAATGAGTTCGGTGTCCGAACCGCCGGTGACCCGCACATGACCGGCCACACTCGTCGAGCCCTGACGCACCCCGCGGCGCACGGTGAGGCTGAACGTCGTCGCGTACGCGGGCACCGAGGTCAGCAGCGCGACCAACTGCGGCAGCGGCGTCGCGCCCCGGCCAAGCTCGGGCCAGCGGTCCACCGCGTACGTGGTGTGCCAGCGATCGTCGCACCGCCAGACCCGGGACGTCTCCATCGTGCGGCGCTGCGGAGCGGCGTCCGGCCGGCCCGCCCGCCCCGACAGGATGGGGTTGGCGCACGCGGAGGTGGCCACAGCGGAGTTCAACTCGTCCTGATCCAGCACCGCGGCCTGGAAACCGGCGCCCGTGACCCGGCTCGCCACATGATCCGCGACCCGCACCAGGCAGCGCTGCGCACCCTCCATCCCGCCGCCGCGCGCCTCGATGGCCTCCCGGCACAGCTCGGGATCCAGCTTCACCGCCACCCACGTCATCCGCAGAGCGGGCGCACCGGTCTGGTCCTGCAACGGAGCGTACGAGAGCCGGGCCACCGACTGCTGCGGCAGATGAGGGGCCGGTGCGCAGCGCACCTGCTGCACCAACTGCGCCGACTCCAGCACGATGTCGTCCACCTGGAGGGCGTCGCCCAGCAGCGACAGCGGGAGCGACCGGGCGCCGAACGCGGGCCTCAGCGACTCGCCGCTCGCCTCCACCCGCACCACGGCCGTCAGGAACGTGCCGTCGCCGAGCATGCCCACCGTCCGGTGGGCCCGGTCCACATACACCTGCGGGCCGAAGCCGGGCACGTTCTCGGCGACCGGCGCCAGCATCGGCTCCGCGTCCGAGGGCGGCGTGCCGGCGGACCGGCGCCGGGCCCGGAGCCCGAGGGCGCTCGACATCCAGTCCTGGAGCGCGCGGCCCCGTCGGCGTACCACCGCGAGGGCGACCAGCAGACCGAGAACCACGAGCGAGGGGATCAGCCAGGCGCCCCCGAGCGCCGCGCCCACGGCGGCGACCACGAGGCCCACCTCGACGATCACCAGCTGCCGCAGCACGGGGCGCACCCGGTCGGTCCGGGAGATCGAACGCAGCGTCGTCGCGGCGGGAGCGTTCGGCCCGGGGGTGCCGGAGGGCTGGGCGGGAGGCGTCGCGGGCGACTCGTTGCTACGTTGCCTCCGGGAAGTCCCGGAGGCTCGACGGCCCGCCCGCCCGGTACGCTCGCGCGTAGCTGCACCCATCGCCGCGTTGCCCCCTCGTGTCCGTATTCACCGCTTTTTACACGGGTGTTGATCGGGTCGTCACCCTACCTGAGCACGGGGAGCGGAACCCCAGCAGGCATAGTAGGGGCGCGGTACGGCAGCGGGGGCCGACGGTGCGTGTGGGACCCTGTTCGATCACTGGGGAGAAGGGTCAGCGGACACATGGCATCACGGCGGGATGAGCTCAACGCCTATACCTTTGCGAAGCGGAGGTTGATCGCACAGTTCCTGCAACCCAACCCCACAGGTTCCGAGGAAGGCGCCCCCAAACCGCTGCGCGCGGTACTGCCCGGGGCCATCATCGCCGTCGTGGTTCTCGCCGTTTTCGGCGCCTGGGGCATGTTCAAGCCGGTCGCCCCACAGAAGTGGGACGCCGCCAAGGAACACGTCATCATCGCCAGCAAATCCACCACCCGCTACGTGGTGCTGGAGACCGACGGCAAGAAGCAGTTGCACCCCGTCCTGAACATGGCCTCGGCCAAGCTCCTGCTCGCCCCGGACAAGGGCACCGTCGTCAACGTCAGCGAATCGGTCCTGGACAGCGGCAAGATTCCGCACGGTGCGACGCTCGGCATCCCGTACGCCCCCGACCGGCTGCCCGACTCCAAGGAAGCGGGTGCGGCCAAACGCTGGGCGGTCTGCGAACGGCCCGGCGAGGGCGGCAGGGCCATCCAGAAGGCGACCTTCATCTTCGCCGAGCGCGAGGAGAAGAAGACCGAGGGCAAGAACGCCCTGCGGGGCGGTGAGCTGATGTACGTCGAGGGACCGGGGCCGGACCGGACCCGCTACATCGTGGACGCCGCCGGCAAGGCCTATCCCGTCAAGAAGGACGAACTGCTCCTGCGTACCCTCGTCGGCCAGGGCACGGAGCCCCAGCGGGTCTCGGCCGCCTGGCTGGCCACGCTCCACACCGGGGCCCCGATCACCTTCCCGACCGTGGACGGCACCCCCGGCGCCCCCGCGGGCGCCCCCGGCACCCTGGACGATCGGACGAACAGGGTCGGCATGGTCCTGGCCGCCACGGCGGGAACCAAGACCCAGAGCTACGTCGTCCTGCCGGGCAGGGTCGCCCCCGTTTCGGACTTCACCGCCAAGCTCCTGCTCAGCAGCCGCCAGCTGGTGAACCTCAAGCAGGCGGGCAACGCCAAGCCGGTCAGCGCCGCCGAACTCGAACCGGGCGCACCCTTCAACCAGAAGAGGGACTGGCCGGTCAGCAAGCCCGAGCCCGTCAACTCCCCGGACGTCACGAAGGGCAGCCGGAACACCGTGTGCAACGTACTGCGCGGCGTCGACGCGGACAGCGGCACCACCACGCTGAGCACGTGGGTGGGAACGAGCTTCCCCGCGACGCTCCCCACCGGCTCCAGCAGCGCCTACGTCACGCCGGGTTCGGGCGAGTTCTTCCGCCAGTTCAAGGGCTCCACGACCAGCGCCGGCTTCCTGTTCCTGGTCACCGACACCGGCCTGCGCTACGCGATGCAGTCCAACAGCGACAGCGGCCAGGACGACTCCGGCATCGGCGAATCCGGCTCGAAGAAGGAGCGGGAGTCCCAGCAGGAGGAGGCGCGGCAGGCGCAGAACCGGCTCGGCTACAAGGACGTCGACCCCAACCCCGTTCCGGCGGTCTGGTCCGCCCTCCTGCCGACCGGCCCCCGGCTCTCCACCGGCGCGGCCAGCCAGCCGCAGGGTTCGTGAGCGAGGTACGGACATGGCGACCCACGACCACGACCACCACGGCCCGACCCGCCGCCTGCTCACCGCCACGGCGGCCGCGGCCGTCCTCGTCGTCACCCTGCCGGCGCTGCCGGCGGCCGCGGCCGACTCGACCCAGTGCACGTTCCCCTCGAAGAACTACCCGGGCCGCCCCTGGGCGTTGCAACGCGTGCTGCTGGACGAGGTGTGGAAGCAGTCCACCGGCAAGGGCGTACGCGTAGCGGTCATCGACACCGGCGTCGACGTCAGGAACAAGCAGCTCAAGCCCGCCGTGGACACCGGGGCGGGCCGCAACTTCCTGCCGAAGAACCTCAAGGCCGACGACGGGACGAAGATCGAGCGCGGCAAGGAGAACGGCACCACGGACACCGTGGGCCACGGCACCAAAGTCGCCGGCATCATCGCCGCGCGTGAGATGAAGGGCACGGGCTTCAGCGGCCTGGCCCCCGACGCGACGATCATCCCGCTCCAGCAGAACGACGCCGAGGGCCACGGAACGGCCGAGACCCTCGCCCTCGCCATCCGCTACGCCACCGAGAAGGCGGACGCGGACATCATCAACATCTCCCAGGACACCGCCGACGCCGTGAAGCCGTCCCCGGCCCTGAGACAGGCTGTGGACGACGCACTCGCCCGGGACATCGTGGTCGTCGCCTCGGCCGGCAACGACGGACTCGGCGGCAACGTCAAGGAGACCTACCCGGCCTCCTTCAAGGGCGTCCTCGCGGTCGCCTCCTCGGATCGCAACAACGAACGGGCGGCCTTCTCCCAGTCCGGCGACTTCGTCGGCATCGCGGCCCCCGGCGTGGACATGATCTCCACGGTCCCCGGCGGCGGACACTGCGCCGACAACGGAACCAGTTTCTCCGCCCCGTACGTCGCCGGCGTCGCCGCCCTGATCAAGGCGAAGCACCCCAAGTGGACGCAGGAGCAGATCGTCGCGCAGATGCAGCAGACGGCGGAACGCTCGGTCGCGGGCCACGACCGCCTGGTCGGCTGGGGCGTGGTGGACCCGGTACGCGCACTCACCGAGGACGACAAACCGATCGACCGCCCGATCGCGGGCGAGGGGATGAGCAAGGGCAAAGCCCCCACCCCCGCCGAACTCCACTTGGGCGAGACGGCCGACGAGCGGAACGCGCGCCTGGCGACGTACGTCATGGTCGGCGGCGGCGTCCTGGTGGCGGCCATCGCGGGTACGGCCGTGGCGGTACGGGACAAGCGGAGACGCGCGGGGCGGTTGGCGGGCGAGGCATAGCGACGGGAGCGCTGGAGAGCAGTGAGGAGTCGTCGAGTCGTCCATGAGACAAGTCACGTGGCGCTCAAGTCGATTGGCGCTGTCGTACACAGTGACTAGAGTTGTCGGGATGAGATCGGATCGGACCGCGTCGGTGCGATAGCAACGCGAGACGATCCGAGCAAACGGGGATGCGGAACGGGGAGGACGGCATTGTGACCGATCCAGGTGGCGGTGGCGGTACGGGGGACCTCAGGCGCGGAGTGGGTGCGCTGGAGAAGTTCAAGAGTCGTGTCGATGCCCTGCTGGCGGACTTCGAGGGCTCGGCTGCCAGCAAGACGAAGGTCGCCGACCAGAAGGTCTCGCGGGCCTCACTGAGCGGCCCGAACGCACGCTTCGCCGAGGCGGACGGCCTCTACACCCAGTACAACCGGGTCCATTCCTCCCTCGTCTCGCTCTCCAAGTCCCTCGGCGACCAGATCGAGTACCTGAGCCTTGGCGTGCACGCGGCGGCTGTCGGCTTCGACAACGTCGAGGACGACATCAGGCGACGGTTCTACGAGATCCAGGCCCGCATGGACGAGGAACGCGAGAAGCACGCCAAGTCCGAACAGGACAATAACGAGAAGCAGTCGGACTCCGGGTGGGCAGCGGAATGAGCGACGAGAAGCAGCCGAACCTGACGCCGGCCGAGCAGCACAAGCAGGACGAGGGACGAGTCCAGACCCAGATCGTCGTCACGGACATGACCGAGACGGCCGGCCGGGTCATGGAGTCCTTCGGTTTTGGCAACCCTCGCACCGGGGGCCGTACCTCCTTTGAGGGACACAAGCTCAACGCCATCATCGACATCGTGGAGAACTCCAACCCGGAACACCTGGAGAGCGCGGGCGAGGCCCTCTGGAAGGCCAGGGACGCCATCCGGCGCGCGGCGAAGGAGCTGAAGGACCACCTCAAGGGGGTCGACTGGGAGGGCGAGTCCGGCACGGCCTTCCGAGCCTTCGGTACGGGCCTGGTCGCCCACGCCGAGAAGCTGGGCGACTTCGCGGACGCGGCCGGCACCCAGATCACGGTCGCGGGCACCGGCCTGGCGTCGGTGAAGAGCGCCATGCCGCCGCGCGACCGCCGGATGATCCAAACGGACGTGGACGACGTCCTGTTCCCGGCTCGGACCGAGACGAACCCGCAGTACGCGGCTGCGCTTGAGGTGGAGAAGAACCGCCAGGAAGCCATCAACCAGATCAATCGGTTGGCGTCGTACTACTCGGTCTCCGAGGAGGTGCTGGCGGCGCAGGAGCCGCCGCGGTTCGACAGGAAGCTAGATGTCGGAATGCCTAAGCCGGAGAACCGCAGGCTCCAGACCGGCGACGAAGCCTCTGCAGAGGGCGCAACTACTTTGGGGAGCAGGGACGTACCGGGCTCTTCGGTACGGACGGCCACGGGCGGTGGCGGTCTTGGGCCTGCAGAAGGGCGACGTCCGATTGAAGTTCTCGGCTCCGGGCCAGTGTTGGACGATGTCGTGTCGACAGAGATCAACAGTGTTAAAGCGCCGCCTGCCCCGACGACCATTACCAGCACCCCACCGCTACCGTCGCCCACGCCCGCAACGGGGCCGACCGGAACGCCGCCATCGCCCGTTCCGCCGCCTTTCATGAACACCACACAGGGCAACCCGGCGCGTACCACGGGACCTTCAACACAGCGGACGGTGAACCAGACCGGCCTGGGCATGGGCAAGGCACAGCCCACAGGAGGAGGTCCGGTAGGCAAAGGGCCGGGCGGTCCCCCGGTCGGTCGTCCCAGTCCTGTGGGAGGCGGAGCATCGTCCACCGGCCGTCCGCCGGTCGGCCCGCAGTCGCCGATCACCGGCCGTTCCACTCCTACGAGCGGACGGCCGATCACCGGCCAGGGGGGTACGTCCACAGGGGGCGGACCTCGTGCGGGTGGTAAAACCGGCATCGTCGGAGGAACTCCCCAGAACGCGCCTCAAGGCAGAGCTACTGCCGGAGCCTCCGGCCAGCGGGGAGTGATCGGAGGGCGCGGAGCAGCAGCTGCCACATCCCGCCCCGGCGGTCGACCGGCTCAGACTTCGGGCGCAAACGGAGTCGTGGGTGCTCCCCGCAAGGCCGTCGGCGCCGGCTCGAACGCCAAGGGCTTCACATCTGGCGGGGCAGGTCTCGTACGTGGTCCTGCCGGTCGGCAGAAGTCCGGCCGGGATGACGATGACAACGGTTCGACCCGTCCCGACTACCTGACGGAAGACGAAGAGACGTGGAATGCCGGACGGCGCGGAGCCGTGCCGCCGGTGGTCGAGTAGCAGACCCAGGGAAGGTACGGAAGTCGGGATGACAGCGGGAATGGGCCGAGCTCAGAGGCGCGTGCGTGTGCTCGGCGCGCTGGCTGCGGCCGCTTCGTGGAGTGTGCTGTTCGTCGGCGCGGCGCAGCCAGCTGCAGCCGACACGCAGTCGAAGCAGTGGTACCTCGGCGCGATGCAGGCTGAAGAAATGTGGAAGGTCTCGACCGGCGAAGGTATCAAAGTCGCTGTCATCGACACGGGCGTCAACGCGACTACCCCCTCGCTTACAGGGCAGGTCCTCAAAGGGCTGGATGCCACTGGTGCTGCTGGGGACGAGTACGACGACTACGACGGTCACGGCACGACGATGGCTGAGCTGATCGCAGGAACAGGCAAAGGTGGCGGTTTGAAGGGGCTAGCCCCAGGAGCCAAGATCATCCCCATGCGCATTGCTGACAGTGATTTCCAGGAGGAGCACTCCTCTAAGGCTTATGATTCTGCGGATGCTATTCGAGCAGCAGCTGACAGTGATGCTCGAATCATCAGCATGTCTTTCGGTAGTCCATTTTATATGGAGCGAGAGCGTCAGGCAGTCGAATACGCTGAAAGCAAAGGAAAGCTATTCTTTGCTGCTGTAGGTAATGAGGGGCACAAGGAGAACAAGAAGAACTACCCGGCGGCGTTTCCTCAAGTGGTGGGGATTGCTTCAGCAGATCGCAACGGGAAAGTTGCTTCCTACTCGCAACACGCTGGCACGGTGGATGTCGCCTCCCCTGGGAACGACGTCCCGTACTGGTGCGACAGTTCCTTCAAGAGCTACTGCGACGGCGACGGCGGCACCAGCGCCGCCACCGCCATCGCCTCCGCCTCCGCCGCCCTCGTCTGGTCCCTCCACCCCGACTGGACCGCCAACCAGGTACTCAATGTCCTCTTCGACACGGCTGGCCGTGACTGGAAGAAGGGCGAGACCAGCAAGTACCTCGGTCACGGTCTCATCCGCCCTTCGATGAACGTCCTCAAGGGCAAGGGCGACCCCGGCGACCCGGAGATCAGCCCGCTCACCAAGGAGAGGACGACCGGTCCCGCCGACTCGTCCGAGAAGCCCGCCACCTCCGCCTCGCCGCAGCCCGCCAAGAACGGCGCGGAAGGCGACAAGCCCGTGGCGGCGGAAGAATCCAAGTCCTCGGGGGACGAAAGCCAGTTGGGCCTGATCCTCGGAGTGGCCGCAGTTGTGGTCGTGCTCGGAGGAGTGGCCTACGCCGTGGTCCGCAGGCGTAAGGCCGCTTGACCGCACGTACCGCAGGTACCGGCCGGCGACCCATGCCGGCCTGGCAGAACCAACCGAAAGGGAAAGAGAACCATGGCAGATCAGAAGGTCTCAGATGCCGCACTCCTGAAGCTCGAGGGTGACCTCGGCATCAAGTTCGACTCGGTGAAGGGGCAGCTCCGGCAGCTCCACGCGACGATCGACAACCTCGAAGGCAAGTGGAAGGGTATCGGCGCCAACCACTTCAACCAGAAGCAGACCGAGATCAACAACCGCATGGTCAGCCTGGCCAAGCAGCTCGTCCGCTTCCAGGAGTCCATCAAGGCCGCCCGTACCATCTCGGGCGACAACGAGGACGAGATCCGCCAGGCCCTCGCGGGTGTGGACGTTGTCGACGGCCACAACACCAGTGCGAAGGAACAGTCCTCCAGCCTGAACAGCTTCTGACCCTTATCCCGTAACTCGAAAGCAGCGGAGGAACGCATGGGAAACAACGACGGTACGACGGTCGTCACTTACGCGAGCCTTGATCTCGCGGCCGGTGAGATCAAGAAGCAGGCGAAGCAGCTCGACATGGACCTGAAAGAGATCCAGGCCATGATCGCGAAGGTTTCGGAAGTGTGGGAGGGCGAGGCGAAGCAGGCCTACACCGCCGCCCAGAACAGGTGGAGGACGGACGCCGACGCCATCCGCGCCAACCTCGAGGAAATCGCCAACAAGGTCAGCGAGGCGTCGCCCATCTACCGCGGTGGCGACAAGCGGGCGGCAGCGAACTTCTAACGGAGTTTGGGCACAGCTCCACAGCACAGCACCAAAAGCACCACAGCACAGCACAGCACATCAGGGTGGACACGCGCGGGAGGTGTCCACCCTGAGCTGTGTCCCGAGGCCGAGCCGAGCCCGAGCCCGAGGCCGAGCCGAGCCCGAGGCCGCTCAAGAGCATCGGATCGGGGGCGGGGCGCACGCGACATCCGTGCGCCCCGCCCCCCTCCGGGGCCCCCGGCCCGCGGCTACCCCTCCACCAGCCCCGTCTGCACCAGCGGGTTCCCCCGGCGCCGGGTGACGAAGATGCCCCGGCCCGCGGGCATCGGGCGCGGTCGTACGTTGCCGAGGATGTCGCCCTCGTTCGGGTCGCCCGACAGCATGACGCCCTGGGCGCCCAGCTCGATCATGCGCTGGAGGAAGGGCTCGTACAGGGCCCGGCTGGCCCCCGCCGTGTTGCGGGCGATGATGAAGCGGACGCCCACGTCGCGGGCGAACGGCAGTAGCTCCGTGATCGCTGACAGCGGGTTGCCGCTCGACGTGGAGACCAGGTCGAAGTCGTCGATGACGACGTACACCGTGGGCCCCTGCCACCAGCTCTGGTCGCGCAGCTCCTGCGCCGTGACGTCGGCGGACGGGGTGCGGCGCTTCATCAGGTCGTGCAGCGCCGCCATGTGATGTTCCATGTTGTTGGACATCGGGATGTACTCCGCCAGGTGCGACCGCGGGGTCACATCAAGCAGCGAACGCCGGTTGTCGATGACGAAGAGCTTGCAGGTGTCGCCGTCGTACCGCTCGGTCAGCTGCTTGATGAGCAACCGCAGCAGGTTGGACTTCCCGGACTCGCTCTCGCCGAACGCCAGGAAGAACGGGTCCTGTTCGAAGTTCAGGAACACCGGCTCCAGGTTGTTCTCGTCGATACCGAAGGCGACGCCGCGCTCCGGTACCGCGTAGCCGGGCGGGAGGTCGCTCGCCGGCAGCGCGCGCGGCAGCAGACGCACCGCCGGGGCAGGCGCGGCCGTCCAGTGGCGGGCGACTTCCTGGTTCATCGCCGCGGTGGCCTCCGACAGGTCGCTGTCGGAGTTGATGCTGTCGATCCGCGGCACCGCCGCCATGAAGTGCAGCTTCTCCGGGGTCAGGCCGCGGCCCGGCACCCCGGCGGGCACGTTGGCAGCCACCTTGCGGTCCAGTTCGGAGTCCATCACGTCGCCGAGCCGCAGCTCCAGGCGGTTCATGAGGTGGTCCTTCAGGCTGGCCCGCACCTCCATGGAACGCGACGCCGTGACGATCAGGTGGATGCCGTAGCCCAGCCCTCGGGCCGCGATGTCCGTGGCCGCCGTCTCCAGCCCCTCGTAGTCCGTCCGGAAGCTGCCCCACCCGTCGATGACCAGGAACACGTCACCCCACGGCTGGTCCGTCACCGAGATCTCACCACGCGCCCGCATCCTGCGGAACGTGGCGATGGAGTCGATCCCGGCGCTGCGGAAGTACTCCTCGCGCCGCGCCAGGATGCCGTACACCTCGGCGACCGTACGGCGTACCCGCTCGGGGTCGAGGCGGGACGCGATGCCGCCGACGTGCGGCAGACCCGAGATCGAGGACATGCCGCCGCCACCGAAGTCGAGGCCGTAGAACTGGACCTCCTCCGGCGTGTGGGTGAGCGCGAAGCCGGCGATGAGGGTCCGCAGCAGCGTCGACTTCCCCGACTGCGGCCCTCCGGTGATCTGCATGTGACCGGCGGCGCCGGAGAAGTCCCGGTAGAGGGTGTCGCGCCGCTGCTCGAACGGCTTGTCGATGACGCCCAGGGGCACGACCAGCCGGCCGGCCCCCTCGAAGCCGGGCTGCGTCAGCCCCCGGCCCTGCACCGGGGAGAGCCCCGGGAGCAGCTCGTCCAGGGACGGCGGATTGTCCAGCGGCGGAAGCCACACCTGGTGGGCGGAGGCCCCCCGGCCCTCCAGACGGCGCACGATCACATCGAGCACCGTGTCCGCCAGCGCGTCGTCCTGCGTCGAGCGCTGATCCGGTACGCCTCCGGACTGCGCCGCGGGCTGGACGTACCGCACCGGAACCGGCGCGGCGGTGAACGGAACAGGCCTGCGGTCCACCGGAAGCGGAGCACCCGGCGCGGCGGTCCGGTGCGCGCCCGAGCGGTACACCCCGGAGACGTACGCGGCCTTGAACCGGACCATCTCCTCCGTACCGAACTTGAGCAGCCCGGAACCGGGCACGTTGGGCAGGTGGTACGCGTCGGGCACACCGATCGCGGCCCGGGACTCGGCCGCCGAGAACGTCCGCAGGCCCACCCGGTACGACAGATACGTCTCCAGGCCGCGCAGCCGTCCCTCCTCCAGACGCTGCGAGGCCAGCAGGAGATGCACGCCCAGCGACCGGCCGATACGGCCGATCTGGACGAACATCTCGATGAAGTCGGGTTTGGCGGTGAGGAGTTCGCTGAACTCGTCGATGACCAGGACGAGCGAGGGGATCGGCTGCAGCGGCGCACCGGCCGCGCGTGCCTTCTCGTAGTCGTGGATGTTGGCGTAGTTGCCCGCGTCGCGCAGCATCTCCTGCCGGCGGTTGAGCTCACCGCTGATGGAGTCACCCATGCGGTCGACCAGCGTCAGGTCGTCCGCGAGGTTGGTGATCACGGCCGCGACGTGGGGCATCTGCGCCATACCGGCGAAGGTCGCACCGCCCTTGAAGTCGGCGAGAACGAAGTTCAGCGTCTCCGAGGTGTGGGTGACGGCGAGGCCGAGCACCAGCGTGCGCAGCAGCTCGGACTTGCCGGAACCGGTGGCGCCGACGCAGAGACCGTGCGGACCCATGCCCTCCTGAGCCGCCTCCTTGAGGTCCAGCATCACGGGCGCGCCGTCCTCGCCCACACCGATCGGCACCCGCAGCCGCTCCGCCTGCGATCGCGGCCGCCAGGTCCGGCTGACCTCGATCGAGGCGGCGTCCCCCAGGTTCAGCAGATCGGTGAACTCCAGGTTGGCCAGCAGAGGCTCGTCGTCGTCCCCGCCGGTGGCCATGTGCAGCGGGGCCAGCTGGCGGGCGAGCGCCTCGGCGGCCTCGTAACTCAGCAGGTCCGGAACCCCGTCGTAGACGAGCCCCTGGCCCGATTCCAGCTGCAGCGACGTCGGCTGCACCACGATGGAGAGGCCTCCGCGGGACCCGGTGACCTCACCCGGCACCACCTCGACGACCGTCACGCCCTGCAGGCCCTCCGCCGAGGCGAGCACCGACATGGGGGGCACCGACTCGCCGTCCAGGACCACCACGACGTGCGGCTGCTCCATGAGCGGCTGACCGCCGGGCTGGAAGCGGGGCCTGCCCTCCAGGCGGCCGGCCAGCAGCTCCTCCAGGGCCAGGGCGCTGGTGGTGATGAGGCGCCGGCTCCCCGCACCGTCCACAGGCCCGGAGGTCTGGGCGTGCGGGAGCCACTTCGCCCACTCCCACTGCGGCGCGGCCTCCGCACCGGTCGCGACCGCGATCACCAGGTCCTGGGGGGAGTGCAGAGAGGCCAGCCCGCCGACCACGGCCCGCGCCGCGGAGCGCGCGGAATCCGCGTGGCCGCTGATCGTCAGGTGGTAGAACGCCCGCAACGAGACGGCCATGGGCAGCCCGTCCAGCGTGGAGTGCGTCGCCAGGAACTGCTGCATCGCCCCGGCCGCCAGCGGCTCCAGTTCGTCCACCGGCGCCGTCTCGGGCGCGATGAGCGGCGTGGCCAGCTCCTGACTGCCCAGCCCGATGCGCACCTGCGCGAAGTCCGCGTCACCGGCACGCCGCTCCCACACCCGGCTGCCCTCGGCGACGAGCGCCCACAACTGCTCGGGAGAGGGGTGGAGGTAGAACTGCGCGTCCCGCTGCTTGCGGGCCGTCCTCAGCACCGTGCGCCGGGTCTGCGTCAGATACTTCAGGTAGTCGCGGCGCATGTCCGCCAGCTCACCCTGAGTGCCCCGCCGGTACCGCACGAGCATCGCGATGGCCATGGCCAGCGTCGAGGCGATCATGATCATGCCCATGATCCGCATGATCGGGTTCGGCGTCATGAAGAAGAAGACGACGGAACCACCCATGCCCAGCATCGGCAGGAGCTGCATCAGCGCCCCCTCCTGCTGGCCTCGGGGGAGTTCCGGCGGTGGTTGCAACTGCACCTGCTCGACCGGCACTTCGGTGGGCAGGGCCCGCGGTGGGCGCTTGACGACGATCTGGCTCACAGCTCACCAATTCCCTTGCCGGACGGAAGTGTTCCTATCGGCGCCCCCGTGGCGACGGGCTCCATCCGCGGGAAGGATCCTACTGGCGTGGCGGCGGCCCCATGGCGGTAGGGTGTCGCGACGCGTGTACGCATCCGCTAACTGTCGCGAGAAGACGGTCATTCGGGACGTGCGGTGCGATCCGTGGTCCCGGCGGTGTGTTTCCGGCAGAAGCGGACGCGACCCGGCGGAAGCGGCGCAGACAGCAGCAGAACAAGCCAGTAGGGGGAGCACCACGTGACCATGACGGCCCAAGCGGCAGCCACCGGACCCGGTCGGCAAAGTCACGGGACCCCGTCCGGCAGTGGCACCGGATTCTGCCGGGTCACGGTCGTCGCGCCCGACAGCCGTGTCGACGTGGCCCTGCCCGAGGACATCCCCGTAGCCGATCTGTATCCCGAGATCCTCCGGCTGTCCGGTCAGAGCCCCGCCCCCGGCGCACCGGTCGGCTACCACCTGGTGCGCCGCGACGGCACGGTCCTGGACAGCGCGCGTACGCTCGCCGGCCACCGCATTCTCGACGGCGAGCTGCTGTCGATGCGGCCCTTCTCCGAATCACTGCCCCCCGCAGTCTTCGACGACGTCTCGGACGCCGTCGCCACCGCCGTGGCCAAGGACCGCACGCTCTGGGGTGACGCCCTCATGCGCGGCGCCGGCCTCTTCGGCGGCTCCGTCCTGCTGGCCCTGCTCGGCTTCGTGCTGTGGACGGCCGACCCGCTCCACGACATGCACGGCCTGCCGGGAATCCTGGCGGCCGTCGTCGCCCTGCTCCTGCTCGCCTTCGCCTGCGTACGCGCGCGGGTGTACGACGACCGTGCCTCGTCGATCGCGCTCGGCACCGGCGCCCTGGTGAACGCCGCGGTGGCGGGATCCGGCCTGCTGCCTCCGAGCGCCGGGCAGGGCGTCGGACGGCTGCAGTTCCTGCTCGCCTGTGCGGCGGTCCTGGTCGTGGCCGTCATTCTGATGATCGTCGCGCCCGGCGGGGACGGGCCGTTCGTCGCGTTCGTCTTCGCGAGCGCCGTCGGCCTCCTGGTCACCTTCACCGCGATCCTCAGCGACATGAAGCCGATCGAGGCCGCCGCCGTGTGCTCCCCGCTCGCCGTGGGGGCCCTCGCCTTCCTGCCGGGGCTCTCCACCCGCTTCGCCCGGCTGCCCATCGGATTCGAGCCGCCCCGCACCACGGTCGGCGACTACGGAACCTCCGAGCCCGCGCCCTCGGGCCCGGTGGACGCCGTACGCCTCGCCGCCCAGGCGCGGCGCGGCCATGAACTGCTCCTCGGCCTGGTCGGCGGCTGCGCCCTGGTCGCCGTGGCGGCCGCCGCGGTGCTGGGGTTCTCGGACAACGTCTGGGGCCAGCTGCTCGCCCTGGCCACCGGGGTCGCCATGCTGATGCGCGCCCATCTCTTCCGCTACACGGCCCAGGTCGGCTGCACGCTCGCCGCGGGCCTCGGCTCCCTCGTCCTGCTGGGCCTGGGGCTGTCCCTCAACCCGCCGGTCGCCCTGGTGCGCGACGCGCTGCGGGGGGACGGCACCGCACTCGACATCCGTACGGTGTGGCTCGCCGCCGCGGTCGCCGGCGTCGCCGTCCTGATCACCGCCATCGGCCTGATCGTGCCGCGCAAGGGGGTGACACCGTTCTGGGGACGCTTCCTGGAGATCGCCGAAACGGTCGTCCTGCTGACGCTGCTACCGCTCTGCCTCGCGGTCTTCGACGTCTACCACTCGATCCGAGCACTCACCAGCTGATCATCAAAGGGGCGCCGGCCGATCGGCAAAGGGATGCCGGTCGATCGTCGGCGGGCGCCTGCTGATCAGAGGTGGGCGCCGGTGGATCGGCGGCGGGGCGTGACCCGAATGGCTGGTACTCTGTCCAGTGGCCGTTTGTGTACGCGTCCTCGGATCATCCTGGGGGCTGCGCTCATCGGACCTTCGCCTCCGAGTCACGGAAGCTCCCCTGAGATCAAGACCAGGGGCACTCGTGGGCGCTTCGAACATCAAGAGGAGTACGCGTGCCGCTCGACGCCGCTACGAAGAAGCAGATCATGTCCGAGTTCGCCCAGAAGGAGGGTGACACCGGATCCCCCGAGGTCCAGGTCGCCATGCTCTCCCGCCGGATCTCGGACCTGACGGAGCACCTCAAGACGCACAAGCACGACCACCACTCCCGTCGTGGTCTGCTGATCCTGGTCGGCCAGCGTCGCCGCCTCCTGCAGTACCTGGCCAAGAAGGACATCCAGCGCTTCCGTGCGCTCGTCGACCGCCTCGGCATCCGCCGTGGCGCGGCCGGCGGCGCCAAGTAAGGACGCTGTGGAAAGGGAGCGGTTCCCGCGTTTGAGGGGACCGCTCCCTTTGCCGTACGTGCACGACCGGTGTCAAGCTCAGTAACCTGGGTGCAGTGACACCCGCACGAGCGAGAACGCATCAAGCGGGAACGCACGAGCAACAACGCAACAACGAGGGAGAGGCGCGACGACGCCGCCGCCGGTCCTCGGTAGTGGCCCCCGGGAACATGCCCGGGAGCTTCGATCGAAGACCGGCCCGCATCCACGGTGCGCCTCTCCCGCACCGTCCCCCGCCACACGGGCGTGAGGACGAAAGACGACGAGTATGGAGAAATCACTAGTGGAGAACGAGACCCACTACGCCGAGGCCGTTATCGACAACGGAACCTTCGGCACCCGCACCATCCGCTTCGAGACGGGCCGCCTGGCCAAGCAGGCCGCCGGCTCCGCCGTCGCGTATCTGGACGACGACACCATGGTGCTGTCGGCCACCACCGCTTCCAAGCGGCCCAAGGACAACCTCGACTTCTTCCCCCTCACGGTGGACGTCGAGGAGCGGCAGTACGCGGCTGGCAAGATCCCCGGCTCCTTCTTCCGCCGCGAGGGCCGGCCCTCCGAGGACGCGATCCTCACCTGCCGCCTGATCGACCGGCCGCTGCGCCCCTCCTTCAAGAAGGGCCTGCGCAACGAGATCCAGATCGTCGAGACGATCATGGCGCTCAACCCCGACCACCTGTACGACGTGGTCGCGATCAACGCCGCCTCCTGCTCCACCATCCTGGCGGGCCTGCCCTTCTCCGGCCCGATCGGCGCCACCCGCGTCGCCCTGATCAAGGGCCAGTGGGTCGCGTTCCCGACGCACACCGAGCTCGAGGACGCCGTCTTCGACATGGTCGTCGCCGGTCGCGTCCTGGAGGACGGCGACGTCGCGATCATGATGGTCGAGGCCGAGGCCACCGAGAAGACCATCCAGCTCGTCAAGGACGGCGCCGAGGCTCCCACCGAGGAGATCGTCGCCGCCGGTCTGGACGCCGCGAAGCCCTTCATCAAGGCGCTCTGCAAGGCCCAGTCGGACCTGGCCTCCAAGGCCGCCAAGCCGGTCGGCGAGTTCCCGGTCTTCCTCGACTACCAGGACGACGTCTTCGAGGCGCTCTCCAAGGCCGTCACCTCCGACCTGACGCGGGCGCTCACCATCGCCGGCAAGCAGGACCGCGAGGCCGAGCTGGACCGCGTCAAGGAGATCGCCGCCGAGAAGCTCCTCCCGGCCTTCGAAGGCCGCGAGAAGGAGATCTCCGCCGCGTACCGCTCGCTGACCAAGAAGCTGGTCCGCGAGCGCGTCATCAAGGACAAGGTCCGCATCGACGGCCGCGGCGTCACGGACATCCGTACGCTCGCCGCCGAGGTCGAGGCCATCCCGCGCGTGCACGGCTCGGCGCTGTTCGAGCGTGGCGAGACCCAGATCCTGGGCGTCACCACCCTCAACATGCTCCGTATGGAGCAGCAGCTGGACACCCTCTCCCCGGTGACCCGCAAGCGCTACATGCACAACTACAACTTCCCGCCGTACTCCGTCGGCGAGACCGGCCGCGTGGGCTCGCCCAAGCGCCGCGAGATCGGCCACGGAGCGCTCGCCGAGCGCGCCATCGTGCCGGTGCTGCCCTCGCGCGAGGAGTTCCCCTACGCGATCCGACAGGTCTCCGAGGCGCTGGGCTCCAACGGCTCGACGTCCATGGGATCGGTCTGCGCCTCCACCATGTCGCTGCTGAACGCCGGTGTGCCCCTCAAGGCCGCCGTCGCCGGTATCGCCATGGGCCTGATCTCGCAGGAGATCGACGGCAAGACCCACTACGTCGCCCTCACCGACATCCTCGGTGCGGAGGACGCCTTCGGCGACATGGACTTCAAGGTCGCCGGCACGAAGCAGTTCGTGACCGCGCTCCAGCTCGACACCAAGCTCGACGGCATCCCCGCCTCGGTCCTGGCCGCCGCGCTGAAGCAGGCCCGTGACGCGCGTCTGCACATCCTGGACGTCATGAACGAGGCCATCGACGTCCCGGACGAGATGTCCCCGAACGCCCCCCGGATCATCACCGTCAAGATCCCGGTGGACAAGATCGGTGAGGTCATCGGCCCCAAGGGCAAGATGATCAACCAGATCCAGGAGGACACCGGCGCCGACATCACGATCGAGGACGACGGCACCATCTACATCGGTGCCCAGCAGGGTTCGCAGGCCGAGGCCGCCCGCGCCACGATCAACGCGATCGCCAACCCGACCATGCCGGAGGTCGGCGAGCGCTACCTGGGTACGGTCGTCAAGACCACCACCTTCGGTGCGTTCGTCTCGCTCATGCCGGGCAAGGACGGCCTGCTGCACATCTCGCAGATCCGCAAGCTCGCCGGTGGCAAGCGCGTGGAGAACGTCGAGGACGTGCTCGGCGTCGGCGCCAAGGTCCAGGTGGAGATCGCCGAGATCGACTCCCGCGGCAAGCTCTCGCTGATCCCGGTCGTCGAGGGTGAAGACGAGGACGAGAAGAAGGACGACACCGACAAGTGACGTCCCGTAGTTCCGCGACGACGGCCCGCACCTCCTCGGAGGCGCGGGCCGTCGCCCGTACCCAAACGCTTCTCCCGGGCAAGGACGGCATCGGAACCGTCCGCCGGACCGTCCTCCCCGGCGGTCTGCGGATCGTCACCGAGACCCTGCCCTCCGTCCGGTCCGCCACCTTCGGCATCTGGGCCAACGTCGGTTCCCGCGACGAGACACCCACCCTGAACGGCGCGACCCACTACCTCGAACACCTCCTTTTCAAGGGCACCGCCCAGCGCTCCGCCCTCGACATCTCCTCCGCGATCGACGCGGTCGGCGGCGAGATGAACGCCTTCACGGCGAAGGAGTACACCTGTTACTACGCGCGGGTCCTGGACACCGACCTGCCACTGGCCATCGACGTCGTCTGCGACATGCTGACCGGCTCGCTGATCGCCCCCGAGGACGTCGACGCCGAGCGCGGCGTCATCCTCGAGGAGATCGCGATGACCGAGGACGACCCGGGCGACTGCGTGCACGACCTGTTCGCGCACACCATGCTCGGCGACACCCCCCTCGGCCGCCCCGTCCTCGGCACCGTCGACACGATCAACGCGCTGAACCGCGGCCAGATCGCCCGCTTCTACAAGAAGCACTACGACCCCACGCACCTCGTCGTCGCCGCCGCGGGCAACGTCGACCACGCCACGGTCGTACGCCAGGTCCGACGGGCCTTCGAGCGCGCCGGGGCGCTCTCCCGCCACGACGCCGTCCCGATGGCGCCCCGCGAGGGATCCCGGGCGCTGCGCACCGCAGGCAAGGTCGAGCTGCTGAACCGCAAGACCGAGCAGGCCCACGTGGTCCTCGGCATGCCCGGCCTCGCCCGCACCGACGAGCGCCGCTGGGCCCTGGGCGTCCTCAACACCGCCCTCGGCGGCGGCATGAGCTCCCGCCTCTTCCAGGAGGTACGGGAGAAGCGCGGCCTGGCCTACAGCGTGTACTCGTACACCTCGGGCTTCGCCGACTGCGGCCTCTTCGGGGTGTACGCGGGCTGCCGGCCCAGCCAGGTCCACGACGTCCTCAAGATCTGCCGCGACGAACTGGACCGGGTGGCCACGCACGGTCTGGACGACGACGAGGTCGCCCGCGCCATCGGGCAGCTCTCCGGGTCCACCGTCCTCGGCCTGGAGGACACCGGCGCCCTCATGAACCGCATCGGCAAGAGCGAGCTGTGCTGGGGCGAGCAGATGTCCGTCGACGACATGCTCGCCCGCATCGCGGAGGTCACCCCCGACGACGTACGGGAGGTGGCGGGCGAACTCCTCACCCACCGCCCCTCGCTCTCGGTCATCGGCCCGCTCAAGGACAAGCAGGCGGACCGCCTCGACGAAGCGGTCTCCTAATCCCCTAAGGAATCAAGATGAGCAAGCTGCGCGTAGCCGTTCTCGGCGCGAAGGGCCGCATCGGCTCCGAGGCCGTCACCGCGATCGAGGCCGCCGACGACCTGGAGCTGGTGGCGGCCCTGGGCCGGGGCGACAAGCTGGAGACCCTCGCCGACGCCGGAGCCCAGGCCGTCGTCGAGCTCACCACCCCCGCGTCGGTGATGGGCAACCTCGACTTCTGCGTCCGGCACGGCATCCACGCCGTCGTCGGCACCACGGGCTGGACCGACGAACGGCTCGCGCAGCTGACCACGTGGCTGGACAACTCCCCGGCGACGGGCGTCCTGATCGCCCCGAACTTCTCCATCGGCGCCGTCCTGACCATGAAGTTCGCGGAGCAGGCCGCTCGCTACTTCGAGTCCGTCGAGGTCGTCGAACTGCACCACCCCAACAAGGCCGACGCCCCGTCCGGCACCGCCACCCGTACCGCCCAGCTCATCGCGGCGGCCCGCGCCAAGGCGGGCAGCGCGCCCCAGCCGGACGCCACCGCCACCGCCCTGGACGGCGCGCGCGGCGCGGACGTCGACGGCGTCCCGGTGCACGCGATCCGGCTCCGCGGCCTGCTGGCCCACCAGGAAGTGCTCCTCGGCGGCGAGGGCGAGACCCTCACCATCCGCCACGACTCCCTCCACCACAGCAGCTTCATGCCGGGCATCCTGCTCGGTGTTCGCCGCGTGGTGGCCACTCCCGGCCTCACGTTCGGCCTGGAACACTTCCTCGACCTGAACTGACTGAGCACCCATGCGCGCAAAGATCACCTACATCGTCACGGCCGCCGTCCTGGTCTTCTACTTCGTCCTGGTCGGCAGCCGTGGCCTGATGCTCATCCGGCACGGCACGCTGGTCACGATCACGTTCGGCGTCGCCGTGCTGATCCTGCCGGTGATCGGCGTCTGGTTCCTCTGGAAGAACACCCAGTTCGTCCGCCGAGCCAACGCCCTGGCCGCCGAGCTGGACGCTGAGGGCGGCCTGCCGGTCGACGAACTGACCCGCACCCCGTCCGGCCGCATCGACCGGGACTCGGCCGACGCGGTCTTCACCCGACGCCGCGAGGAGACCGAGGACGCCCCGGACGACTGGCGGACCTGGTTCAGGCTGGCGGTCGCCTACCAGGACGCGAGGGACACGCCGAGAGCCCGCAAGGCGATGCAACGAGCGATCGCCCTGCACGCGAACGAACCGGCACCTTCCCACCCGTCCGCCGAACCCGCACCCTCCGGCCCGTCCGGCGCCTGAGGACATCTTTCACGCCGTACGCAGATGAGCCCGGGACCCGTAAGGGCCCCGGGCTCATCCACGTACGGGCGACGGTTCACATCTGTCGGTACTCGTCGGCCCACGCCTCCACCGCGTCCGTGGCCCGCTCGAACGCTTCCTCACGCCCGAGGAAGTCCGCGTTGTGGTCGGTGGTCAGCGGCGGCAGCGTCTCACCTGAGCCTCGGACCACGATGAGCGCCTGGCCCTGGACCGTACGGGGAAGGCCCATCCACTTCACGGGTTGCTGGACCGTACGAACCGCGGACGTGCCGCTCCAGGCCACCGTGGTGGTCCGGAAGAACGCGACACGCCGTACACCGTGACGGCTGACCCACGCACCGACCCGCAGCAGTCGCAGGGCGGCGGCGATCAGCACACCGGCCAGGGCCAGACACACGGTGGCGCCCGAAGGCGCTCCGGCCACGCCGATGATCATGGCCGCGAGCAGAACGAACGAGGCCAGCAACAACAGGGTGGCCGCCGCCGCGACCCGCCACGGGCCGGGGCGGTAGGGCCGCCGCCAACTGTCGTGGTCGTCGAACGGCAGCGCGACGTCCTCCGCGCTCGCATCGAATGCGCGGTCGGCCGTCAGAAAGGGCAGGGGCACGACTCATCCTCACTCACAAGCACGCTCGATTGCTGTGCCCGGTGAGGCTACCGAGGGTGCGACCGGCCCGACCACCCCAGGGGGTCCGTACGAGTCAGCGGCCCTGTGACGCTTCGGACTGCTTGCCGTGCGCGGGGGACTGTTCGGAGTCGAGAGCCGGGAGCCCCAGCAGCAGAGAGCCCACGAGACCGGCGACCACGGTAAGCCCGACGAGCGACCGCCCCAGCAGTTCGGGAACGGTGGCGCGGGCCGAGGGAGGAGGGGTGACATTACTGCGGAATCGGTCGGACTCGGCGACGAACGAGAACGGGACGGCTTCACGCCGGCGGAACATGAGGAAACTCTCCTTGATCTCAGTGACGGGTGCTGCTAATGAGTCAGACGTACGAACGGCCCGATCGGTGCCCCGAATCGCCGTAACGTTTGAAGGACTCCACGAACGGCTGCCCGAGACCGCCGCGTACATGCGGCCGTCCGCCCGGCCCGTAAAGTGGTCGCCGCCCGAGCGACGCCATTGGAAGGACCCCTGTCGGTGACCGAAAATCCCGAACCCGCTAAGCCCCGCTTCCGCAGCGACGTCACCGTCGAGCTGGTGAAGAGTGACGCGCGCGACGCGGACGTGCTGTTCGCCGCGCGGGTCTCCACCGCCGGCGAGCAGTCGCTCGAAGAGGTCACCAAGGACCCCGAGCGCTCCAAGGGGCTCATCAACTACCTCATGCGGGACCGGCACGGCAGCCCGTTCGAGCACAACTCGATGACGTTCTTCGTCAGTGCCCCGATCTTCGTCTTCCGCGAGTTCATGCGGCACCGCGTCGGCTGGTCCTACAACGAGGAATCAGGCCGCTACAGGGAGCTGGACCCGGTCTTCTACGTCCCCGGAACCTCCCGCAAGCTGGTCCAGCAGGGCCGCCCCGGCAAGTACGAGTTCGTCGAGGGCACCGAGGATCAGTACGACCTGACGACCCGCGCCATGGAGGAGTCCTACCGGGCCTCCTACGAGGCGTACCAGGAGATGCTGGCCGCGGGCGTGGCCCGCGAGGTCGCCCGTGCGGTCCTCCCGGTCGGCCTCTTCTCCACGATGTACGCCACCTGCAACGCACGCTCCCTGATGCACTTCCTCGGCCTGCGCACCCAGCACGAGCTGGCGAAGGTGCCGTCCTTCCCGCAGCGCGAGATCGAGATGGTCGGCGAGCAGATGGAAGCCCACTGGGAGCAGCTCATGCCGCTCACTCATGCGGCCTTCAACAAAAACGGACGGGTAGCCCCGTAGGCGGTGTCCGTATTGCGGCGTTTCGAGAAGTTCATCTAGGCTGAACAAACGGACCCGGCACTGCTTGAACCCCCGAGCAGGCAGTGCCGGGCTCCTCTTCCCCGTCCCCCCGAGGGGACCCCGCGCGCTGAGCAGCGAGTAGCGTGTTACCCATGGCTCCGATCTCCACTCCGCAGACCCCCTTCGGGCGGGTCCTCACCGCTATGGTCACGCCCTTCACGGCGGACGGCGCTCTCGACCTCGACGGCGCCCAGCGGCTCGCCGCCCACCTGGTGGACGCAGGCAATGACGGCCTGATCGTCAACGGCACCACCGGTGAGTCCCCGACCACCAGTGACACGGAGAAGGACCAGCTCGTACGAGTGGTACTCGAAGCGGTCGGCGACCGGGCGCATGTCGTCGCCGGCATCGGCACCAACGACACCCGGCACAGCGTCGAGCTGGCCCGGACGGCCGAGCGCACCGGCGCCCACGGCCTGCTCGCCGTGACGCCGTACTACAACAAGCCGCCGCAGGAGGGTCTGCTCCGGCACTTCACCGCCATCGCCGACTCCACCGGCCTGCCGGTGATGCTGTACGACATCCCCGGCCGCAGCGGGGTGCCGATCGACACGGAGACCCTCGTCCGGCTGGCCGACCACCCGCGGATCGTCGCGAACAAGGACGCCAAGGGCGACCTGGGCCGCGCCAGCTGGGCCATCGCCGAATCCGGACTCGCCTGGTACTCCGGCGACGACATGCTGAACCTGCCGCTCCTCTCGGTCGGCGCGGTCGGCATCGTCTCCGTGGTCGGCCATGTGGTCACCCCCGAGCTGCGGGCCCTGATCGACGCGCACCTGAGCGGCGACGTCCAGAAGGCCACGGAGATCCATCAGAAGCTGCTCCCGGTCTTCACCGGGATGTTCCGCACCCAGGGCGTCATCACCACGAAGGCCGCCCTGACCCTCCAGGGACTCCCGGCCGGACCGCTGCGCCTGCCGCTGGTGGAGCTCAGCGCCCAGGAGACGTCCCAGCTCAAGATCGACCTCGCCGCCGGCGGGGTACAGCTGTAGTCACCGACTGCTGTGCACACAGACTTCACAACTGAACAGGCGAGGCGACTCGCATCGAGCACCACCCCAAGACAACAGCAAGTGCACGAATGACATGCGCGCCACGTGCCTCAGCGGTACGTGGCGTGCGTGGTAAGGAGAGTCTTTTGAGTCATCCGCATCCTGAACTCGGTACCCCGCCGAAGCTCCCGAAGGGCGCCCTGCGGGTCACCCCGCTCGGCGGCCTGGGCGAGATCGGCCGCAACATGACGGTCTTCGAGTACGGCGGCCGCCTGCTCATCGTCGACTGCGGCGTCCTCTTCCCCGAGGAGGAGCAGCCGGGCATCGACCTGATCCTGCCGGACTTCACCACGATCCGGGACCGCCTGGACGACATCGAGGGCATCGTCCTCACGCACGGCCACGAGGACCACATCGGTGGTGTCCCGTATCTGCTGCGCCTGAAGCCGGACATCCCCCTGATCGGCTCCAAGCTGACCCTCGCGCTCATCGAGGCGAAGCTCCAGGAGCACCGGATCCGTCCGTACACCCTCGAGGTCACCGAGGGCCAGCGCGAGCGCATCGGCGTCTTCGACTGCGAGTTCATCGCGGTCAACCACTCGATCCCGGACGCCCTCGCCGTCGCCATCCGCACCCCCGCGGGCATGGCCGTGGCCACCGGTGACTTCAAGATGGACCAGCTTCCGCTGGACGGCCGTCTCACCGACCTGCACGCGTTCGCCCGGCTGAGCGAAGAGGGCATCGACCTCCTCCTCTCCGACTCCACGAACGCCGAGGTTCCCGGCTTCGTGCCGCCGGAGCGGGACATCTCCAACGTCCTGCGCACGGTCTTCGCGAACGCCCAGAAGCGCATCATCGTGGCGAGCTTCGCCAGCCATGTGCACCGCATCCAGCAGATCCTGGACGCCGCCCACGAGTACGGCCGCAGGGTCGCCTTCGTCGGCCGCTCGATGGTCCGCAACATGGGAATCGCCCGGGACCTGGGCTATCTGAAGGTTCCCGCCGGACTGGTCGTCGACGTCAAGACCCTCGACGACCTCCCGGACGACGAGGTCGTGCTGGTCTGCACGGGTTCGCAGGGCGAGCCGATGGCCGCCCTCTCCCGGATGGCCAACCGCGACCACCAGATCCGGATCGTCCCGGGCGACACGGTGATCCTCGCGTCGTCCCTCATCCCGGGCAACGAGAACGCGGTCTACCGCGTGATCAACGGCCTGACCCGCTGGGGCGCCAACGTCGTCCACAAGGGCAACGCCAAGGTCCACGTCTCGGGCCACGCCTCGGCCGGCGAGCTGCTGTACTTCTACAACATCTGCAAGCCGAAGAACCTGATGCCGGTCCACGGTGAATGGCGCCACCTGCGCGCCAACGCCGAACTGGGCGCCCTCACCGGCGTGCCGAAGGACCACATCGTCATCGCCGAGGACGGCGTGGTCGTCGACCTCATCGACGGCAAGGCGAAGATCGTCGGCAAGGTCCAGGCCGGCTACGTCTACGTCGACGGACTCTCCGTCGGAGACGTCACCGAGACCTCCCTCAAGGACCGCCGTATCCTCGGAGACGAGGGCATCATCTCGGTGTTCATCGTGGTCGACAGCTCCTCCGGCAAGATCGTGGGCGGCCCCCACATCCAGGCCCGGGGCTCCGGCATCGACGACAGCGCCTTCGTGGCGGTCACGCCGAAGATCCAGGAAGCCCTGGACAAGTCGGCGCAGGACGGCGTGATGGAGCCCCACCAGCTCCAGCAGATGGTCCGCCGGGTCGTCGGCAAGTGGGTGTCCGACACCTACCGCCGGCGCCCGATGATCCTTCCGGTCGTCGTCGAGGTCTGACCCTCACGCTCGCCTGACCTGGAGCGGGGCCCCCGATTTGCATCGGGGAGCCCCGCTCCAGTACGTTTACGTCTCCGCCTGAACGGGAAGCACCACGCGCACTCGTGCGCTCGGATGAAGCTCCCGAGCAGGGTGGGAATTCCGACTCAGAATCTCTGATAAAGTCGGATCCGCCGAAAGGCAAGGCCGCTCGACAGGCCACCGGAAATCGAATTCGGGCCGGAAACGGAACGGAAAAGAGTCTGGTAAAGTCGGACTCGCCGAAAGGGAAAACGCGAAAGCGAAGAACCGGAAGGCGAGAAGGAAATGCGAGACCCGCTTCGA
>NZ_NTGZ01000091.1 GCF_002551245.1 Streptomyces sp. rh34
GCCCGGGTCCGTGCGGGTGCCTTCACCCGGGTCCGTGCGGGTGCCGTCACCCGGGTCCGTGCGGGTGCCGTCACCCGGGTCCGTGCGGGTGCCGTCACCCGGGTCGGTGCGTGCCGGATCAGGACGTTCCGGCCGAGGGCTTTCCGGCTGCGGGGACTCCGACCGGGGGTGCTCGGACCGGGGGCGCTCGGACGGAGAGTCCGGTTCGCGGATGCCGCCCGTGGCGCCGTCCACGATGACGAAGGGGTAGTCCTCGGACTCCCCCACCCATTCGCCGTCCTCGCGCCCGCCACCCTTGGCCTTGTCCTGGTGGCGGCGCTGGACGACGGCGGCGTGGGCGGTGACCGGGCCGGGGGCGGTGTCGGAGGTGAAGGCCATCCGGACGCGTACGGAGACGGTTTCACCGGCGGGAACGGTGAAACCGAGGAACCCCTCGCCGGAGCCGTCGGTCTCGGTTCCGGTGCCGCTCGACGTCCCCGCCTCGCCCGCTTCCCCGCCGTCCTCCTTGCCCTCCTCCGTGCCCTCCTTCTTGCCTGCCTCGCCCCTATCGCCGCCGAAGACGCCGATCTGCTCGTCGCGGTCGGTGCTCTCCCAGGTGACCCGGTGTTCGATCTCCGGGCGGCCGGGCTCGGAGAACTCCAGCTGGATCTGGTCCGACGTCAGCCTGCGGTCGCGGTCGGCGAGGACGAGAACCGGATGCAGGGCCCGGCAGGACGTGTCGGTGGTGTTGGTGAGGTCGAGGAACCAGGTGCCGTAGCCGCCGCCGGAGGCGTACCTGTCCGGGGCATCCTGGATCCGGGTCTCGATGGGGAAGTCCTTGGCGTCCGGGTCACCGCAGACGGGTTGCCGGTCGGCGGCTAAGGAGGCGGCTGCGGACGCGGCCGGCAGGGCGGCGGCCTGCGGGCCGCCCAGGAGCGCGGCGGGCACCGTGATCCCGGCGGCCAGCCCGAGGGCGGCGAGCGCACGGGCGTCACGCAGCCGTGCGCAGGAGGTGGGGGGCATGGGGGTCACCCTTCACTGCTCGCGACGACCGGAGCGGGGCCTCCGGCGGTGGCCTCCGACGCAAGCACGCGCGCGCGGACTCAGAGAGTCGACATGCCGACTTGATTCATATGATCACCCGACTGTCCCACCTCGCTCTCCACGTTGCGTCCCACCTCGCTCTCCACCTTGTTCTTCACCGTGCTCCCCGCCCCGCTCCCCCACCCGCCCGAACACCGGCGCGAGCACCAGTTGCGCCGCGCCCTCCGCGACCGGCCGGTCGCCGCCCCGGGCGACCGTGACGGTCACGCCCGCGCCCGCCCCGCCCCGCGCGGCCCGCTCCTCGATCACGGCCCGGACGCCCCGCACGTACGCGTCCTCGTCGGCGGCCACCGTCCTGCCGCCCAGGACCACCCGGTCGATGCCGAGCAGGCCGACCAGGTTCGCCGCGCCCGTTCCCAGGACCCGGGCGGCCTCCCCCCGGTCGCCGCGCGCCTCGGCGGCCAGGCACAGCGCCTCGATGCAGCCGCGTCCGCCGCAGCCGCAGAGCGGGCCGTCCAACTGGAGCGTCTGGTGGCCGAATTCGCCCGCGCCCGTCCGCGCGCCCCGGTGCACCTCGCCGCCGAGGACCAGGCCCGCGCCGAGCCCCGTACCGAGGTGGAGGTAGGCGAAGTCGCCGCGCGGTTCGTCGAGCGACAGGGCCAGGGCGAGGGCGGCGGCGTTGGTGTCCTTGTCCAGCACCACCGGCAGCCCGGTCCGCTCGGCCAGGGCCGCGCGCAGCGGGTACCCGTCCCACTGCGGGAATCCGGTGACCCGGCGCAGCACGCCGTCCCGGTGGTCCAGCGGACCGGGCACGGCGACGCCGACACCGAGCACCCGCTTGTGCGGTTCGGCGGCGGACAGGTCCCGTACGGCGTCCGCCGCGTCCGCGAGGACCCGGTCCGCCGGAGCGCCGAGGTCGAGCGGCGCGCGGGTGACCGCGACCGGCCGGCCCGCGAGGTCGACCAGGACGGCGGTGAGCCCGTCGCGGTCCAGGTGCAGCCCGACGGCGAACTGCGCGTCGGGGACCAGCCGCAGCACGGTACGCGGTTTGCCGCCGGTGGAGGGGCGCAGGCCCGCGCCGACGGCGAGACCGTCCTCCCGCAGCCGGGCGGTGATCTTGCTGACGGCCTGCGGGGTGAGGCCGGTGCGCTCGGCGAGCTCCAGCCGGCTGATGCCCTCCGCCCCGGCGGCCCGCAGCAGGTCGAGGACCAGCGTGGCGTTGTGGTGGCGCAACGCCGGCAGGTTGACCCCGGCCTGGGTCTTCGTCCGGCTCCCGTTCACGGTTCACTCCTCTTCACCACCCCATTGTGCCGGTCGCTTGCACTTTGGCAACAGCGTTGCTTAAGTGGATCGCATGACCTCCAACGCCCCCAACGCCTCCGACGCGCCCCTCCGCGTCGCCCTCGTCGGCTACGGCCTGGCCGGCTCCGTCTTCCACGCCCCGCTGGTTACCGCGACCGACGGACTGGTCCTCGACACGGTCGTCACGGCGAACGAGGAGCGCCGGGCCGAGGCCCTCGCCGCGTTCCCCGGCGTCCGCCTCGCCGCCTCGCCGGAGGAGCTGTGGGAGCGCGCCGACGAGCTGGACCTCGTCGTGATCGCCACTCCGAACAGGACGCACGTCCCGCTGGCGACGGCCGCGCTGAAGGCCGGGCTGCCGGTGGTCGTGGACAAGCCGGTCGCCGGGACCGCCGCCGAGGCGCGCGAGCTGGCGGCCCTCGCCGAGGAGCGCGGGCTGCTGCTCTCCGTCTTCCAGAACCGCCGCTGGGACAACGACTTCCGCACCCTGGCCGGGCTGATCGCCGAGGGCGAGCTGGGCGAGGTACAGCGTTTCGAGTCCCGGTTCGAGCGCTGGCGGCCGCAGCCGAAGGGCGGCTGGCGCGAGTCGGGTGACCCGGAGGAGATCGGCGGTCTGCTGTACGACCTGGGCAGCCACGTCGTCGACCAGGCACTGATGCTGTTCGGCCCGGCGGTCCAGGTGTACGCCGAGTCCGACGTGCGGCGGCCGGGCGCGGCGGCGGACGACGACACGTTCCTCGCGATCACCCACGCCAACGGGGTCCGCTCGCATCTGTACGTCAGCGCCACCACGGCCCAGCTCGGCCCGCGCTTCCGGGTGCTGGGCTCGAAGGCGGGCTATGTGAAGTACGGCCTGGACCCGCAGGAGGCGGCCCTGCGCGAGGGCCTGCGCCCGGTGGCCGGTGAGCCGTGGGGCGAGGAGGCGGAGGAGCTGTGGGGCCGCCTCGGCTCCGGCGAGTCCCCGCTGACCGGCGGCGGCACCCCGGTCCGTACGCTGCCCGGCGACTACCCCGCGTACTACGCCGCCGTCGCCGCCGCCGTACACGGCGCCGGCGACAACCCGGTCACCGCGCTCCAGGCCGCCGCCGCGCTGGACGTCCTGGAGGCCGCCCGCCGTTCGGCCCGCGAAGGCGTCTCCGTCACCCTCCTCCCCCACCACGACGAGGACCAGCAGGCGAAGGAGCAGCGCGCATGAGCACCGCCTCCCCCACCATCTCCGAGCTGATCGCCCAGGAGCGCCGGCTCACCCTCGCGCACTTCTCGTACGACGACGCGTTCGCGCTCGGCAGCCTGCTGGTCGCGCTGGCCCGGGAGCGGCACGCACCGGTCGCGATCGACATCCGGCGCGGCGCGCAGCAGCTCTTCCACGCGGCGCTGCCCGGCTCCAGCGCGGACAACGACGCCTGGATCGACCGCAAGCGCAAGGTCGTCGAGCGGTACGGCGAGAGCTCGTATCTGGTGGGCACCCGGTTCCGGGCGAAGGGCACCACGTTCGAGGAGTCCTCGCGCCTGGACCCGGACACGTACGCGGCACACGGCGGTTCGTTCCCCATCGCGGTGGAGGGTGCGGGCGTGATCGGCACGGTCACGGTGTCCGGGCTGCCGCAGGCCGAGGACCACGCGATGGTGGTCGAGGCGCTGGAGCGGTTCGCGGCGACGCCGGGAGGCTGAGCGGGGCCGGTACGGGACCGGAGCGCCGTCACCGTACGGGACCGGAGCGCCGTCACCGTACAGGGACCGGGCGCCGTCACCGGACGCGTGAGGGCGCCCCGTCTGCGCGCCCCGCCTGCGCGGCGCCCCGCCTGCACGTCCTGGTACGTGTGACGGCGGCGCCCCGGCCGCTCCGGCTCGGGAGGTCCGGTTCCTCCGGCCCGGGGGCTCCGGCCCCTCCCGCCCGGGAGAGGGCCTACGCCCCCTTCAGCTCCTGCCGCTGCCGGCCGAGCCCCTCCACCTCCAGCTCCACCACATCGCCCGCCCTCAGGTACGGCTTCGGCTCGGGCTGCCCCATCGCGACCCCGGCGGGCGTACCGGTGTTGATCACGTCGCCCGGGTAGAGCGTCATGAAGTGGCTGAGGTAGCGGACGACCTCGCCGACCGGGAAGATCTGCTCGGCCGTGGTGCCGTTCTGCTTCAGCTCGCCGTTGACCCAGAGCCGCAGCGGCAGGGCCTGCGGGTCGGGCACCTCGTCGGCGGTGACCAGCCAGGGGCCCAGCGGGTTGAACGTCTCGCAGTTCTTGCCCTTGTCCCAGGTGCCGCCGCGCTCGATCTGGAACTCGCGCTCCGAGACGTCGTGCGCCGTCGCGTACCCGGCGACGTGGGCGAGGCCCTCCTCGGCCGTCTCCAGGTAGCGGGCGGTGCGCCCGATGACGACGGCCAGCTCGACCTCCCAGTCGGTCTTCCGGCTGCCGCGCGGCACCAGGACCGTGTCGTCGGGTCCGACGACGGTGTCGGGCGCCTTGAAGAACAGGATCGGCTCCGCCGGGATCTCCGCACCCGTCTCGGCGGCGTGGTCGTGGTAGTTCAGCCCGATGCACACGATCTTGCCGATGCGTCCCAGGGGCGGGCCGGTCCGCAGCCCCGTCGCGTCCAGGGCGGGCAGCACGCCGGGCGCCTCGGCGGCCGCCCGTACCCGGGCGAGCGCGGAGGCGTCGGCGAGCAGCTCGCCGTCGATGTCGGGGACGATCCCCGACAGATCACGCAGAGTCCCGTCGCGGTCGAGAAGTGCGGGGCGCTCGGCGCCCGCCGTACCGACTCGAAGCAGCTTCAACGGTCCAACTCCTCTTGGTCGAGGTGGTGGCCCTCCGGCGGGTTGCGGCCGACGGAGGACTTGGCTGATCGTCCAAGAGAAGCGATCACTCCGCAAGACCTCGTTCACACACTGGACCGGCCTGCTCGTTCACGCACCGCACCGGGTGGGGGCGGGCCGATTACGGCGCCGTGGCCATGGCGCCGTCGGCGACCGGCATGTCCCGGTACAGCCAGGCCCGCTCGACGGCGGTCCAGGTGGTCGTGGTGACCACGTAGAGGGCGGCGGCCAGCGGGACGACGGCCACGGTGATCAGGGTGAAGAAGGACAGCAGCGGCATCACCTTCGTCATCGCGCCCATCCCGGGCACGGCCTGTCCGTCCGGGCCCGCGGCGGGCGCCATCGGGTTGGCGGCCAGCTGCCGCTTGGTGCGTCCGTAGCTGAACGTGGCGACGGCGGCGACGATCGCGAAGAGCCCCAGATAGACCCAGCCCTGACCGCCGAACACGCCGCCCTGCGCGAGCGCGTCGTGCCAGCGCCCGCCGAGCGGTGCGCCGAGCAGGTCGTGGCTGAGCAGCGCGTTGGGCTCGCCGCCGATGGAGCTGCTGGAGAACAGGTGGTAGAGCAGGAAGAACGCGGGCATCTGGAGCAGGCTCGGCAGGCAGCCGGAGAGCGGCGACACCTTCTCGGCGGCGTGCAGCTCCATGATCGCCTTCTGCATCCGCTCCGGGTTCCTGCCGTGCTTCTTGCGGAGTTCGGCGATCTGCGGCTGGAGCCGGCTGCGGGCCTTCTGTCCGCGTGCGGCGGCCCGCGACAGGGGGTGGACGGCCAGCCGGACGAGCGCGGTGAACAGGACGATCGCGGCGGCGGTGGACGCGGTCTGGAAGAACGGCTGGAGCAGGTCGGCGAGGGAGCCGACCAGGCTCGCGAAAGCGGACATGAAGGCGGACATGGGTGAGCCCTCCGGGGGTCTCGTCGTGCCGGGAGGTACCTGCGAGGAGGTACGGGGTGATCACTCGGCATGACGACCGGCGCGGGGCGCACCGCCCGTACGGGACGCACGTACGCCCGAGGCACACGAGGCGCGAGAGGTACGTACGGGAAGACGTGCGGGGTTCGCTACGCGGCGGCCGTCAGGAGGGCGTGCCCGGGTGCCCGGGGTCGTGTGCGGCCCCGGGCGTCGGGGTCGCGTTGCGGGAGGAACGCGGTGCGCTGCTCCCGGTCCCTGATGGCCGTACGGACCCGGGTGCGGGGCACCGGGGACGCGCAGCGGGCGCTGATGACGGAGCAGGCGAGGAGTGCGGAGCCGGCGGCCGCGGTCGCGGCGAGCGCGACGGCCGCGGAGAGGCTGCCGCCCTCGGCGAGGAGGACCTCGGTGAGGAAGAGGACGAGGAGTCCGGCGGGCCGGAGCAGCCGGGCGAAGGCGCGGCGCAGAGCGTCGGCGTCCCTCACGGCATGCACCTCCCGTTCCGTCCTCGTACGGGGTCGTGCGGACTCGTACGGCCCCCGGTACTGCTCATGCGGACCGTTCGTCGATGCGCACGTCACTCCCTTCGTTATACATGATGACCGGATGTGCTCCGGGCGGGTTCGGACACGCTCCGGGCGGCTCGGGCGGCGGCGAAGGACGAACACCCCGAACACCCCGGGACCCTGCGCCCCCGGTCGCCGCTCACCGCGGGCGCATCGCGGTGAGCTTCCCCCAGACGACGAGCCGGTAGCGGGAGCTGAACTCGGGGGTGCAGGTGGTCAGGGTGAGGTAGTAGCCGGGCGCGCTGTACCCGACGGAGGTCGTGATGTTGCTGCGCGGCACGGGCGCGATGACCCCGCTGTCCGAAGGCGCGGTCCGCGCGAGCCGTTTGCCGACGGTGTACGTGAAGACGGCGTCCCGGGTCTCGACGGTGATCCGGTCACCGCTCCGGAGCCGGTCGATGCGCCGGAAGGGCTCGCCGTGGGTGTTGCGGTGCCCGGCGAGCGCGAAGTTCCCGGCCTGCCCGGCCTGCGCGGTGCGGGTGTAGTGCCCGACGTACCCCCGGTCGAGCACCCCGCCCTTGCTGGTGCCCTCGGCGACGGGGGCGGTGAGCCCGATCCGGGGGATGCGCAGCACGGCGTACGCCTGGTCCCAGCGGGGGGCGGGCCGGGGGCTGGCGGGGACGTCGGACGCCGCCGGGGCGGCCGGCGCGGCCTCGGCGCCTCGTCCGGTGGCCGAAGGACGGGGGCTCCCCTCCTCCGCCGCGTCGTCGACGACGGCCGGCTCGTCCCACTCCCGCAGCAGGCTCTGCACGGTACGCCCGGCCTCGGCGCGCGCCTCGCGGTTGGTCCACCACAGCTGGTGGGCGACGAGCAGCAGCAGCACGACACCGAGGGTCACGGCGAGCTCGGCCGACGCCCACAGCCCCCGGGCGAGGAGACGTGACGCACCGCCCCCGCGGCTTCGCACGACCGACCGGTTCCGGATCCCCCGCCCCCCTCCTCGCCCCCGCCCTCGTCCCGGTCCCCGTCCCCGTCCTCGTCCCCGTCCCCGTCCTCGCACAGCACCCCACTCCCGCAGCATCGACGTCCCCTCTCCCTCTCCCCCTTGCCTCGCTCTCCCCCGCCTCGGCTCCCCCTGCATCGGCGCGCACGGCGCCGTACGGGCATCGGCGCGCACGGTAGGGGCAAACCTCACAACTCTCCAGACTTCTCTCCCTTCTCCATCCCCCGCCCTCTCCTCCACACCGCCGCCGTCCGGCAGTACCGTGTGGTCCATGCGCCCCGACACGCCTGCCGACCACACCACCGAAGCCGAGCGTCTGCTCCGCACCGCGGCGCAGTACCCCGAGGACCACGAACCGCTGATCCTCCAGGCCGCGGCCCACCTGGAACTCGCGGGCGACCGCGCCCGCGCGAGCACGCTCTACGACGACCTGCTCGGGGCCCCCGAGGCCACCGTCGACAACCCGCACCTGATCAAGTCCCTGAAGGCGGCCAACCTCTGGGAGTACGGCCACGAGGCCGAGGCCCGGGCGATCATCGACGGCATCCGCACCGCGGGCCCGCTGGACGCGGCACCGTGGCAGGTGGCCGCGGAGACCCTGGAGGCGCACGACGAACTGGAGTCGGCGCACGACTTCCTCTCGACCGCGCTGAACCTGCTGCTGGCCCCCGGCGAGGAGGTCCCGTACGCCGTCCAGTCCCTGCTGACCGGCCGCCACCGGGTGCGCCGGCTGATGGGCCTGGACCACGACGCCTGGGACGAGCTGGCGGGCGAGCTGCACACGGCCCCGGTCCCCCTGGACGAACTCCACGACCCCAAGCGCCTGTGGTCGCTGGGCTCCTCGGACCCGGTCGAGCTGAAGGCCGAGATCACCCGCCTCCGCGCGGAGCTGGGCACCTACCGCACGGCCCTCTCCCGCCCGTTCCCGGTCGCCGTCCTGCACTGGCCCGAGGACGAGCTGCGCGAACTGCTCACCGCGTACCCGGCGTTGACCGACGAGTACGTGGACCGCGCCACACACCTGGACCGCCTGGAGACCGCGCTCCGGGACCTCCACGCGACGGGCACCCCGAACCTGGGCATCGTCACGGGCACGGTCCCCTCGTACGAGGCGTTCGCCGCCTCCGAGGCCGCGTCCCCGGCCGACCCGGGCCTCCTCCCCCAGTACGCCACCACCCTCGCCGCCCGGGGCCGCGCCGTCCCCTGGCCCCCGTCCCGCACGGCCGCCTGCTGGTGCGGCAGCGGGGAGGCCTACGGGCGGTGCCACGGGGTCGGATGACTCCTAACGCCACCCTCGTCGAGGCCGCCAGCCGCACTTCGTGGCTGGCGGCCTCGGCAGCTTCTGCGGTCATCGCTCGGGCTGACAGACCCCCTTGATACAACTGCACATGCAGACGCAACGAGACAAGGGGAACTCGGCCATGCCCAACAACATTTCGGACGACGCACCAGTTGCTGGGCTGTACGAATCGCTCATCACGCATCGGCTCGCCGAGCGGATGAAGCAACTCGACACCACGGGCTGGCGCCCCATCGATGCCGCGGTCGGCCAGGAATCAGCACCCCATGTACTCGCTCGTCACATCGGCGCCACCGTGCGGCAGGTCTTCCAAGGACTCTCCCCAGCCGAGCAAGTGATTGCCGCCAATCACATCCTGGAATCACTCAGGACGATCGAAGGTGCTAAGGAGTGGGTCGATCTCGTCGTTGAGGGACCGCGACAGCTGCTCTCTGTTGCGGAACAGGAGGCACCGGGCGTATACGCCATACGCCCGGCGACTCCGTTGTCCGAAACAGCACTCATCACGAATTCTCCCGAGGATCCCAGTCTCGGCTTCGAACTGCGCGCCGAGCTAGCTACCGCTGATCGAGTCGATCTCCTCTGTGCGTTCGTCAAGTGGCACGGCCTTCGCGTCCTCGAAAAATCCCTAACGTCTGCGCGCCAGCGCGGTATCCCCATCCGTGTACTCACGACGACCTACATTGGTGCTACCGAACGGCGTGCCCTAGACCGCCTCGTACGAGACTTCAATGCCGAGGTGAAAGTCAACTACGAACTGCGCTCCACCCGTCTTCACGCCAAGGCATGGCTTTTCCGGCGTTTCAGCGGTTTCGACACGGCATACGTCGGCAGCTCCAACCTGTCCAAGGCAGCGCTCCTCGATGGACTCGAATGGAACGTCCGCCTATCCTCCATCGCAACGCCCTCGGTGATCCGCAAGTTCGAGGCGACCTTCGATGCCTACTGGAGTGAGCCCGCCTTCGAGTCATACGATCCCGACACGGACGCACAGCGACTCGATGACGCCTTGTCTCAGGCAGGCAACAGCACCCGTTCCAGCGACCGGAGCATCACGCTATCCGGCCTCGAAGTTCGCCCGTTTCCGCACCAGCGGGACATGCTGGAACGACTGCAAGTAGAGCGCACCGTGCATGACCGGCACCGGAACCTCCTTGTCGCCGCCACGGGGACCGGCAAGACCGTTATGGCGGCACTGGACTACAAGCACCTACGTCAGTCGCTCGGCCATGATCCTCGCCTACTCTTCGTGGCTCATCGCAAAGAGATCCTTGAACAGTCTTTGCGCGTCTACCAGAACGTCCTCGTCGATGCGAACTTCGGCGAGCTGCTCTTCGCTGACGAGAACCCCGACCGCTGGGCCCATGTGTTCGCCAGCGTCCAGTCACTCACTTCACAAGTACTGAGTCGGTTCGCCCCCGATCACTTCGACGTGATCGTCATCGACGAGTTCCATCACGGCACATCACCCACGTACCGCAAAATCTTGGACCACTTCAGGCCACACGAACTCCTCGGCCTCACAGCCACTCCGGAACGCATGGATGGTCTGAACATCCAAGATGAGTTCTTCGACGGGCGGATCGCCGCCGAAATGCGACTCTGGGAAGCTCTAGAGAACGACCTTCTCAGCCCATTTCACTACTTTGGGATAACCGACAACACAGACATGAGCGCCATCGCATGGAAGCGCGGTGGCTACGATCCAACAGCTCTAAGCAATCTCTTCACCGGAAATGACGCCCGCGCACGACTCGTTGTGCAGGCGGTGAAGGATAAGGTCACAGACCCGGGCTCCATGAAGGCTCTAGGGTTTTGCGTATCCGTCGCACATGCCAGCTTCATGGCTGACTTCTTCCGACGTGCAGGACTCAATGCGGTAGCGCTCTCCGGCGAAACTCCGCGCCACGAACGCAAAGCAGCCCTCGATGACTTGCGAACCGGAAATCTACAAGTTATCTTTTCCGTGGACCTCTTCAATGAGGGGCTCGACATTCCCGACGTTGACACCTTGCTACTCCTCCGCCCTACCTCAAGTGCCACAGTCTTCTTGCAGCAGTTGGGACGCGGGCTACGGCGCACCGAAGACAAGGCGGTCCTTACCGTCCTGGACTTCATCGGTCAGCATCGTAAGGAATTCCGCTTCGAGGAGCAGTTTCGAGCTCTGACCAACCTGACCCGCAACCGCCTGCTCAGCAATGTCGAGCAGGATTTTCCTCAACTTCCTTCCGGTTGCCAGATCATCCTTGAATCGAAGGCTAAGGATCTGATCATTGACAACATCCGCGCACAGATCGCAGTCAACGTAACGCAGTTGGCGCGGGAGGTGGCTGCCTACGCACAGCAGCAGCTTGGGGACTTCCTTCGGGAGAGTGGCCGGGAGCTCAAGGAGCTGTACCGAGGCAATGGAAATTCTTGGACCGGCCTGTTGCGCCGGTCCAAGCTCATCGAACCGACGAGCCCTGAAGGGGAGCCGGAGCTCCTGAAACGGATTTCGGCGTTCCTTCACGTCGATGACCCACTGCGCGTTGCTGCATACTGCAAGCTCCTGGCCGGCGACGCTCCTACCTACGACAATCTCAGTGAGCAGGAACAGGGATACGCCCGCATGTTCTTCTTCTCCCTCTGGCCACTAGGAGGGGGCTTCGCGAGCTACCAAGCGGGCTTGGACACACTCCGCCCCCAGCAAGCGTTCCGTGACGAGCTACGCCAGGTGCTTACTCACGTCCTGGAGCAAGCTGACCATGTACCAGTCCCGCTTCTCGGTATGCATGCCAGCATCCCACTGACTGTGCATGCCTCGTATAGTCGCGAAGAGATCCTCCCTGCACTGGGCCAGGCTGCCGTGGACGGGTTCAAACCTGGCCACTTCCGCGAGGGCGTGAAATGGTGCGAAGGCATCCGAACCGACGCCTTGTTCGTCACTCTAAAAAAGGATGAGAAAGACTTCTCACCCGAGACCCGATACAAGGACTACGCCCTCAATGATTCCTTGTTCCACTGGGAGTCACAGAACCAAACGTCGGAAACCTCTCCTACTGGAGTTCGATATCAGACACACAGAGAGAAGGGAACCCACGTCCTCCTCTTCGTGCGCCGATATAAGAAGACGGATATTGGCGGACCTCAGCCCTGGATGCTATTGGGACCCGCCGAATATGTTAAGCATGAGGGCAGCAATCCCATGGCCGTCGAGTGGAAAATTCTCCACCAGATCCCTGCTGACGTTTTGACGTACTCCGCAATCGCCGCAGGCTAGAAGAGTCGGATAGATCGACAGTAGATCATGAAGCTTCGCCTTCATCGAAGATATTCCAGAACCGTCGATGCGCACGGATGAAACGTTCCTGCACTCGATGATCACTCACCATACGAAGCGGCACAACCCTCTGCCCAAATCCGGTCGCGAAGCGATCCACGGCCTGGAAATCGTCGGTGAGGTAGAGGGCTCCACGGTCAAGCTTCACGTGACAGTTGGGACACAGACAGAGAACGTTGCCGTCGACGTCTGGGCCCCCCCTGAGGGCCACCGAGGGCATGAATATGTGCCCCTTCGGCATAATTCGTCCCATTCGAATTTATCCGTAGCGGAGTTCGGCAAACCTGACAAGTGTAGTCGTGCAAACGCTTTACACGCTGGGTTACAGCAGATTTTCGAACGATGCGTTCTACAGACATGGAACGCCTGCGAACGACCTCGTCGCTTGTCTCCTCATCGCCGTCGACGCCTTGCGCGCGACCATGAAGGAGGTCGCGGATTTGCTGCTCAAAGGAGGTAGGGTCCTGCCACTCGTCACCCAAACGACGCAACACGAAGCGGCAAATCTTGAATCCCGACCTGCCTGTCTCGGACCAATCATCGACCACCATATACAGGCCATCGTACCGATATCCACTCACTGGAGAATATGCGCGCTCACCGGCACTACCTCTGATGACTCGGACGAAATTTCCCTTGACTCGACTTCGTCGAAGGCTTGAGTTTCCCTTATTATCCCACGTCTGATCGGATGTTTGCTTGGTGGAGTTTCTAGTCTTTCCTCCAGCGCCCGTGTAGATGACTTCCTGCCAATTATCTACGTCATCTTCATACCCCTTATTGAGCACAATAGCGTCGGCAGCTCGCTCGCCGTCGTCGTCACGCCCCCACGAGATGCCAGCTTCGTTCTCTTTGTGCAATTTGGCCGCTTTGACCTCCTCCCTCGACTCGTAGGCGGTGCCGGGAGGCACATCGTTCACATGTCCGAAGACAGCTCGGTAGGCAAGCATGAAGACATGTTGCCGACCTGAGGGAATGCAGACAGAGCCGTGTGCCGCGAGATAGAGCATCTGGCTCAATTTGTTCGAACATCGACCTGATTCGAACGTTATGACCTGTCTCCAGTACAGCGCAGTCAGGCGCCGCCAGCCCAAGGCCCACGAGCCTCCATCTCTGTGCCCAGCGTGGGGCGATCGCTCTTCAGGCGGCCAAGACCTACCCCTTCACCCCTGCCACCTGCCGCGACCGCTCCTGGAGCTCACGTGCAGCCCGGACCTTGCCGTACGGCGCAATGCGCCTACGCAAGGTCGCGAAGTGCTCGTCGCCTCGCGCCGAGGAAAGCCCCACGTAGTCGTCGAGGAATGTGCCCCACGTGGTGCAGGCCTCCTCGATGTGGCCGAACTCGAACTGCCGCTGGGCCATGACCGCGTTGGCGTGGAGTCGCCCCTGCCTCTCCTGCTTGGGCTGCGCACGGAGCGATGTCTTCAAGGCTGCGATGGACCCTGGCAGATCACGTGTCTCGTACAGAACGTGGGCCACGTGGAATTGGTAGGCGGCCTGGTCATAGCCTCCGATCGACTCCCGCCTGGAATCGGCCTTGGAGAGCGCGGACTCCGCCTCGCGCAACCTCTCAAAGGCCGCGCGGCGGTCCCCGACCATCGAGGAGGCGTGGGCCTGCTGTCCGCGGAGGAAGGCCACCAAGCGTGGTCCGGCATCCGGTGCCGCCTCAGCTGCCGAGTCCGCAAGCTCCAGGGCCCTCCGGCCGTACCGCAGATTGGATGCCTGGAGGCTCATGCCGCGCAAGGTTCGGCAGTACGTCACGTGGTCGGATGCTTCCCGTGCTAGGCGCAACGCCTTCACGTAATACTGCTGGCCAAGGCCATGAGCCCGCTCGTACATGGCCATCCAGCCGGTGAGGTACGTCAGGTCAGACGCGGCGGAGAGCATGTCACATCGGACCGTTCCGGTAGCGGAAGCACGCAGGTACGGCGCAACGGTGTTGACGAGGAACGCGGCAGCCATGGGACGAGCATGTCCGGCGCCGAGCTCATCGAGAATGTCCGCAATGCGATCCGTCATCGTGCGGACAGTCGCCACCTCTGCTTCACCGATGCGCCCGGTCGGCCGCACCGAGCGTTCCCGTTCCTTGGCGTAGGCCTCTCCTGCGAAGAGCGGGACGGCAAGGGCAGCCGAGTACAGGCCTGCTGCGAGAACTCCGCGCCGCGAGGGGTCCATGTCAGCCCTTCCGAGATCCAAGAGGGAGTCAGCAGTGTTTACGGAGTCCGCTGCCAGGCTCTTCGGCGAGCGCAGCCCTGCTTCGGCATAGGTCACCGGGCGGCCGAGCTTCCGTTCGAGCACTTCGATGATCACCGGCCGGACCTGCGCTCGCGGCTGGGTCCCGCTCAGCCAGTGCGAAACGGCGGACTGGTCGTACTTCAAGGCCAGGCCCGCTTCTCCGGCTGTGCGATTCACGGCGTTCGCGAGCTGCGTCCGGGACCATACAGCCTGTTCAAGAAGGTTCTCAAGGCCTGAGTTGCGGTCGCTCCTAGGTGCCACGGGCACACCAACTCCCCGGAAATTCATGGCTTTCACGGTTACGCCTGTATCCAACGGTACCGGGATGAGCACGGCACGCAGTTACCTCTACACAGAACGCGATCAAAAGCGGCCATGAACGGAGATGCCTAGTGACCGACGTGATGAAGACCTACAGCGCCGCAAGCGCGGGCCACCCCAGGGCGGCAGACGCAGGTGAGGAGGCGGACACGGAGCACGAGGTGCGGCGCGTACTCGCCTTCCGGCTCGGTACCACCACCCGCGCGGAACTCAACGACGCCGCGGATTCCTTGCGCGGCCGGGCTGTAGCCCTCACTGGCGCTCTGTCAGTCGGAGCGCGAAGTTGGAGTGGAACTGACCGTGGCTACCTCCTGGAGGTCATCCACCTCCTCGACAACTCTCCAGCTCCGGAAGCCCTGTCGCATGAGGTCCACTCCCACGTCCGAGCGCTGGCCCGGGTTCTCCGGAGGCTCACCGCGATGAACGACGCCGACGATGCAGGGACGGCAATCTCGTCCCGACCGCCCCTTCCTGTAAAGCCCGTTCCGGGTCGAGGGCGAGGCGCGGGGCAGTGAGCGAGCGGGTTCGGCAGATCGGATACGTCGTCTGCCTTGCCGCCATCGGCTCGTCGATCATCGCGGCGGCGTGGTCAGGCAGGTAGGCAGGACATCCCTGCGTTCGCCGCAGTTCTGAACAGCACACGCCGTCAGGCCCACAGACTCCCGCCCGGCTGTCTCCATGGACGGTCGGCAGCCGGGCGGGTGCACGAGCAGAACGGTGCGGAGACCGAATCTCCGCGACATCAGCACCGGAAGGACTTCCCCATGAACGGAAATCTCTACGCCCTGGCGACCCCCTCAGCCGATGCCTTCGCCGACTTCTGCGGCGGCAACGCCGGCGGCTCCAATGAGACCTGCGTGAGCCTCGCTGCCATCCCCGGCGCGGAGGCCTCTTTCGTCATCCGCGACAGCAAGCCCGAGGGGGCGGGCAAGGAACTGCGCTTCACGGAGGCCGAGCTCGACGACTTCGCCGCCGGGTGGGTCAGGACGAGGGGCCTGACGCTCTAACCTGGCCCTCCTTCCTGAGCGCGAAGCACCACGTAGTGGGCCGGACCGGACAGGCTCCGGGCCGGCCCGTCTCTCCTAGCGAAGGGCGCAGATGACCTGGTCAGGGCACTGGCACGGATACGGTCCGTGGACCGGCAGCAGAGACGCGTACGGTCAGGAGGCACTACGCCGTCCGGGTGTGGAACTGAACGCCGAGCAGACTCGGGCCTTCGTCGCCTCGACGCTGCCGCCCCTCATGACCGGGCATTGGCTCATGCGGCAGAACCAGACGGCTGTGGACCGCACCTGGACCCGTGTGGTCGGCGCCGTCACGTGGCTGAAGAGCACGTACGAGGCGAATCCTCCTGCGGAGAGGGACGACGGCGGCCGCGCCTATGTCACCCTCGAACACAAGATCGCGCACGCGATGGACTCCCTTCCCCGAGGGGTCGACGTCTGCTGGGTGCACTACACCAAGTCCCAGAGCCTGATCTCCTTCTCGGTGGTGTGCTGCCTCAGCCACCACCACCCCGGCCTCCCGTGCCCCCTCCCGCCCGCCTGACCTTCCTACCCCTTCGGTGACGTGAAGCGAGGACGCCATCCGTGTCACTCAACCTCCTACTGCCCGAGCCGGGCGTGACAGCGCTCCTGACCTCCTGGCCGGACGAGCCATACGTGTACGAACGCGAGGCCTGCGAGCTCGACCGCGTGATCAACCCGGAGAGCATCGACCATTACCTGGACACCGGGTGCGTGCCCGCCGACGAGATCGCCGTCGTGAGCAGAGGTGCCGTGCTGCATCCGGACCGCCATCGAACGGCCGGCCGGACCCGACCCAGCGAAGCTGCGGAGTCTCTACGAGGATGGCCATACGATCCGGCTCGGCAACCTCCAGCGGGTCGTCCCTTTCCTGGCGGATGTCTCCCGCGGCATTCAGCAGGAGACCGGCTACAGCAACTACCTGCATGCCTTCGTAACCCCACCCGGCTGCCAGGGCCTGCTCCACCACTGGGACCAACAGATGGCCGTCATCGTGCAGATCGCGGGCATCAAGCGGTGGCAGCTCTGGCGCCCGATGTTTCCCTCCCCGATGCGTGCGTACCAGGAATCCTTCCGTGTCTGGGACCCAAGCTTCATCCCACAGTGGGCGGCCACAGGCCCCGACCTGGAGGTCGATCTCCGGCCAGGTCAGTCCCTGCTCTTGCCGAGAGGGTGGGTACACAACCCTCATGTGCTCGACGCGCAGGCCCGCAGCATCCACCTGACGTTCGCGATCCGGGAGCGCACGCCGCTCTGGGTCGCGGAGAAACTCGTCGGTGGTGTGATCGAAAGGGAGGCCTTTCGACGCATCATTCTTCCCGGCGAGATCACTGGACAGCACCTACCCCAACGTGTGCGGGACGTCCGTCAGGCCCTGATCGAGCACTTGACTGGCCTCGATGTGGACGACTTCGCACGGTTCCTGGTTCGAGCCGCCGTATCGGAGAAGGAATACACCACTTGAGCCACTGAAAGGGGAGCGACCGACCCGGGCGGCGTGATCGGCAGCACGAGCTGCCTCACGCCGCTCCGGTGTCACTGCGGCATCCTCAGAACCGGTCGACCTTCTCGCCGTCCGGGACCTGATAGCAGCCGGACACAACCATCAGGTTCAGGCTTGGCGTCTTACCCTTCGCGAAGTGGGTGATCTTGACGCTGTGCCTTTTCTTGTCGTTGTCGGCTGTGAGCTGCATGCTCTTGTTCTTGCTCGTGTTGGGCCCGTACTCGACGACCTTCCAGCCGTGCTTCGGGAGTTCCTCCTTGAGCCGGCCCATCACGCCATCAAGTTGGTCGGCCGATGCCGGAGTGAAGCTCCACGGGTGGAAAATCTGAAAGTATTTGTCCGGGTCCTTGCTGCCGCACTCCGTGACGCCCGCTCCGCTGTTGGACGCCTCTCCCTTAATTCCGATGAGATCGTAGAGCTCACTGGAAACCTTCTTGGTCGTTTCAACAGCCTCCCTCGACGTGCTGGTTCCAGCGGAGGGGAGGGAGTTGGAGTCCTTGGCATCATCCATGCTGCATCCAGTGAGAGTTGTAAGAGTGATGGATCCGAACAGCGCCAGTGCGCCCAGTCTCGTCTTCACGTCGAAGAACCTCGGTGAGTCGGACCGGATCGCAAGCCGGTCATTTCGGTTGAGTGACGGGGAGCCACACGTTCGATTGCCTCTTCAGGAACGCCGGACATCGCTACCGCCCCCTTGAGTGTGCCGGGGGAACTGGCTTCAACTCGACTTCATCACCGCGGCCAGCCACAACCATGCCTTGATTCCACAGACTTTCCGTTCCCTCTTTCCAGTAATCGCTGTGTCCATTTGTGTCCGTGGTCATCTGGTTGGCGCCGAAGATCGGGTCGCTGGGGATGACCCAGGCACCGTCCCAGTCGGTCCCACCGTGCCCGAATCGCCCGATGTCCGGAACCACATCCCAGTCGGCCTCCTGGTTCCAGACGCGTCCCTCGGGAACATCCAACTGCTCGGCTTTGCTCACTTGGACTCCGGGGCTGCCTGCGAGGATCACGTCGTCCACGTTCAACTCGCCCTGCCGAGCTGCGGACCCGATCAGCGTTGTCCCGTACGAATGGCCAATGGCGGTGCGGTGCGGGTCCGACTCGGCGGTACGCGAGGCATCCAAGCCGTCGAGGAAGCGGTTGTAAGCGGGGGCGCCGTCATTCGCGTAATGACTGAACGGGGAGTCCTTCACGATGCTCTGCGGCGCGTCGTAGCCGAGCCAAGTGATCGTGGAAACGGATTCATTTCCAGGCGCACCATCTGCTGCGCGCCACACGTTGACCATGCGGTTGATGTCACCATCGATGCCACCCAGGTTCGACGTCGTACCCGGCACATAGACCGCCTGGTGATCAGCTGTGTCCGGGTTGCCGTTCGCAACGATTGCTCTGCCGTTGCCTTCCGTGCTGAATCCCAGCAGGTACGCCTCCGGCAGGCCTTCCTCGCCCGTCTTGTCGAACCGCGCCTGAATGCTCTTCATGCCTTCATTCGACTTGGTGAGCTCCGCGTGCCGCTCACCGTGCTTCTCGTTCCACTTGGTCCAGCTGTCGTTCTGGATGACAGCTGGGTACGTTCCATTGGGGTTGGGCGAATACCTCGGCGGCTCTGGAATCTTGGCGAGCTCCAGCTCCACATGACCCCTGGTCTGCGCCAGCACCATACGGTTCGCCTCGTCGCGAGTCACGGCCGGAAGACCGTCCAGCGCCCCGACCGAAGCGGCGTTCAAGGTGAGGTGAGCCGACTGCTCGTCCGCGCTGAGGCCCTTCCACCAGGCCGCGTTGTCCTTCGGGGTGCCATCCTTCGGGGGCTCCGGCAGGGAGTCAAGATAGGCCTTGCCCGCCTCGCGGACTCCGCCCGTGTCCGACTGGGCGTCCGCCCAGTCCCGGTGGGAGACCTTCAAGTCGTCGTCGGCCTTCAGCGCACGCAGCTTCGGCGCCCACTTCGTATCCGCGTCCGTGGCCTCTTCCAGAGCGTCGGCGATCCGGTTCGCGTACGCCATCGCCCTGCCGTAGTACGGGTTCGGGTGGATGTTCATCGCCTGGCGCTCCAGCGCGTCGGACGTCGGGCTGCCCCCCGCGCTCCCGGTCACCGTGCCGCCGTCCGCCGTCTTCTCATCGCCGGGCTTCCTGCCCGCCGGATACGAGACGGAGCCGTTCGCGTTCACCGTGCAGCCGTCGGCCCGGGCGTCCTCCATGGCCGCTTCCAGCTTGCGCTTGGCCACCGCGATGTCGAAGGCGAAGCCGTTCAACGCGGTGCTCACCAGGCCGCACTCGGTCTGCGTGTAGTGGAAGTTCTTCGAAAGGCTCTTGAGTTCCTCGACCGCTGCCTTCGCCGCGTCGCCCTCCAGCTGGTTGCGGAGTTCCACACTGATCCGGTTGTCGATCGCGTCCTTGGCCTCGGAGGCCATGTCACCGGTTGTCCGATAGCCGTCCGCGGCCTCTTCGTACTCCGACGGCTTGAAGGCTTTGAGCGTCGCAAGGTCCATGACCGGACTCACTTCTCCTTCGCCTGGCCGCCGACGGCCTCGGTGTCCCCGTATTTCACCTTGAGCTTCTCCAGCTCTGCCTTGGCCTCCTCGTCGGACTTCGACAGATCGTGGCCCGCTCCTCGCAGAAGCCCACCCAACGCTTCACAGCGGCTGCTCACATCGCTCACGTACTTCTTCCAGGAGGCGTAGAGCTCCTTCTGTGCCGCCGCGCTCTGCGACCCGGTGGTGTCCCCCAGGCCCGTCTGACCGTCGGCCAGCTTCGCCAGCGCCTTGCCGACGCCGTCCTTGAGTCCGGTGACTCCCTCGCCGGCCTTCACCCACGTCTTCCTGTTCGACTTCAGATCGCCCGAAGTCGCGCCGCCCGTGGATCCGCCCTCCGCCGGGGCCTGGTTCAGCTGCATGTGCGCCGACCCGTTCACCGCGACGTCAGCTTTGATTTGCTCCCATTCGTCCCACGCCACCGTAAAACTTCTCCCCGCTGTCCCCGATATCCCCGTTTCCCGCGGTCCCGTTCCCGGGCGCCTCGGGTTGAGCCGACATGATCTCCGGCTTCCGTGGGCCGAATCAAATGCGGACCTGGTCTCCTGTTCCCTGTTCCAGATCGTGATGGGAGGTCGGAACCCTGTGCGCCCGGTCACTCGTCCTGTAAGCGGGACCAAGCGGACGGGAAGACATGGTGGAGCAGGCAGACCCTGGTAGGGCCCCTCGTGCGGCGTCGGTAGCGGAGCGGGAAGTTCCCGGCGCGGGCGGCGGCCGGCGGGGGCGGGTGGTCGCCGGGCTTGCCGTGGTGCTGGCCGGGGGGATGGCGTTTCACCGGGGTGTGCCCAACGCGGTCGGGCGGGTGGGGAGTCTGCTGGAGTCCTTCCTGCCGTGGGCCGGCGTGGTCGTCGTTCTGTTGCTGGTGCTCGCTCTGGTGCGGCGGTCCGCCGTTGCCCTGGTGGCGGTGCTGCTGCCTGTGGGCGTCTGGGTGCACCTCTTCGGTGGGTTGCTCCTGCCCGGGGCGGAAGGCGGCGGGCGGGAGCTCGTCGTCGTGCAGCACAACGTCAGCGACGAGAACCGTGATCCGGCGGCGACCGCCCGGGCGCTGATCGAGGCCGGGGGCGATCTCGTCGCGCTGGAGGAGCTGGTGGTTCCGCAGCTGTCCGTGTACGAGAAGGCTCTCGCCGCCGACTATCCGCATCACGTCGTCCGGGGCACCGTCGGGCTCTGGTCCAAGTACCCGTTGAGCGGGGAGCGGGTAGTCGACATCAAGCCCCCTGGCATCGCTGAAGGGTGGAGCCGTGGCGTGCGTGCCGTCGTCGATTCGCCGTACGGGGACGTCGCGGCGTACGTCGCCCATCTGCCCTCCGTCCGGGTCGGCACGGGTGGGCTCGCGTCCGAACGGAGAGACGCCAGTGCCAAGTTGCTCGGGCGTGCCATCGCCGCCGAGAGCATCGATACGGTGATTCTGCTCGGGGATCTCAACGGGACCGTGGAGGACCGGGGGCTGGCGCCTCTCACCTCACGCCTGGCCGTGGCCGAGCGCGGCTTCGCCTTCAGCTTCCCCGCCTCCCTCCCGCTGGCCCGGATCGATCAGGTCCTGGCCCGCTCCGCCACCGTCGACCACATCCGCACTCTGCCCGCCACCGGCAGCGACCATCTGCCCGTCGCCGCCCGCGTCGTCCTGGGGTAAGTGCGCGGCTCGGAGCGCGTCGGCCCTCCGTACCGCCTCGACGCGTTGCCTCCAGGTCATGTTTTCGGGGAAGTCGTACGTGTCCGTGTCGACCATCCAGCTCGCGTACGCCGCCGCCCTGCGGCAGTCCACGCACAGCGTCTCGTCGCCCAGCGGGCGGAAGACGTGCTCCTCCCCCTCGCCCGCGCAGGCGATCAGCTCCCTGACGGGCGGTGGGGGTGGCGGAGCGGACAGCGGGGTCACCGGGCATTTCTGGATCAGACGGTGGCGCAGGAAGCCCACCGCCGAGTGCACCCCTCCCTCGGGCCCGGCGGCCAGGAGCGCGTGCCGTACATCCTCTTCCGACAGGCCGCCCTCCAGCCACTTCACCGCCTCCACCGCCAGCCCGCGCGCCTCCCGCACCCCCAGCAACAGCTCGCGGCGCGAGTGGCGCAGCGACAGCAGCAGCCTTTCTGCCTTGGCCAGTTGGGAAGCGGGGTGGGGTGCCGGGGCAGAGTGGGTCGCCGGGGCCGCGTGGGGTGCCGGGGTGGAATCGGCCACAGAGGGTTGGAGTTCCCGTGTCGGCTCCGGCGTCGGCTCGGGCGTCGGTTCCGGTTCCGGTTCCGGCGTCGGTTCCGGCCTCAGCCCCGGTTCCGGTTTCGGTTTCGGTCCCGGTTGCGCTCGGCGCTGCTCCGGTCGTTCCGCTTCGGAGGGTGGGTGAGGAGTGGTCTTATCACTGTGGTCTTCCTCCGGTTCATAGCCACCGGCCGCCCGGGAAGCCGGTCCGCCGACCGTCGGATACCGCTTAGCCGGCGGCGGCGAAGCGGCAGCCGCCACTCCCGGCGCGCGCCCGCCGTCCGGTTCCAGCGTCGCCCGTACGGTTCTGGCCTCGTCGCTCGTCAGCGGCGTGTTCGTGAACAGCTGCTCCGTCGCCCAGCGTCCGCCATCGGCCTGGGCCCGCCACTCGTGGACGTAACCGTGTTCCATCAGTTGCTTCTTGGCCAGTTGGTACGTGCGGCCCTTGATCTCCAGGCTCCGTGCCAGCTCGCCGAGCGGGCGGCCCGTGGCGGAGTCGGGTTGCGCCCCCGCGCACCACCCAGCTCGCAACCGGACTACCGCCGTGCGCCGTTGCGCGTCCCGCCTCCCCTGCGGATTCGATCTCGACAGCCGAAGCCATGCCGAAGCGATGAATGGCTCTTGACCTTCACGCGGAAGTGATGCAAGGCTTACGCATGCCTTCTGGATCGCTTCGACCGGAGGCGAGTCAGAGGGGACACGTCTTGATCACCATCAACCTCGGATCCGGCATCGAACTCAGGCTGGCTCCGCAGCAGGCCCATGCCGTTCTTGATCAGCTCCGCAATCAACTCCACGGCAGCCAGGAGAGCAGCCCGTCGGCGGCGCGGCCCGCCTCCATGCCCTTGCTGCTCAGCGACGGCCACCCGATGTGGGACAAGCACTCGGGGGGCGGACGCGGCGGCAAGGAATGGGACTTGTCGAGCGACCTCGAAAGGGCCGAGGCCCTCTACCACTCGGCGCCCCCCAAGGTGAGGTTCTTCCTGGACCTCCTCATGGACCTCCCCGGCCAGCTCCTGGACGCCGACGAGATCTGCGAGCGCAGCGAGGGGCGTTTCACGGGGCGCAGCTCCCTGTCCGGGGCGCTCAACGGCATCGCCAGGCCTCACCGCGAATCCCACCGCAACTACCCCTTCTACTGGTGGAAGGGTGACCCGTCGCAGTACGCGATGAAGCCAACGGTCGCCGAACTCTTCCGGCAGGCCCGCAAGCGCGGCTGAACGGGAAGCGCCCTCCCGCACGGAACAGGGCCGCTCATGGGGCCGGGGCAATCCGATCGAGGGCCCGTTCCCGGCTCCCCGCCCGGCGGGGAGGCGGCCCTCGCTAACGCCGCCTGTCCGCCAGCGCGGTCACCGCGTCGACCAGGCCTTCCCACGTCTGTCGCGTGTCGGCCGTGTCCGTGTGCCGCGTGCCGAAGACGCCGAGGGCGGCCGCCATGTCGTCCAGGGCCCAGCGGAGTTCGTAGTACGCGAGCAGGGCGGGGTCCGGGTGGTGGCCGGTGAGTTCGGCGTAGTGGGACAGTTCCGCCGGGGTGTCGGTGGCCAGCCAGAGGTCACGCTCGGGCGGTGCGAGGGCGACGGTGTCCCAGTCGATCAGGAGGGTGCGACCGCCGGGATCCAGGCTGTTGCCGGGGTGGGGTTCGCCGTGGGTGACCACGGTGGGGGCGGTCGACGCGGCGGACGTGAGCCGTGCCGTACCGCTGTCGAAGCGCTCCAGCGTGGTGCGTAGAGCTGCGCTGTTGGTGGCGAGCAGGACGTCGCACCGTTGCGCGTACGGGCCCGACTCCGCCCGGAAGCGCGGCGGACCGGCCAGCGCCGCGTCGAGCAGCGGACGGTCCGGCAGGGCCGGGTGGTGGGCCGGTGTCGTCAAGGGGGGTTTCGTGCCGTGTAGTTGGGCCAGCCGCTCCACCAGTCCGCGACGCGCCCCGGGGTCCAGCAGCTGGCCGAAGCGGCCGGTCGGCGCGTCCACGTACGGGAAGACGCTCACGGCGTACCGGTCGGTGAGGCGGAGCAGGGTCTCGCCCGTTCCGGTCCGCAGCGGGGCCACCAACGCCGGTTCGCCGTACGGGGTGTTGAGTGCGGAGTCCAGTGCGGCCGCCGTGTTCATGGCGCGGCTCAGGCCCGTCCAGGCCGTGGCCGTGTCGGGTCCGCAGTGCGGCTTGTGCGCCAGGTCCGCGACCGTGACGAAGGTCCGCCGGCCGTCGGCCTCGGCGGCGACCCAGTGGTGGTCCCCAAAGCCCACCGGGGCGTGGGTGAGCGTGACGGGCTCGATGTCCCAGGCCCCGAGGACGGAGGCCAGCGCGGTTTCGTCGATGCCGGTCGGACGGTCCCTCATATGGACACGGTAGCGGCAGCCCTCCGCGCCTCCGCGCCTCCTCACCACACCGTCTCCCCGCCCTCCCCCCGACCCCTCCTGCACGCTTCACGCACGCTCTCATCACAATTCCGCTTCGCTTCCCGCATGCCCCTGATGTGTGCCCGGGCGCACTGCGAACATCGGCTGCTCCACCGCACAGAGCTCGGCCTTGGGGGCACCACATGCAGACGAGGAAGCAGGCACGGCGACCGAGGCGCGGGGCCCTCCGGATACGGGCATCGGCCGGAGCGGGCGCGCTCGCGCTGGTCCTGACGGGGTGCGGGGACGAGGGTGCCGCGTCAGCCGGGTCGTCGCCCTCCGTGAAGCGGGCGCTGGCCCTCATGGACGACGAGCAGAACGTGGACACGGGCAGCAGCCTGGACGTGGACGTCCTGGACAACGACTCCATCATCCTGGAGAGCGGGGCCGGAGCCGCACTGCTCGACGCCTACGACGCGGCCGATCTGGCCCTGAGCATCGACACCGCGCCCGGGCACGGAACCGCCGTGGTGTCCGGGGCCTCGGTCACGTACACCCCCGCCGACGGGTACGCCGGTGAGGACACGTTCACGTACCGGGTTCTCGTGAAGGACACCAAGGTTCACGCCGCCACCGCCGTCGTCCGCTTCACGGTCACCGCGCCCGAGCCCGGACCGAGTCCGACACCGGCCCCTGCCTCGAAGGGAACGTAACGGCCGCATTTCCTTCTGCGGCAGGGCACCGACTCTGCCCTCAGGGACCTTGCCCGGCCGGACGGATCCCCGTAAATCTGGCTGGCGCGCTCCCCCGAGAAGGAGATTCATGCACACCCCACGCCCCTATGACCTGCCGCAGAACCAGCCGGTGGCGCGGCGGCGCACCCCTCAGTCGTCCAGCGCCAGGTCGCCCGTGGGGGCGCTCGGCGCGACCCCGGCCGGGCTTCTCTCCCAGCAGCCCGGGGCCGGGAACGCCGCCGCCGTCGAGATGCTCCGCAGGGCGGGGCACGGACGCGCAGGGGGTGCGGAGGAGCATCAGCACGCTCAGGACTGCGGGCATCGAACGCCCGAGCTGCCTGCCGTGCAGCGGTACGCGTCCGGCGGCGCTCCCACCGGCGTGGTGAGCGCACCCTCGGAGGAGCAGGAGCGCACGTGGGACAAGGTCGACCACTTCGTGACGCAGGGGTCCGAGGGAGTGCTGCGACCGGGCGAGTCGCCGGGGAAACTGATCAAGCACCAGGTCGACCACATGGACGTCCAGGCACACCACCCCGGAGACGTCTCTCTGCTGATCTCGGACGACGGCACGCTCGCCGTCCACGACACCGACCGTGAACCCAAGGAGTTCTACGCGTCACCCGACGTGTTCAAGCAGTCGGTCGCGGAACTGAAGGAACGCCACAGCGCCTACACCCTCATATCGGCCGGGGGCGGAATCCGCACCCAGCACGGGGAGTTGATACGGATCAAGCCCGTGGTCAGCGGCGATGAGAAGAAGGCCAGCGCCTCGGGATTCGCCGACCTGATCAAGGTGCAGTGCATCGACGTGGCGCGCAAGGTGATCGGCAAGCACGCGATGGAGATCGTGCTTCAGGGGGACTCACCCCCCATGTCCTGGAGCGAAAGCAACGGCGCTGCGATCGCCGGACGCGCGGCGAACTCGGTGCGCGAGAAGACCGGGGACGACTCCGACACCTCCGTGGCCGAGCAGTACGGATCCGGACTGCGCAAGCATCCCGACCACGCCGACGACGCCGCACGGGAGTTGGGCATCAACAACCACGCCCGGCCGGAGGTGGGCGAAGCCTTCGCGACCCTGTCGATCGGCAGCGACGCGAAGATCGACTACGCGACGGCCGCAGAGGGCGAGACCTCCACCGACCGGAGTGCCGTGGACGTCTGGAACTACCACTTCGCCGGAGTCGTGGCCCGCAGCACCGACCGCCAGGACTGGGTGACACTGGAGAACTACACCCGGAACCAGCAGGCACAGAAGGCGCTGCACGACCTGGAGAGCAAACTGCTCTCGGAGTACACGCAGAAGACCAAGGGGTGGTTCTCCAACCGCGAGGGCAAGACGCCCAAGGGCATGTTCGAGAGCGACCGGATCACGACGATGATCCAGGAACTCGCGAACGTCACCCGCACGAAGGCCCAGCAGGAGTACCAGGCCCTCGGCATGGATGAGAAGGCCTGGAAGACCAAGTGGTTCTTCCGGATGTACGGATCGGGCGAGGGCCAGCGCTTCCACGAGCAGCAGTACAAATCCGGTCAGGGCGACTTCGTCAACCCCTTGACCATCCGGACGCGGGCGGCATCGTCCTAGGCACTGTGGTCAAACCCCCGCCTGCCCGGCGGCGCCTTGCCCGCGCCCGTACGCACGGTTCACGCGACTGAACCGCGCCGGGGAGCGGGCCGAGATCAGCGGTAGTCGTCGGGATGGTCCTGCATCCAGGTGTTGATGCCGTCACGGGTGCCGACGATCTCGGAGAAGTGCTTCTCCAGGTGTGCCTCGGTCCGGTCCTCGCCCAGCTTGTCGAACAGGACCTTCATGTCGGCGAGCGGCTTCTTGAAGTGGCCGGGGCCCTTGGCGTCCGCCCGCATCGACTCGTCCAGCTCGGTGAGTTCCCGGGTGACCCGGCCGAGGAAGTAGGCGCAGTCGCCCGCGCCCGGGGTGCAGGTTTCGCCGAGCGTCGCCTGGAGCGTCGCGAAGGCGTCGCGGACCAGGGCGGGGGCGGGTGAGGGGACAGCCGTGGGCTCCGCCTCGCCGGCCTCCCGCTCGGCCCGGTCCGCGTTCTCGGCGTTCTCGCCGCTCCCCTTGTTCTCGGCGCTCCGGGCCAGGTCCGCAGCCGGGTCCGCCGACCTGCTCGGGACGTCCGCGCCGGGGCCGCCGCCGCTCGACGCCTGGGTGCAGGACACCAGCGCCGCGGCCACGACCACGACAAGTGCGCCCGCGCGCAGCCCCGTTCGGACCGGACGGTGAGCGTCGGCACGGGCACCCGTACCGACGGTCGTGCGGGCAGCGTTACGGAACAGCATGAGACCCCCTCGTGTGAAGGGTCCAGACCTTACACCGGTCCTCCACGGGGGCTCACGCCAGGAAGGCCGCCATCTCCCCGTACACCGCGGCCGAGTTGTCCAGGTGGGCGTCGTGGCCCGCGCCCGGGATGACACCGATCCGCGTCGCGGGGTGCCGGTCCCGCATCCGGTCCGCCTCGTCCGGCTTCATCGTGCCGTTCTCGCCCCGTATCACCAGCACCGGGCAGCGCACCCGGTTCCAGTCGTCCCAGAAATGCCGCTGCGCGTTCTCCTGGACGGTGGCCACCATCACGTCCCGGTCGACGCGGGAGTGCAGGCCGCCGGGGCCCGGCACGAGCCCCGCCGCCCAGGCC
>NZ_NTGZ01000092.1 GCF_002551245.1 Streptomyces sp. rh34
GCCATCAGAGATGTGTATAAGAGACAGCCCGTCGCCGCGGGCAGCCCCCACGGGGCGAGGCCGGGCGGGTGGTCGTACGCGGAGCGGGCGCGGGAGGGGACGGCGGGCTCGCCGTCGTGGTCGCGGAGCTTCCCGCAGCCGGGGACCGGGGTGCCCGCGTCGGCGTCCTCGGCCACCGAGGCCTGGGCCTGGGCCGGGGCCGGGGCCCGCGCGGCGGAAGCCGTCGGCGCGGAGGCGAAAGGCGCGGAAACCGCCGGCGCGGTGCCCCTGGAAGCGGCTGTCGGGGGCACCGCCGTCGCCACCGGTCCGCACAGCAGTCCCACGACGACCGTGAGCAGCGCCGCCAGGCTCCACCACTGCGTACGGGACACGGAACCGGGCCTTTCTCGCGCTGGGGCGGTGACAAAGCGTTCGACTGCCCGAAATGGTACGTGCCGCGTGACGCAGCCCGCGCGAAATGAGGTCGCCACTCCGTGGGCCCGGGTGAGATCCTGGGAGCCGTATGTCTACTTCCTTCGCCGATCTCCAGTCCCAGCTCGGACAGCTCTCGCTCCGTGACGCGAACCGGCTCGGCCGGCGCCTCGAAGGAGCGCGCCGCATCCGCAAGCCCGAGGCCCGCCAGTCCGTGCTGGACGAGATCGCGGCCGAGGCGGGCAAGGCGGCCGAACGGCTCGCGGTGCGCGCGTCCCGGCTGCCGGCCCTGTCGTATCCGGAAGAGCTGCCCGTCAGCCAGAAGAAGGACGAGATCCTGGAGGCGATACGCGACCACCAGGTCGTGATCGTCGCCGGGGAGACCGGGTCCGGCAAGACCACGCAGATCCCCAAGATCTGTATGGAGCTGGGACGCGGCGTCCGGGGCATGATCGGGCACACCCAGCCCCGCCGGATCGCCGCCCGTACGGTCGCGGAGCGGGTCGCGGACGAGCTGAAGACGCCGCTGGGCGAGACGGTCGGCTGGAAGGTCCGCTTCACCGACCAGGTGAACCCGGAGTCGACGTATCTGAAGCTGATGACGGACGGCATCCTGCTCGCCGAGATCCAGACGGACCGCGAGCTGCTGGCGTACGACACGATCATCATCGACGAGGCCCATGAGCGGTCCCTGAACATCGACTTCCTGCTCGGCTATCTGGCCCGGCTGCTGCCCAAGCGCCCGGATCTGAAGGTCGTCATCACCTCGGCGACCATCGACCCGGAGCGGTTCGCCCGCCACTTCGGCGAGGCGCCGATCGTGGAGGTCAGCGGGCGTACGTACCCCGTCGAGGTGCGGTATCGCCCCCTTCTCGAAGAGGAGAGCGAGGACTCCGACCGCGACCAGATCACCGCGATCTGCGACGCCGTCGACGAGCTGGGGCACGAGGCCCCGGGCGATGTCCTGGTCTTCCTCTCCGGCGAGCGCGAGATCCGGGATACGGCGGACGCGCTGAACAAACGGAACCTCCGGCATACCGAGGTGCTCCCCCTCTACGCGCGCCTCTCGCACGCCGAGCAGCACCGCGTCTTCCAGCGCCACACGGGACGCCGCATCGTCCTGGCGACGAACGTGGCCGAGACCTCGCTGACGGTCCCCGGCATCAAGTACGTGATCGACCCGGGCAACGCCCGTATCTCCCGCTACAGCCACCGCACCAAGGTCCAGCGGCTGCCGATCGAGCGGATCTCCCAGGCCAGCGCCAACCAGCGCAAGGGCCGCTGCGGCCGTACGTCGGACGGCATCTGCATCCGGCTGTACTCCGAGGACGACTTCGTCACCCGGCCGGAGTTCACCGACCCGGAGATCCTGCGGACCAACCTCGCCTCCGTCATCCTCCAGATGACCGCCGCCGGGCTCGGCGACATCGAGAAGTTCCCCTTCATCGACCCGCCGGACCACCGCAACATCCGCGACGGCGTGCAGCTCCTCCAGGAGCTGGGGGCCCTGGAGCACGGGGAGAAGTCCCCCCAGGAGGGGAAGAAGGGGCAGCGGCTCACCCCACTCGGCCGCAAGCTCTCCCAGCTGCCCGTCGACCCGCGTCTGGCCCGCATGGTCATCGAGGCCGACCGCAACGGCTGCGCCCGCGAGGTCATGGTCATCGCCGCCGCGCTCTCCATCCAGGACCCGCGCGAGCGGCCCGCGGAGAAGCAGACCCAGGCCGACCAGAACCATGCCCGGTTCAAGGACGAGACCTCCGACTTCCTGGCCTATCTGAACCTCTGGGCCTACGTCCGCGAGCAGCAGAAGGAGCGCGGCTCGTCCTCGTTCCGGCGGATGTGCAAGCAGGAGTACCTGAACTTCCTGCGTATCCGCGAATGGCAGGACATCTACGCGCAACTGCGTACGGTCGCCAAGCAGATGGGCATCACCGTCGAGGAGCCCAAGGCGGAGGCGTCCATCCCCGAGCAGGCGGTGCACACCTCGCTGCTGGCCGGGCTGCTGTCGCACATCGGGCTGAAGGACACCGAGAAGAACGAGTACGTGGGCGCGCGCAGCGCCAAGTTCGCGATCTTCCCCGGGTCGGCGCTGTTCAAGAAGCAGCCCCGGTTCGTGATGTCGGCGGAGTTGGTGGAGACCTCCCGGCTGTGGGCGCGGGTCAACGCCAAGGTCGAGCCCGAATGGATCGAACCCCTCGCCGGGCATCTGCTGAAGCGCACCTACAGCGAGCCGCACTGGGAGAAGGACCAGGCCGCGGTGATGGCGTTCGAACGGGTCACCCTTTACGGGGTACCGATCGTCGCTCAGCGCAAGGTCAATTTCGGCCGTATCGACCAGGAGGCCTCGCGGGATCTGTTCATCCGCAACGCCCTGGTCGAGGGCGACTGGCGCACCCACCACCAGTTCTTCCATGACAATCGCAAACTCCTCGGAGAGGTCGAGGAGTTGGAGCACCGCGCCCGCCGCCGCGACATCCTCGTGGACGACGAGACGCTGTTCGACTTCTACGACCGGCGGATTCCCGAGCACATCGTGTCCGGGGCGCACTTCGACTCCTGGTGGAAGAGCAAGAAGCGCGAGGAGCCGGACGCGCTCGACTTCGAGCGCTCCATGCTCATCAACGAGAAGGCCGGGGCCGTCACCAAGGACGACTACCCGGACTCCTGGCGGCAGGGGAAGCTCAAGTTCAAGGTGACGTACCAGTTCGAGCCGGGTGCGGACGCGGACGGCGTGACCGTCCACGTACCGCTCCAGGTGCTCAACCAGGTCACCTCCGAGGGCTTCGACTGGCAGATCCCGGGGCTGCGCGAGGAGGTCGTCACGGAGCTGATCCGCTCGCTGCCGAAGCCGATCCGCCGGCACTACGTCCCCGCGCCGAACTACGCCGACAAGTTCCTCGACCGGGCGGTCCCGCTCCAGGAGCCGCTGCCGTTCACGCTGGCGCGGGAGCTCCAGCGGATGGTCGGCGTGCCGGTCACGGCCGACGACTTCGACCTCTCCCGGGTCCCGGACCATCTGAAGATCACGTTCCGGATCGTCGACGAGCGGCGGCGCAAGGTCGCCGAGGACAAGGACCTGGAGGCGCTGAAGCTCCAGCTGCGGCCGAAGGCCCGGCAGGCGCTCTCCCAGGCGGCCGCGGCGACCGCGGGGCCGTCCGGCGAGTCCATCGAGCGGTCCGGCCTCACCGACTGGACGATCGGCACGCTGGACAAGGTCTTCGAGACGCGTCGTGCCGGGCAGCCGGTCAAGGCCTATCCGGCGCTCGTCGACCAGGGCGACACCGTGGCCGTACGGCTCTTCGACACCGAGGCCGAGCAGCATCAGGCCATGTGGCGCGGCACCCGGCGGCTGATCATGCTGAACATCCCGGTGAACCCGGCGAAGTTCGCCTCCGACCGGCTCTCCAACCAGCAGAAGCTGGCCCTGTCCCGTAATCCGCACGGTTCGGTCCAGGCGCTCTTCGAGGACTGCGCCACCGCCGCGGCCGACCGGCTGATCGCCGCGCACGGCGGACCGGCTTGGGACGAGAAGGCGTTCCGGACGCTCTACGACAAGGTGCGCGCCGATCTGGTGGACCTGACCGTCCGCACGATCGACCAGGTGCAGCAGATCCTGGCCGCCTGGCAGGCCTGCGAGCGCCGGCTGAAGTCGACGAACAGCCTGACGCTGGTGGCCAACGTCACGGACGTGCGCGAGCAGCTGGCCCGTCTCGTACCGCCCGGTTTCGTTACGGCCACGGGACTGCGCCGGCTGCCGGACCTGATGCGCTATCTCGTGGCGGCCGACCGGCGGCTCCAGCAGATGCCGACGGCCGTCCAGCGGGACACCACGCGGATGGCGAAGGTCCACGAGATGCAGGACGAGTACGCCTGGCTGCTCGAACAGCTTCCGCAGGGCCGGCCGGTGCCGCAGGAGGTGCTGGACGTCCGCTGGATGATCGAGGAGCTGCGGGTCAGCTATTTCGCCCACGCGCTGGGCACCGCGTTTCCCGTCTCGGACAAGCGGATCGTGAAGGCGATCGACGCCCTCGCGCCCTGACACGGAGGCTTCGGCGAGGCCCGGGAGACCGTGACGGAGTCACCACCAGGAGTGAAGTCGACCTGGGCCTCCCACCTCCTGTACAGTCTGGTTTCGCAGCAAGCCGCAAGGCAAGCGGCGAAAACCTGGTCCTGTGGAGCAGTTTGGAGTGCTCGCCACCCTGTCAAGGTGGAGGCCGCGGGTTCAAATCCCGTCAGGACCGCAGTAGAAGAAAGCCCGGATCGTTTCGATCCGGGCTTTCTCGCGTCTTGACGGCGGCATCTGCCACGGGTACCTCGTAGAGCAGGGGCCGTCCCTGTTCCCTCGGCGCTTCTCACGGCGGGGGACGGCCGGGCTCACCGGGAGGTGGCTCGTATGTCCGCGCCCACAGCACGACATGAGACCCGCGCACTGCTGCGCGCCCATCTGGCGGCCGCTTCCGCCTATCGCCACCTCACCCGGCACTGCGCGGTCTGCCATCGCCTCCTGCGCCTCGCCATGGAGCCCGGGGGCGACGGGGAGCGGGGAGCGTCCGGGGACCCCTCCGGCGCCCGGCGGGACGCCGTGCGGCCGGGCGGGGGCGGGGAAGGGAGCGGGAGCGGCGGCCGGGACGCGGAGCGGGGCCGGAGCGGGGAGCGGGCCGGGGCCGAAAGACCTGCCGCGACATGACCATCGGCCGGATGCTTCCGCGTCCGGACAGTGGCAGGCTCGGAGTTGGCAAGCATCGCGCGGTGTGACGGTAGTCACCGAAGCAGTTTTCCGACCGGGGGATTTTACACCTCCCCTACAACTGATGAATTTAATATGTGCAATTGCACGAGGGTGACGGGTACCCGAGGACCGTTCCGTCCGGGGCTGTCCCACCACGTCCCCACCATGTCCGGGACGCTCTCCCCCACTCCCGCACAGACCCGCTCACAGACCCACGAAGGCCACCCGGAGCCACCCGGAGCCCGGGCCCGCCGAACCTCCCTCGGGCCGGCCGCAGACAGGGCGCCGGGGAGCCTTCCGGAGCCCTGAAGCCAACCGACCGCCCGGTTCTGGACCCGACCGGCCCGAGAAGGCCGGGAACGGCCCGGTGAGGCCGTTCGGGGGTCCTGCCGGGGGCCGTCCGGGCACCCTCCGGGCACAAAAAAGATCGCGCTGGACCCGGCGGAGTCCAGCGCGATCGATACGACGGCACCCGTAGAACACAGGTATGACGCCCGTTGGGGCAGGCGTCCGTCGAGTGGAGCTATGGGTGGGCGGCTGGGGTTGGGGGACCTTGCAGCTGCCCGGATTGTGATGCTGTGCTGCTGTATTGCCGCGAGACAGGGGTGTGTCAGGCCTCGCTGCGCTGCTGCGGAATACCCGCAAGCAGTGCGCGGACCTCGGCCTCGCGGTACCGGCGATGTCCACCGAGCGTGCGGATGGACGTGAGCTTGCCAGCCTTGGCCCAACGGGTGACCGTCTTCGGGTCCACGCGGAACATCGTGGCAACCTCAGCCGGGGTCAGCAGCGGCTCGGCATCAGGGGTGCGAGCGGTCATGAGCGGCCTCCTCGGGAGAACCGAACCTTCTCGGTTCTTTCCTCTAAATTCTGCACCTTGACCCACGTTGCCCGGAATGGCGGACGCGGGCCGAGTCGGTTATAGGACGAACGGCTTGTCCTCGGCACTACAACTACACCATCCGCCCAGCCACGTCGGCCAAACCGATGGAATTGCCCTCCCAGGTGTTCATCAGCGACGGAAGCCGATGGACCATGCCATAGCGGACAGTCACACCCCAGTGACGATCAGTCACAGAGCGATCGGGAGTCCGTCAGACCCCCCATAGAGTGCAATGTCGAGCATCCTGCCCTTACTTGGACAGAAGGAGCCCTCCCCGGACTCCTTGTCCTATTTTGGCACGAGGAGTAGGGATAGGCGCAAGGGCCCCGTTAGTGCTGTCCATCACGCTTGAGGCAAAGGCCCGGTTCAGGACGTAGGTCCCAGACCCAGCGGAACACACTTCCGCCTCATCCATCACACGGGCCGCACAGGGCACAGGTTCACGGCCCGTCAACTGTTTGTCGAGCCCCTCTTCGTCGCCCTCCGTCGAGGCGACCCGGCCTCCTCCTCCTTCCGTACGCTCCGGCTCGCGGCCGGTCCGCCGGCCCCTCGGCCGTCCTGAATGAAGGATGCCCCGGTTCCATCACCTTGATGCCGCTGTGGGTCTTTTCACGTCAATTGGTGAACTGGAGGTCCCGGACCGCCCGCCAGCGCTCCGCGAGCCGCGCGTACGCCTCCCCCGCGCCCTCGCTGTCGCCGTCCCGCAGCGCGGCGAGCCCCTCCGCCACATCCGCCGCCGACCGGTCCCCTGCGAGCCGCTCCGCCGGCAACGCGTGCACGAGGCCCCCGTAGTCCAGCTCGACCAGGGAGCGCGGATGGAACTCCTCCAGCCAGCGCCCCACGTCCACCAGGCCCTCGGTCAGCGGGCCCTCGGAAACGTGTCCGCGCAGCGTCCGCAGCGCCCGCGCCAGCCGGCGCCGGGCCTCGACCATCGGGGTGCGGTAACGCAGTACGGGCCCCGCCCCCTCGCCGCCCGCCGCCACGTACTCCCGCTCCTCGTCGCGGAAGAGGACGAACCAGCGCACCGGGACCTGCCACACCGTGGTGCGGATCCAGGGCCTCGCGTCCGGGTGGAGCCGCTGCCAGCGCGCGTGGTCCGCCGCGGCCTGGCCGCGCACCACCGCCGGCAGCACGATGTCGAGCACGTTGGCCGGAAACATGCCCCCCAGTTCCTCCAGGGCCAGCCAGCCCCGCAGCCTGGTCCGCCACGGGCAGACGCACACCACCCCGTCCAGCTCCGTCACGAACGCGTCGCCGCTCTCGTGCACGGGCACCCCGACCGGCGGCGTCGACGCCAAGTCGGCCAGCGAACGACGCAGTTCGTCCTGGGCCGTGGGGAGCTCCTCGCGTTGCGCGTAGCGCGCCCAGTGGCTGCGCTCGGGCTCCGCGAAGGCAGCGAGCGGCTCGTAGATCCGGAGGTAGGACGTGTAAGGGACGAGCACCGAAGACACCACCGACATGGAGCGCATCGTGTCACGGCGGTACACCCCCAGGGGGTGATCCTTCGCCCGGGGGCGGATCCGAGCCGCCGGAGGACTTACGCTCTTGCCCATCGGACCGGCCGTGCCGGTCGGTCCGGGGCTCTCCCCACCCCTAGGAGGGCCTCCGCCGCTTCGTACTTGGGAGTCACCACAGTGACCGATGTGACCGACGGCGTCCTGCACACCCTGTTCCACTCGGATCAGGGAGGTCACGAGCAAGTAGTGATCTGCCAGGACCGTGCCACCGGCCTCAAGGCCGTCATCGCCCTCCACTCCACCGCCCTGGGCCCGGCCCTCGGCGGCACCCGCTTCTACCCGTACGCCTCCGAGGCGGACGCCGTCGCCGACGCGCTGAACCTGTCGCGCGGGATGTCGTACAAGAACGCCCTGGCCGGTCTCGACCACGGTGGCGGCAAGGCCGTCATCATCGGCGACCCGGAGAAGATCAAGAGCGAGGAACTCCTCCTCGCCTACGGCCGGTTCGTCGCCTCGCTCGGCGGCCGCTACGTGACCGCCTGTGACGTCGGCACCTACGTCGCCGACATGGACGTCGTCGCCCGGGAGTGCCGCTGGACCACCGGCCGCTCCCCCGAGAACGGCGGCGCGGGCGACTCCTCGGTGCTCACCGCGTTCGGCGTCTTCCAGGGCATGCGGGCCTCGGCCCAGCACCTGTGGGGCGACCCGACGCTGCGCGGCCGCAAGGTCGGCGTCGCCGGGGTCGGCAAGGTGGGCCACCACCTCGTCGAGCACCTGCTCGCCGACGGCGCCGAAGTCGTGATCACCGACGTCCGCGAGGAGTCGCTGCGCCGGATCACCGATCTGCACCCCGAGGTAACCGTGGCGGCGGACACCGACGCGCTGATCCGCACCGAGGGCCTGGACGTCTACGCCCCGTGCGCGCTCGGCGGCGCGCTGAACGACGACACCGTCTCCGTGCTCACCGCGAAGGTGGTGTGCGGCGCGGCCAACAACCAGTTGGCGCACCCGGGCGTGGAGAAGGACCTGGCCGACCGGTCGGTTCTCTACGCGCCCGACTACGTGGTCAACGCCGGTGGCGTGATCCAGGTGGCCGACGAGCTGCACGGGTTCGACTTCGACCGGTGCAAGGCGAAGGCGGCGAAGATCTTCGACACCACGCTGGAAATATTCGCACGTGCGAAGGCGGATGGGATTCCGCCGGCCGCGGCGGCCGATCGGCTCGCCGAACAGCGGATGGCGGAGGCGCACGCCCGCTGAACCGGGCGGCCCTCAGCCGCCCCCACGGCCCGCCGACCGGCGAGACAAGACTCACGCCGGTCGGCGGGTCGTACCTCCACAAGAGGTTAAAATCGCAGTTGACCAGGGAGGACGGGGCTCCTCACTGGCCCTGTGCCGGGACCGGAATGCGGGCGGCGTACCGTATGGCCACGGAAGCAGGTACCGTTAAAGCTCTACAGGCACGGTCTCTCTGCCGAGAGTCCGTCCTGAAACATGAACGCGTGTCAAGACTCTGGGGCCGTCGAGCCCCGTCACCGAGGGGGTCGAGCCATGGGGCGCGGCCGGGCAAAGGCCAAGCAGACCAAGGTCGCCCGCCAGCTGAAGTACAGCAGCGGCGGGACTGACCTGTCGCGTCTGGCCAATGAGCTGGGCGCATCGCCTTCGAGTCAGCCACCGAACGCAGAGCCGTTCGAGGACGACGACGAGGAAGATGACCCGTACGCACAGTACGCGGATCGCTACAACCAGGACGATGACGAGGATCAGGACGATCAGTCCGGTCCGTCGTCACAGCGCCGCGGCGCTTGACCTCGCGCTGACACATCAACCCGGTCCGGGGCCTGCCCCGGGCCGGGTTCTGTGTGTCCCGATCCGGTCTTCCCGGGGTGCCGTGGTGTGCCGGGCGGGGCTGCCCGGCACACCGCGGCGTGACGCTGTCTATCGGGCGTAGTCGCCGGTCAGCTCGGCGCCCGTGGCGCGGTCACCACGGTCGGTGACCTCTCCGGCGACCCAGGAGTCGACCCCGCGGTCGGCCAGCGTCGTCAGTGCGGCGTCCACCGAGTCGGCCGGGACGATCGCGATCATGCCCACGCCCATGTTGAGCGTCTTCTCCAGCTCCAGCCGCTCGACCTGACCGGCCTTGCCGACCAGGTCGAAGACCGCGCCGGGCGTCCACGTGGAGCGGTCCACGGTGGCGTGCAGGCCGTCCGGGATCACCCGGGCCAGGTTGTTCGCCAGGCCGCCGCCGGTGACGTGGCTGAAGCCGTGCACCTCGGTCGTACGGGTGAGGGCCAGGCAGTCCAGGGAGTAGATCCGGGTGGGCTCCAGGAGCTCCTCGCCGAGCGTGCGGCCGAACTCCTCGACCTCGCGGTCCAGGGACCAGCCGGCCCGGTCGAAGACCACGTGGCGGACGAGCGAGTACCCGTTCGAGTGAAGACCGGAGGACGCCATGGCGATGACCGCGTCACCCTTGCGGATACGGTCCGGGCCGAGCAGGCGGTCGGCCTCGACCACGCCCGTACCGGCGCCGGCGACGTCGAAGTCGTCCGGGCCGAGGAGACCCGGGTGCTCGGCCGTCTCGCCGCCGACCAGGGAGCAGCCCGCCAGGACACAGCCTTCGGCGATGCCCTTCACGATGGCCGCGACACGCTCGGGATGCACCTTGCCGACACAGATGTAGTCGGTCATGAACAGCGGCTCGGCGCCGCAGACGACGAGGTCGTCCACGACCATGCCGACGAGGTCGTGGCCGATGGTGTCGTACACGCCCATCTTCCGCGCCAGGTCCACCTTGGTGCCGACGCCGTCCGTGGCGGAGGCGAGGAGCGGGCGCTCGTAGCGCTTCAGCGCCGAGGCGTCGAAGAGCCCGGCGAAGCCGCCGAGGCCGCCGAGGCCCGCGACCTCGGGGCGCTGGGTCTTCCTCACCCATTCCTTCATCAGCTCGACGGCACGGTCACCGGCTTCGATGTCGACGCCGGCCGCCGCGTAGGAAGCACCTGTTGTCTCAGACATGGCCTGGGATCTTTCGTGTGGAGATACGGGGCTGGTGGGGGATGCGGCGGCGCGTCCGGGTCACGGACGGCGCAGCGCGTCGGCCGCGGCGGTCGCCGCCGGGCCCGCCGCCAGCTCGGTCTCCAGCAGCTGCTTGCCGAGCAGCTCCGGGTCCGGGAGCTCCATCGGGTATTCGCCGTCGAAGCAGGCGCGGCAGAGGTTCGGCTTGTCGATCGTCGTCGCCTCGATCATCGCGTCGATCGAGATGTACGAGAGGGAGTCGGCGCCCATCGAGGTGCGGATCTCGTCGACGGTCATGCCGTTGGCGATCAGTTCGGCGCGGGTCGCGAAGTCGATCCCGAAGAAGCAGGGCCACTTCACCGGCGGCGAGGAGATCCGGATGTGGATCTCGGCGGCACCGGCCTCGCGGAGCATCCGGACCAGGGCGCGCTGGGTGTTGCCGCGGACGATCGAGTCGTCGACGACCACCAGGCGCTTGCCCTTGATGACTTCCTTGAGCGGGTTGAGCTTGAGCCGGATGCCCAGCTGCCGGATGGTCTGGGACGGCTGGATGAAGGTCCGGCCGACGTAGGCGTTCTTGACCAGTCCGACGCCGAACGGGATTCCGCTGGCTTCGGCGTAGCCGACGGCCGCGGGGGTGCCGGATTCCGGGGTCGCTATGACGAGATCCGCGTCGGCGGGGGCCTCGGCGGCCAGTCGGCGGCCCATCTCCACCCGGGAGAGATAGACGTTGCGCCCGGCGATGTCGGTGTCGGGACGGGCCAGGTAGACGTACTCGAAGACACAGCCCTTGGGCTTCGCTTCTGCGAATCGAGTGGTGCGCAGGCCGTTCTCGTCGATGGCGACGAGCTCGCCCGGCTCGATCTCGCGTACGTAGCTGGCACCGCAGATGTCGAGCGCGGCGGACTCGGAGGCGACCACCCAGCCGCGCTCCAGCCGGCCGAGCACCAGCGGGCGGATGCCCTGCGGGTCGCGGGCGGCGTAGAGCGTGTGCTCGTCCATGAAGACGAGGGAGAACGCGCCCTTGACGTCGGGGAGCACCTTGGCGGCGGCTTCCTCGATGGTGAGCGGCTTGTCGTTCTCGTCGCGCTGCCCGGCGAGCAGCGCGGTCACCAGGTCGGTGTCGTTGGTCGCGGCGACCTGGGTGGCGCGGCCGTCCTTGCGCGGGAGGTCGGCGACCATCTCCGCGAGCTGGGCGGTGTTGACCAGGTTCCCGTTGTGACCGAGGGCGATCGAGCCGTGCGCGGTGGCACGGAACGTCGGCTGCGCGTTCTCCCACACCGAGGCACCGGTGGTGGAGTAGCGGGCATGACCGACCGCGATATGGCCCTGGAGAGAACCCAGAGACGTTTCGTCGAAGACCTGCGAGACCAGTCCCATGTCCTTGAAGACCAGGATCTGGGACCCGTTGCTCACTGCGATGCCCGCGGATTCCTGTCCGCGGTGCTGCAGGGCATACAGTCCGAAATAGGTGAGCTTGGCGACCTCTTCACCCGGAGCCCAGACACCGAAGACGCCACAAGCGTCCTGGGGGCCTTTCTCTCCGGGGAGCAGGTCGTGGTTGAGTCGTCCATCACCACGGGGCACAGCACCGAGTGTAGGCGAGATCGACCACTGGTCCGAATTGGGGACCGGCGGGCAAACCGACGGCGGTCCCTGGGGAACGGGCCCGCCCGCCGCCCGGGGAGGGCGATTCGCGGGACTTCGACCGGTGACGCTGCGTGACGATCATGCGGGCGGGGCGGGCTCCACGAGGCGAACGCGGCGCTCACTTCCGGGCCCGGAGCCCGGTTACCGACAGGTAGGGGCCGGTGGGGGCGGCCGGGCGGCCGTGGCGTTCGGTGAACCTGCCCGATCGCCGCCCCGGCCGCTGCCCGAACGCTCGTTTCGTGGTGAGCCTCACACCGGGGAGCCGGGCTCAGCCGTGCCGGGAGCTCTTCTCGGCCCCGGCAGGTGTGGCCGTGGCGCCGATCCCCTTGCCGTCGTCCGCGGTGAGCGTGAGGGCCTTGCCCTTGATCGTGTACGTGACCTTGCCGTCCAGGGCGGCGAGCACGGCGCGCTCCACGTCCATCTCGGCCTCCGGGCACATCTTGCGGGTGCCGGCCACCGGTCCGAACGTGATCGTGGAGCCCTTGACCGTCGCCCGACCGCGGAAGGAGTTGCAGCCGGAGTGGCCCTGCACGGTGCCGTCGTCGGCGAGGGTCAGATGGGGCGTCTTCTCCTTGGGCAGGTCCGCCGGTACGGTCGTGGCGGTCTCGCCGCTGAGCAACGTGGTCACGGCCCAGCGGGTGCCCGCCAGGTCGGCGGGCTTCTCCTCGCTGAGTGCCATCGAGTCGCCGCCTTCGGTGGTGAGGGTCAGTTTGTCGCCGGAGAGCTCCGCGGTGTGCTCGCCGCCCATGGCGTCGATGGCGGCCTTCTCGAACTTCTCGATGTTCTCCTCGCACGCCATCTGCGTCGTCACGGGCTTGCCCAGGGTGATCCGGTCGCCTTTCACCCGGGCGTCCACGCTGATGTGGTTGCAGCCGAAGTCGGCCTCGGCCCGGCCCTTCGGGTCGATCTCCAGCCGGGCCCCTTCCGGGGCCTCGGTCTTCTTCCCGCCGACGGTCACGGAGTCGACGCTCCACGCCACCCCGGTGACGGGGACGTCGCTCCGCACGCTGTCGCCGCCGTCGCCGGATCCCTTGCCGGAGCCGGAACTCGACTCCGTACCGCAGGCGGCGAGGGTGAGGAGGGCCAGGACACTGACGCTGAGGGTCATCCGTTGTGTGCGCATGGCGATGTGACGGAACGGGGGGCGGATCCGGTTCCGCCCGCTCCGCTTCCCCGGTGGGCGCCTCAGCCCATCAGGGGCAGCAGCTCGGCCAGGTCCGCCCGCTCCCCGCCGGCGCTGACCTCGGCGTCCTCCAGGGCCCGCGCCCACTCCGTACGCCCGGTGGCGAGCCGGATCCAGGTCAGCGGGCCGGTCTCCACGACATTGGGCGGGGTGCCCCGGGTGTGCTTGGGCCCGCCGATGCACTGGACCACCGCGAACGGCGGGACCCGCACCTCGACCGAGCCGCCGGGCGCCCGGTCCGCGAGGGCGTCCGCCAGCAGCCGGGTACAGGCGGCCAGGGCCTGCCGGTCGTAGGGGATCTCCAGCCCGAGCGCCTCGTTCAGGTCGTCCGTGTGGACGATCAGCTCGACGGTCCGGGTGACCAGGTAGTCGGTCAGCCGCATGGAGCCGACCCGGGTGGCCAGCAGCCGCTCTCCCGTGCCGGTGGCCGGGACGGCACCGGTGAACCCCGCTTCCGCCTCCTCGAACAGCGTGGTGAGGTCGGGGTGGCCGGCCGCCACCTCCTCGACGCCCTCGGCGATCCGGGCGGCGTGCGCGGCGGTGACCGACGGCCACTCCAGCAGGGTGACGTGCGGCTTGGGGCCGGGCGGCTCCGCCAGGGCCACGGACCCGGTGACGCTGCTCAGCCCGATCGCGACGTGCGCGACGAGCTCGCGCACCGTCCAGTCACCGAGCCGGGTCGGCCGGGCAAGCTGGTCGGGCGTCAACACGGCGACGGCGTCACGCACATGCGCGAACTGGGCGAGGACCGCCGTCCGGGTCCTGAGGTGGTCGTACGTGCGCGGGCGCTTCTTGGCCGGGGGCATGGGGCCGAGACTAACCGGCCCCACGGACATCACCCGGTCAGGCCTCCGCAACCTGGTCACGGGCCCGCACCTCGGCCGCCTCACCGACCGTGGCCCGCACTCCGGCCCGCTCACCGACCGTGAACGTAGCGCCGTTCGCGGGGACGCCGACCCCCCGCCAGGTGAACGGGACGCCCCGGGCGTTGTCGAGGTCCGGGCCGTCCATCAGCTGGAAGTGGAGGTGGGGTTCGGTGGTGTTCCCGGAGTTGCCGCACCGCGCGATCCGCTGTCCGGCCCGGACGGTGTCCCCGGCCTCCACCCGGAGCGAGCCGCGCCGGACGTGCGCGTAGACGGCGTACGTACCGTCGCCGAGGTCAAGGACGACGTGGTTGCCGATGACCCGGTGCACGCCGAGGATCGACCGGACGGTGCCCTCGATGAGCATCAGATAGGCGAGAGCGGGCAGCGAGTTGCGGCTCAGGTGGTCGCGCTGGCCGTCGCTCGCCTTCACGACCGTGGCATCGGCCACCGCGAGCAGCGGGGAGCCGAAGGCCGGGAAGGCGCGGTTGCGGCGGAAGAGCGGCCAGAGCCAACGGAACGCCGGCCGGGCCGGGGGCTCGCCCTCTCCCGTCTCCGGGTCGGCCACGATGTCGATCGCGTACGTCTGCCCGTACGCGTGCGTCCCATGGCTCGGCACCTTGTCCGCCGGGCTGTTCAGGGCCGTCCAGCCTCCGGTGACCGGCGGGTCGACCTCCACCGGAGGCCTCGGCTCGCCCCGCGGTGCGGCGGCACGGGCCTGCAGGACCGTCGTCGCCACCATGAGGGCGACGACGACCGTCGCGGGCAGGAAGGTCGTCGCCCAGCCCGGTCCGGGCAGATCCGTGACGAACTCGCCGATCATCAGCGCGAACAGGACCAGCCAGGACAGCCGCATGGCGATCGGAACGGCGGTGCGGACGGACATCTCTCCCCCAAGGTCTCGTGTCTCTCGTCGTCAGGTCAGGGCCGCGCCGCCGTCAGCACCACCAACAGCGGTACGACCCGGGCGGGCGGCACCTCGTACCTGCCGCGGCCCGCCGCGTGCAGCCAGCCCGCGCCGGTCAGCTGGCGCAGGTGGTGGTAGATCTGGCCGGTGGTGCCCAACGCGTCGAGCGCGGCCAGTTCGGCGGTCGTCCTCAGACCGCCGAGGATCTCGCGGAGCAGCCGCAGCCGGACCGGGTGGCCCAGCGCGGCGAACGAATCGGCGGCGTCCGCCCAGTCCCCGTCGAACAGAGCCTCGGTGAGGGCGCCGTACTGCCACTCGTAACTCTCGCCGGTGGGCAGCCGGACCGCGCCCGTGTAGAGCACTCCTCCGTCGGCCGCGGCCTCCCCGACCTCGGTCAGCTGCTGTTTCAGCCCGTCCAGCGCCCAGAAGTCGCCGTCGCCCAGGCGGGGGGACCCGGAGTCCTGCCGCTCCAGTGCCGTGAGCCGCCTCTCCAGCTCGGCGACCCGCTGCTCCAGCTCCATGACACCAACCTTACGTAATTACGTAATCTCTATCAAGGGGTAGGGGGAAAGCCGAAGCCCCCGCCCGGAGGGCCCGGGCGGGGGCTTCGGAGGTGCCGGTCGGCGCGCGGCTCAGGCGAGCAGCGCGGGGATCGTCGCCTCGTGCGCCGTACGGAGCTCGCTCAGCGGGATGCTGAACTCGCCCTGGATCTCGATCTCCTCGCCGTCCACGACACCGATGCGGGTGACGGGCAGACCGCGCGCGCCGCACATGTCGTTGAAGCGGAGCTCCTCGCTGCGCGGGATCGAGACGACCGCGCGTCCCGCCGACTCGGAGAAGAGGAACGTGAACGCGTCCAGGCCGTCCGGCACGACCAGCCGGGCGCCCTTCCCGCCGCGCAGGCAGGACTCGGTGACGGCCTGGATCAGACCGCCGTCGCTCAGGTCGTGCGCGGCGTCGATCATGCCGTCGCGGGAGGCCGAGATGAGGATCTCGGCGAGCAGCTTCTCGCGGCCGAGGTCCACCTTCGGCGGCAGGCCGCCCAGGTGCTGGTGGACGACCTCGGACCAGGCCGAGCCGCCGAACTCCTCAGCCGTGTCGCCCAGCAGGTAGAGGAGCTGGCCCTCTTCCGCGAAGGCGACCGGCGTACGCCGGTTGACGTCGTCGATCACGCCGAGCACGGCCACGACCGGCGTCGGGTGGATCGCCGTCTCACCGGTCTGGTTGTACAGCGAGACGTTACCGCCGGTGACCGGGGTGCCCAGCTCCAGGCAGCCGTCCGCGAGACCGCGGGTGGCCTCCGCGAACTGCCACATGACGTCCGGGTCCTCGGGCGAACCGAAGTTCAGGCAGTTGGAGATCGCCAGCGGCTTCGCGCCGGATGCGGCGACGTTGCGGTACGACTCCGCCAGCGCGAGCTGCGCACCGGCGTACGGGTCGAGCTTGGCGTACCGGCCGTTGCCGTCGGTCGCCATGGCCACACCCAGGTTCGACTCGGCGTCGATGCGGACCATGCCCGCGTCCTCGGGCATCGCCAGCACGGTGTTGCCCTGGACGAAGCGGTCGTACTGGTCGGTGATCCAGGACTTGGAGGCCTGGTTCGGGGAGGCGACCAGCTTCAGGACCTGCTCGCGCAGCTCTGCGGCGTCTCCCGGCCGGGCGAGCTCGCCGGCGTCGTCGGCCTGGAGCGCGTCCTGCCAGGACGGGCGGGCGAACGGACGGTGGTAGACCGGGCCCTCGTGGGCGACGGTGCGCGGCGGCACGTCCACGATCTGCTCGCCGTGCCAGAAGATCTCCAGCTGGGAGCCCTCGGTCACCTCACCGATGACGGTGGCGATGACGTCCCACTTCTCGCAGATCTCCAGGAAGCGGTCCACGTGCTGCGGCTCGACGATCGCGCACATGCGCTCCTGCGACTCGCTCATGAGGATCTCCTCGGGCGAGAGGGAGGAGTCGCGCAGCGGCACGGTGTCCAGCTCGACGCGCATTCCGCCGGAACCGGCGGAGGCCAGCTCGGAGGTGGCGCAGGAGAGCCCGGCGCCACCGAGGTCCTGGATGCCGTCGACGAGCTTCTCGCCGAAGATCTCCAGGGTGCACTCGATGAGGAGCTTCTCCTGGAACGGGTCGCCGACCTGGACGGCGGGGCGCTTGGCCGGGCCGGTGGACTCGAAGGTCTCCGAGGCCAGCACGGAGACGCCGCCGATGCCGTCGCCGCCGGTGCGGGCGCCGTAGAGGATCACCTTGTTGCCGGTACCGGAGGCCTTGGCGAGGTGGATGTCCTCGTGCTTCATCACACCGATGCAGCCGGCGTTGACCAGCGGGTTGCCCTGGTAGCAGGCGTCGAAGACGACCTCGCCGCCGATGTTGGGCAGGCCCAGGCAGTTGCCGTAGCCGCCGATGCCCGCGACGACGCCCGGCAGGACGCGCTTGGTGTCGGGGTGGTCGGCCGCGCCGAAGCGCAGCGGGTCGACGACCGCGATCGGGCGGGCGCCCATGGCGAGGATGTCGCGGACGATGCCGCCGATGCCGGTGGCCGCGCCCTGGTAGGGCTCGATGTACGAGGGGTGGTTGTGCGACTCGACCTTGAAGGTGACCGCGTACCCCTGGCCGACGTCGACGACGCCGGCGTTCTCGCCGATGCCGACGAGCATGGCGTCGTTGGCGGGGACCTTCTCGCCGAACTGCTTGAGGTGGACCTTGCTGCTCTTGTACGAGCAGTGCTCCGACCACATCACGGAGTACATGGCGAGCTCGGCGCCGGTGGGACGGCGGCCCAGGATCTCGCGGATCCGGGCGTACTCGTCCTCCTTGAGGCCGAGCTCCTTCCAGGGCTGCTCGGCGTCCGGGGTCTCGGCCGCGTGCTTGACCGTATCCAGGCTCATGCGTTGACCAGCTTCTTGATGATCGAGGTGAAGAAACCGAGGCCGTCGGTGCGACCGGTGCCGATGAGCGGCTCCACGGCGTGCTCCGGGTGTGGCATCAGGCCGACGATGTTGCCCGCGGCGTTGGTGATGCCCGCGATGTCGCGGAGCGAGCCGTTGGGGTTGCCGTCCAGATAGCGGAAGGCGACGCGCCCTTCGGCCTCCAGCTCGTCGAGCGTGCGCTCGTCGGCGGTGTACCGGCCGTCCATGTTCTTGAGCGGGACGCTGATCTCCTGGCCGCCGCTGTAGTCCGAGGTCCAGGCGGTCTCCGCGTTCTCCACCCGCAGCTTCTGGTCGCGGCAGATGAAGTGGAGGTGGTTGTTGCGCAGCATCGCGCCCGGCAGCAGGTGCGCCTCGGTCAGGATCTGGAAACCGTTGCAGATGCCGAGGACCGGCATACCGGCCTTCGCCTGCTCGATGAGGGTTTCCATGACCGGCGAGAAGCGGGAAATCGCGCCGGCGCGGAGGTAGTCCCCGTAGGAGAAACCGCCCGCCAGAACGACCGCGTCGACCTGGTGCAGGTCCTTGTCGCGGTGCCACAGCGATACGGGCTCGGCGCCCGCGATCCGGACGGCGCGCAGGGCGTCCTGATCGTCGAGGGTGCCGGGAAAAGTGACGACACCGATACGGGTGGTCACTTCTCCTCCTCCACCTTCACGACGAAGTCCTCGATGACGGTGTTGGCGAGGAACGTCTCGGCCAGCTCGTTAATACGGGCGAGGGCGGCGTCGTCGACCGGCCCCTCGACCTCCAGCTCGAAACGCTTTCCCTGACGAACGTCCGCGATTCCCTCGAAGCCGAGACGGGGCAGTGCGCGCTGCACCGCCTGTCCCTGCGGGTCGAGGATCTCGGGCTTGAGCATGACGTCGACTACGACGCGTGCCACTGGCACTCCCGGTGTGGTGGTGTGGTGCGGCTGTCTCTCCGGGGGGTTCCCCAGACCCCCGCGGGTCCACTCAGCGTACCTGGCCAAAATTTCTACGCGGGTAGATATCGGACGGGACGGACAGGGCGGGGACCCTGCGCGGATCACGCCGAGATATCAGCCGCGACACCGTGCGGGAAAAGGTCTGGGAAAAATCGCGTCCGGATTGCACACGGATTGCACACGGACACGCGCATGTAATTGGCTGGGCTTCACAATGCGGCACCCGCCGCTGTACAAATGATTACCGGGGAAAGCAACATTGCCCCGGGGACAACGGAACAGTCGACACCTCGTCGATCCGCATCCGCCCGCCTGGCAGCCGGAAGGCCGGCATCCGCGCACGCGACACGCGCCGGTGCCGTAGGAAAGGACCGATATCCGTGGCTCAGCGCGTAGTGGTGACGCTCTCCGACGACATCGACGGGGGAGCAGCGGCGGAAACGGTGACCTTCGCCCTGGACGGGAAGACGTACGAGATCGATCTCAATCCCGCCAACGCGAAGAAACTGCGGAAGACCCTGGCTCCTTACGTGGCCGCCGGTCGAAAGCAGACAAATGCCAGCAAGCATGGCAGGACGCCCACGACCTACCACCACACCTCCCTCGCCCCGGACCCGGCGGCCGTTCGCGCCTGGGCCCGCTCGCACCGGATGGAGGTACCGGCCCGGGGCCGCATCCCGAAGAAGGTCTACGAGGCGTTCGACGCGGCGAGTTGATCCGCGACGGGTCCGGGCAGGCGGGTCGAGCCGTGACGGTTCCGGACCGACAGGTCGATGCGTGTCGGTTCCGGACCGGCGGATCGAGCCGTGACGGTTCCCGGCCGGCCTGCCCGTCGGGCGTCGGCGGCCCCGGGGGCCGGAACGCCCCGCCCCGGGAAGAGCCGGACACTCCGTCAGGCGGCCCCGGACGCCCCGTCGGCCGGGCCCGGGGGCCCGTTCCGCGAGGCCCTCGGGGAGCCGACTTGCGCGACACCCCCGCAGGTCGGCTAGAGTCTGGAGCACGCCGAGGGGCGAGGCCGCAAAGCCGAATCCCACGCAGCGTGCGGGTGTAGTTCAGTAGTAGAACATCCCCCTTCCAGGGGGAAGGCGCAGTGTGCAATTCCTGTCACCCGCTCTGCACGACTCTTCGGACCACTTCGTTGGATCAGGTAGAGTAGTGCTCGCTCCACCGGTGAAAGCCGAGTGGCTGCACTGCGGACGTAGCTCAGTTGGTAGAGCGCAACCTTGCCAAGGTTGAGGTCGCCAGTTCGAACCTGGTCGTCCGCTCAGCATCAAAGGCCCTGACCTTCTCGGTCAGGGCCTTTGTCGTGCTCCCGCCTCACTCATCCCCTGCCGCCCTCATGAGGTTTGTCATGAGCAGTGATGACAGCGCGCACTGCTCGCGGGCCGGTTCCGGCGGAAACCTTGAGGCATGACCAGCGACGACATTCTCAGCGACCGCGTGGACGGTCCCGTGATCGAGGCGAACGAGGTCCGGCGGCGTTACGCCGACGGCTTCGAGGCCGTGTCCGGGATCTCCTTCTCCGTGGCCCGCGGCGAACTGTTCGCCCTGCTCGGGACGAACGGCGCGGGCAAGACCTCCACCGTGGAACTCCTCGAAGGCCTGGCGCCGCCGACCGACGGCACGGTACGGGTCCTCGGCCACGACCCGTACCGCGAACGCGCCGCCGTCCGCCCCCGTACCGGGGTGATGCTCCAGGAAGGCGGCTTCCCCTCCGACCTCACGGTCATGGAGACCGTCCGCATGTGGTCGGCCTGCACCACCGGCGCACGCCCCGCCGGCGAGGCCCTGGAGATGGTCGGCCTGACCCTCCGGACGGACGTACGGGTCAAGCAGCTGTCCGGCGGCGAGAAGCGCCGCCTCGACCTGGCGCTCGCCCTGACGTCCCGGCCCGAGGTGCTCTTCCTCGACGAGCCCACGACCGGGCTGGACGCCGAGGGCCGGCAGGAGACCTGGGAGCTCGTCCGGGCGCTGCGGGACAACGGTACGACCGTGCTGCTGACCACGCACTACCTGGAGGAGGCCGAGGCGCTCGCGGACCGCCTGGCGATCATGCATCAGGGGAGGATCGTGACGACCGGGACCATCGCCGAGGTGACCGCGCGGCAGCCCGCCAGGATCAGGTTCGTCCTGCCCGAGGCCGTGCCGGCGGCGCGTCTCCCGCTCTCGCTGCGGGCCGCGGCGGAAGGGTCCCGGGTCGAGATCCGCACCCCCGCCCTCCAGGAGTCCCTGCACGAACTCCTGGAGTGGGCCCGGGAGTCCGGCGTACGGCTGCACGGCCTCGACGCCCGCTCCGCCTCCCTGGAAGAGGCGTTCCTCGACATCGCGAAGACCCGGCACGCGCCCCGGGACCAGGACCCGCGCCAGGTCCCGGACCGCTCCACCCGCTCCGGCGGCACGAAGAAGGTGACGGCATGACGACCACCACGACCCCCGTCCGCGACCGGACACCCGCCGCCTCCCCCACGGGCGCGGCGGCCGTGGCCCGGCGGCTGACCGCCCTCGGCCGCGCCGAGCTGATCCTCCTGCTGCGCAACCGGACCGCGATCGTCGTGGCCCTGCTGCTGCCGCTCGTGATGATCTTCGCGATCCGGTCCTCACTCGAACAGGTCGACCTCGGCGGCACCGGGCTCACCGTCGCCGGCGCCACCCTGACCGGCGGCATCGGCATGGTGCTCGTCCAGGTCGTCTACATGAACCTCGTCTCCGCGTACGTCGCCCGGCGCGAGGAACTCGTCCTGAAGCGGCTGCGCACCGGCGAGATCTCCGACCGCGAGATCCTGATCGGCACGGCGCTGCCGTCCGTCGCGCTGGCTCTCGCCCAGTGCGTGCTGCTGATGGTGGCCGGCGCGATCGCCTTCGATCTGAGCGCCCCGCACCGCCCCGACCTCCTGCTGGCCGGACTGCTGCTGAGCTTCGTCCTGATGTCCGCCCTGGCCGCGGCGACCACGGTGATCACCCGGACCGTGCAGACCTCGCAGCTCACGACCCTGCCGCTGTACTTCGCCTCGCTCCTCGGCTCCGGACTGTTCGTCCCGCTGGCGGTGTTCCCGGACAGGCTGGCCTCCGTACTGGAGCTGCTGCCGATGACCGGCGTGATGACTCTGATCCGGCACGGCTGGCTCGGTGGCGTGGAGGGCGGCGACCTGTTCACGGCCGGGGTGACCGCGCTGGCCTGGACCGCTTTCGGCGTGTTTGCTGTGCGACGGTGGTTCCGCTGGGATCCGCGCGGCTGACATGAAGGGACTGAGGGGCGTGATCGGTCGGGTACGGGGCTGGCGGCGCGGCTGGCACGAGCGCAGCAAACTCCAGCGCATCGACCTCTACACACGGGTGACGCTCTCCTCGATCACCTGGCTCTTCGCGGTGTCCTGGGGGCTGCTGCCGCTCGCCGAGACCCTGGACGGGGGAGCGGTGGCCATCGCCCTGGGAGCAGGGTTCCTCGTCGCCAACATCGCCCAGTCCGTGCTGAGCAGCCGCAACCTGGCGCCCGCCTTCGACGCCTACCGGGGCCTGGCGCCGTTCCCTCCCGGGCGGCTGCGCCTGCCCGCCGCTCTCCAGGTGGCGATGACCGCCCTCGTGGTGGCCCTCGCGGCGGTGGGAGGCGTGCGGGACGAGGGGCTCGTACTGCTGGTGCTGGACCTGCCGGTGGCGTTCGCCATCCCGTACGTCCTGATCGTGCCGGTCCGGAGGTTCCTGCTCCACGCCGCCGCCTTCTCGGTGGCCGGCACGGCCCTCCTGGCGGCCGTGGGCGTGCCGGGCGGGCAGTTGTTCGGGGCGGTCGTCTCGCTGACCGTCGTCATCCTGCTGGTGCTCGTGTCGGCCCGGCCGAGCGCCTGGAGCCTGTCGGTGATGTGGCAGGCGGAGGAGGCACGGGACATGCAGGCCCGGCTGGCGGTGGCGGAGGAGCGGCTGCGGTTCGGCCGGGACATGCACGACGTGCTGGGGCGGAACCTGTCGGTGATCGCCCTGAAGAGCGAGCTGGCCGTGGAGCTGGCCCAGCGCGGGAACCCCGCGGCGATGGACCAGATGGTCGAGGTGCAGCGGATCGCCCGCGCCTCGCAGCAGGAGGTCCGCGATGTCGTACGCGGCTACCGGGAGGCCGACCTGCCCACCGAACTCATGGGCGCACAGGGCGTGTTGCGGGCCGCCGGTATCACCTGCACCGTCGAGGGCGCGGACGGCCCGGCCGGTATCGGGGCTCCCGCCGCCGTCCAGGGCGCGCTCGGCTGGGTGGTGCGCGAGGCTGCGACGAACGTCCTGCGCCACGGCGACCCGCGCCACTGCTGGATGCGGCTCGCGCGGACGCGGGACGCGGTGGTCCTGGAGGTCGAGAACGACGGGGCCGGCGCCACCCGCCCGCTCGGCGGCGCGGACGACGGCGGCGGTTCGGGCCTGGCAGGGCTGCGGGTGCGGCTCGGCGCGCTCGGCGGCTCGCTCACCGCCGCGGCCGTCGGGGACGATCTCTTCCGGGTGACGGCGACCGTGCCGCTCACGGCGTCCCGCCCGGACGTGAACGGCCGCCCCGCACCGCCGCCCCCCAGCCCCTCGCCCGCCCCTTCCGCCCTCCCGGAGGAACGATGACCACCGCGCAGCCCCTGCGGGTCCTGCTGGCCGACGACGAGCACCTGATCCGGGGCGCGCTGGCCGCCCTGCTCGCCCTGGAGGAGGACCTCGTCGTGGTCGCGGAGGCGGCGAGCGGCCCCGAGGCCCTGGCGATGGCTCTGGCGCACCGGCCCCACGTCGCCGTCCTGGACCTCCAGATGCCGGGCGCGGACGGTGTGAAGGTCGCCACATCGCTGCGGACCGAGCTGCCCCACTGCCGCACCATGATCGTGACCAGCCACGGCCGCCCCGGGCACCTCAAGCGGGCCCTGGCCGCCGGCGTACGGGGGTTCGTCCCGAAGACGGTCAGCGCCCGGCGGCTGGCGGAGATCATCCGTACCGTCCACGCCGGGAACCGTTACGTGGATCCCGAGTTGGCGGCCGACGCCATCTCCGCCGGGGACTCCCCGCTGACCAGCCGGGAGGCCGAGGTGCTCGAACTGGCGGCGGACGGGGCACCGGTCGCGGAGATCGCGGAGCGGGCCTCCCTGTCCCAGGGGACCGTACGGAACTACCTGTCATCGGCCGCCACCAAGATCGGTGCGGAGAACCGGCACACGGCGGTGCGTCTCGCACGCGAGCGGGGTTGGGTATAGTAGGCATCGCGCTTCGGCGCACTGCGGACGTAGCTCAGTTGGTAGAGCGCAACCTTGCCAAGGTTGAGGTCGCCAGTTCGAACCTGGTCGTCCGCTCCAGATGGGGAAAGCCCCGGTCCTTTCGGACCGGGGCTTTCCGCGTATCCCTGGCGGCTACGACCAGTTGGTGCCGGTCAGCACCTCGTACGCCTCGATGTACTTGGCGCGGGTCGCCGCCACGATCTCCTGCGGCAGCGCCGGGGGCGGCTGCTCGCTCGCGCGGTCCCATCCGGAGGCCGGCGAGGTCAGCCAGTCGCGCACGAACTGCTTGTCGTAGCTGGGCTGCGCCCGGCCGGGCTGCCAGGTGGCGGCGGGCCAGAAGCGCGAGGAGTCCGGGGTCAGCACCTCGTCGGCGATGATCAGCCGCTCGGTCCCGTCCTCGGTGGTCTCGAAGCCGAACTCGAACTTGGTGTCGGCCAGGATGATTCCGCGCTCGTGCGCGATGTCCCGGGCCCGGCGGTAGACGTCGAGCGTCGTGCGCCGCAGTACGGCGGCCGTCTCCACGCCGACCTCGCGGGCGACGGCCTCGTAACTGACGTTCTCGTCGTGTTCGCCGACGGCCGCCTTGGTGGCCGGGGTGAAGATCGGGCCGGGCAGCTCGGACCCGTTGACCAGGCCCTCGGGCAGACCGATGCCGCAGACCGTACGGGTGGCGTCGTACTCGACGAGCCCGGAGCCGGTCAGATAGCCGCGGGCCACACACTCGACCTCGACCATGCGCAGGGACTTGCAGACGAGGGTGCGGCCCGCCCAGTCGGCCGGGGCGCCCGGGGGCAGCTCGGTGGAGATGACGTGGTTGGGGACCAGGTCGGCGAGCTGGTCGAACCACCAGAGCGAGAGCCGGGTGAGGACGCGGCCCTTGTCGGGGATCTCGGTGGGCAGGACCCAGTCGTACGCGGAGATACGGTCGCTGGCGACCATGACGAGGTCGCCCGCCTCGTTCCGGTACAGGTCACGCACCTTGCCGGTGTGCAGGTGGGTGAGGCCCGGAACCTGAACGGGCTCGGGCTTTTCTACAAAACCGGACACGGTGCCTCCGCGTAGATTGATCCAGGAGCGGTTCCGATTGTCCCGTATGGAGGGCGCGCGGCGTGCGCCGGGCCCGGCGGGGCGTCGGTCGCGTTCGTGGATCCGGTCGGTCGCGCTTCTCGAACCCGGTCAGTCGCGTTCCTCGAACCCGGTCAGTCGCGCTTGCAGATGCGGTCGAGAAGGTTGGCCGTGGCCCGCTGGATCCGGGGGTCGGTGTGCCCGGGGCGGTCCAGCGCCGGGGACCAGGCGAAGGTGCCGGAGGCGAAGACGAGTGCGCCGGAGGGGGACTGGTAGAGCGAGGTCTCCTGGTGCCGGGTGGCGCCCTCGGAGTCCTCGTACGGGGAGTGGGCGAGCAGGATCCGGTTGTCGTGCTCGGGCAGGCTGGTGCGCGGGAAGTAGCGGTCGGCCTCACCGGCGACCAGGCCCGGGATCTCGTCGCCCTCGACCGCGCCCGTGGAGTCCCAGAGCCAGTGCTCGGCGTTGCGCACGACGAGCGGGCGGGGATCGGGCACCCGGCCCGCGTACTGGATGCCCAGGAGCTGCTGCTCCGGCCGGTCCACCTCGCGCCACAGGGCGGACTTCCCGGGCCCCCGGCGCTTGCGGCAGGTCAGCAGCCGGTCCGCCTCGCCGGAGGCCGACGGGGCGAGGCCCACCTGCCAGTACATGGTGTTGGCGGAGAGGAAGACGAGCGAGGTGCCGGAGTCCCGGGCGCGCTCGGCGGCCCGGCGCATCGGCAGCGTCCAGTACTCGTCGTGGCCGGGGAAGACCAGGCCCCGGTAGCGGCTGGGGTCGACGCGGCCCGCGTGCAGGTCGCGGGCGTCGGCGTAGGCGAGGTCGTAGCCGTACCGCTCGGCCCAGCGGATGAAGTCGTACGCGTGCCCCACGTGCAGCGGCAGGCCGGCCCCGGCGTACGGGCGGTCGAAGGAGATCGTGACGGCGGCGTCCTCCTCGCCGAGCAGCCGCCCCCGCTCGTCCCACGCGTGGTAGAGGCTGGCACCGGTGCGGCCGTCCTCCGGGTAGAGGTTGTACGCCTGCCAGGTGATGTCGGGCAGCAGGAGCAGCAGGTCGGCGGGGTGGTCGTGGCGCACGGTGAAGGGGATGTGCGAGCGGTAGCCGTCGGCGGTGGTCAGGACGGCCACGTACGCGCCGACCGACCAGTAGCTCGGGATCTGGAGCCGCCAGGACATCCACCAGTGGTGGCAGGAGACGGTCCGGTCGGCGGCGAGCGGTGGGGGCTGGACGATGCCGGAGAGCCGCGGGCTCGTGGTGATCTTGGCCGCGCCGTCGCCGCCGTAATGACCGATCCGGTAGACGTCGACGGAGAACTGCTGGGGCGGGTCCACGGTGATGTGGAAGTCGATGGCCTCGCCGGGGGCCGCCGCACCGGGCGAGACGAAGCCCTTGATCTGGCGGTGCACATCGTCGGCGGTACGGGTGCCGCCGCCGGTGGAGCGGGCGAGGTCGGCGTACCAGGGGACCACCTGGCCGGTGTCGTCGAAGTAGTTCTCGCTGCCGCGCAGCCAGGGCAGCGGGCCCTGACCGAAGGGATCGCTGACCGCGTGCGCGAGGGCGCCCGACTCCCACCGGCGAATCTGCTCCGCCCCCATGCCGCGCCCCTCCCTCTGATCCCCCGGAAGCTCCGGGTGATCCCCCGGACAACTCTGGTGCGCCGAATGTCGACGCCGGTCCCCAGCACATCACATAACGCACGCGGTTCGTCACCCTTCGTCGCGAATTGACGGGGGTGGAGAGCAGCCGGGCCCGGTCGGTGAGACCTGTCGAACCTGGTCACCCCAGCGAACGGAGCTCGTCGCCGGACCGGTCGGGCGTGTGGTCAGACCAGCCGGACGGGCTTGTCGGAGCGCACTCCCACCTCGGCCAGCCAGGACAGCAGCGGGTCCGGATCGCCGTCCTCGACGAGGCTGAGGACCGGAGTCGCGAGGTCCGCCCGGCGCTCGCCGCCGACGAGCAGCGCGGGGCCGTCCAGCCAGTCCAGACCGGGGGCCGCGCCCGCCGTGTCCACGGCCGCGCAGCAGACCATGGCCGCGACGTGGTCGGCGAGCAGCTCGGTGCCCGTACGCGGCGGCTGGAGCGGGAAGAGGGGCAGCGGGCCCGGCCCCCAGAGGTCGAGGAGGTCGTCGGCGGCGCCGGACCCCGGACCGCCGTGACCGGGGCCGCCATGCTCCGGACC
>NZ_NTGZ01000093.1 GCF_002551245.1 Streptomyces sp. rh34
AGATGTGTATAAGAGACAGGACCGGCCGCGGGCCCGGGGGCGGTGGGGCCGGGGGCGGTGGGGCCGGGGGCGGCGGGGCCGGGCGTGGTCGATGCGGGCACGGCTGCGTCGGGCCCGGTCGCGTCGGCGGTCTCCGGTGGGCCGACGGTTCCTGGGGGTGCGGCCCCGCCGGTCCCCGGGACGCCGGAGGGGGCGTCGGGGCCGAGCCGGGCGGTGAGCACATGGTCCACGGCCTGCGGCAGCACGTCGGCCATCCGCTCGTCGGGCGCGGCGGTCAACTCCAGCCAGGCGGTGGGCCGGTCACGGACGAGCAGCAGAGCGCAGCCGGTGTGCACCAGTGCCTGCGCGGCCCCCGCGGGGTGGCCGGCCACCTCCTGCCAGACCCGCTCGCGCAGCGGCACCTCGGCCAGCTTTCCCTGGTCGCGCAGCCACTGCTCCACATCGGACAGCGCGAACGCGGGGCTGGCCGCGGTGCCGCCAATGGGCTGGGGGAAGTCGGCGTGGCGGCGGCGCCAGTTGCTGACGGCGGCACGGCCCACCCCCGCCAGCCGCGCGATCCCGGCCGCGGTGACCTCCGTCGCGTTCTCCGGCACTGGCTCTCCCTCGGTCCGTCCGCGCTGCCTGCCCGCGAGCATAGCGAATCACCCGCACCACACCGGAAAGCATCGTTGCCCGACCTGTCACAGATCTTTCGTGTTGACTCGGTTCACAAGCTCTGTTCTTATGGGTCCGCCCAAGCCAGGGCCGTTTTCCCCCTGTTGACCGGCGCCGTGCGCCTCTCCTTCCGGAGCCTGAACCCCATGCGTCTCATCGTTCGTATATCCGTCAACACCGTCTGTGCGATGGCCCTGTTCGGCCTCGCCGCCTGCGGCACGGACGCCCCGGAGGAGACCGGGCCGTTCGCCGGGGTTTCCGGACCGGAGGTCGTGAACAAGGCCCTCACGAAGACCACCGGGGTGAAGTCCCTGCGGATCGGGCTCGACATGACCACCTCCGACGGCCGGGTCGAGGCGGACTTCGCCACGAGTCTGGGGGGTGACTGCACCGGATCGATGACCATGGGCGGCGCGGGCACGATGGAGGTCCGCAAGACCGGCGAAACGGTCTACACGAAGCTCGACGAGACCCTGCTGCGCGAGCAGTCGAAGGGCGAGCCGAAGGAGGACGTGGACGCGGCGGTCAAGCTGATCGCCGGCCGCTGGATGGAGTCGAAGGCCTCCGAACCGGACACCAAGGACACCATCGAGTTCTGCGACCTGAAGGGACTGCTGAAGGAGTTCGAGGCGAGCGACAACGCCGCCCGCAAGAAGGGCCCCACGACGGTCGCCGGCAAGCCCGCTCTGCGCCTCACGGAGAAGGAGGGCAAGGAGACGTTCACCATCGACGTCTCCGCCGAGGGCGCCCCGTACATCCTGCGCGTCACGTCCCGGGGCGGCGAGGAGCCGATGACGATGAACCTGTCCGAGTTCGACGTGCCCGTCGTGGCGGAGAAGCCCGCCGCGAAGGACATCGTCGACCTGGAGCAGTAGGGCTCGGCCCGCCCGCCGGGGCGTGCGCGGCGACCGCCGTCCACGTACCCGCCGGGCCGGCCGCTCGGCCCACCTGCGGGTTGCGTGCGCGTCCCCGGTCACCCCGCCGGCGCCGGGGCCCAGCCCGTGAAGTCCACCTCGGCAGCCGGCAGTACGCGCACCCGGCGGCCGGGGAAACGGAGGTTGCGGTAGATCTCGTTGTGGTGCGCGACGGACGCCTCCGGTGCGGCGTACGGGCCGGGGCCGGGCCGGACGGACGTGGTGTGCCCGTCCGCGACGAGCACCACGTCGTACCCCCGGCTCAACGCCTGCCGGGCCGTGGACTCGACGCAGATCTCGGTCGCGAACCCGGTGACGACGACCTCGGTGGCTCCCCGGGCACGCAGGACCGCGCCCAGTTCCGTGTCCAGGAAGCTGTCCGGGGCGGCCTTGGGCACGACCGTCTCACCGGGGGCGGGCGCCAGTTCGGGCACGATCCGCCACCCCTCGGTCCCGGGTTCCAGCTCCTCGTCCCGCTGCTGCACCAGCACCACCGGCGCACCGGCCGCCCTGGCCCGCTCCTGGAGTCCGGCGATGGCCGCGACGGTGGCGGACGCCCGGTACGCCATCGCCACCAGGGCGTTCTGCATGTCGATGACGAGGAGTGCGGGGGCGGGGGCGGGCGCGGGGGCGGGCTCGGGCGTCACGACGGGCGCCGTACCCGGACCGTCGGACACGGGCATCACAGCCGGTGCCGTACCCAGACGTTGGGCTCGACGTAGACCGCGAAACCATGCGCGAGCGCGCAGTGCACCGGGACGAGCGCCCCCGGCACCTCCACCGGACCGTCCGTGTCGAAGGGCAGCCCGGTCCACTTGCGCCACTGGGCGAGCGAACCACGCACGGTCATCGACACGGTGGCGACCGAGTCCACCTTCCCGCCCGCCCGGGCGTGCACCCGCAGCCAGGGGTCCTCGGGCAGCCCGTCCTCGGCACGGGTCAGCCGGGCGTACTCCTCCATCGGCAGGCCGGACCGCAGGTGCTTGCCGTTCGGCCGCACCGGGGCGACGACCTGCCCGAAACCGAGCCGTCGCGCGTTGTCGCGCATCGCGGCGAGCATCCGGCCCGATATCCCCTTGCCCAGATGGCCGGTGGCCACCGTGATGTCGATCGCGCTGACCGTGTCGGGCGTGTTCCCGCGCCGCAGGTCCGAGAACGCCCACAGCAGCACCTGGTCCCAGCCGCCGACGGGCAGCTCGCCGCGCCCGGGGGCGTCCAGCAGGAAGGGCACGCTGAACGCGCGGGCGACCACGACGCCCTCGGGGTCGGTGGCGACCAGCACGTACTGGGGGAACTCGACCGCGATCCGCGGGAAGTTCGCCCAGCCGACGAGGTCCTCCAGTATGAACTCCGGCCAGGTGTCCGGCATCCGGTCCAGGGCGTCGGCCAGCTCCGGGCGCTCGGCGAGGGTGGTGATGTTCAGCTCCATACGCGCGACCCTAAACAGCTTCCGCCGCTCCGACCAGCAAATATCGGCTCGGGCCACCGCCGGCTCACCGGGGTGATCCGGCCGGAACCATGAGGTGTGCATGCCGCGTCCCCACCCGTGACTTCGCACTCCTGTGCGCCACTCGTCGAGGAGCAGAACCATGACCCAGCCCGGCAGTACACCGACCCGCCCCCGGAGAGGCGCCGGCTGCCTGCAGAGCCTGGTGGTGCTCGCGGTGATCCTCGGTCTGGGCTACGGAGCGTCCAAGCTCTTCGGTGACGATTCCTCGAAGAAGTCCTCGACGTCGTCCTCGTCCTCGTCCGCCTCGGACGGCAAGGGCGGCTCGTGGGAGATCGGCGACTGCGGAGGCCCGGACCCGGAGAACAAGCCGGACGGCTACCGGGCCTTCGACTGCGACGAGTCGGGAGCGACCTTCGAGGCGCTGGAGATCAAGAGCGCGAGCATCATGCCCAACGCGATCCAGTGCCCGGCCGGAACGGACCTGATCATCCAGGTCTCCCGGGTCTTCGGCTCCGGCGACGGCAAGAAGGGCGGCGGCATCCCGACCAACACGGTCTGCGGCCGCAACCTGTCCGGGGAGCACCCCGGGGACGCGGGCGCCGGGGGCGGCCAGCTCGTCGAGGGCGACTGCATCTCGGCGACCGCCAAGGAGATCGCCTGCGCCTCGGCCGGGGCGGACGACTTCAAGGTCCTCGGTCTCGTCAAGGAGAAGAAGGAGTGCCCGGCGGCAACCACCGAACCCATGCAGCTGATGATGGCGATGGGCCGCCCGTACGACGTCATCTGCGGCGGCAAGGTCTAAGGGTCCGCCCCCGGTGCGGCGGCCGCTCAGCCGCCGCACTGGGCGAGCATGGCCCGCTTGTCGGCCGTCGTGACCGGGAGTTCGTACCTCAGCGAGACCTGGGCGAACCGCACCGCGTAGGAGCAGCGGACCGGCTTGTACGGGGGCAGCCAGGAGGCGGGGCCGGAGTCCCGCTTGGCGTTGTTGGCCGGGCCGTCCACCGGGAGGAGGTTGAGCGGGTCGTTCGCGATCTGTTCGCGCTTGGACTCGTTCCAGCGGGCGGCGCCCATCTGCCAGTCGTAGGACAGCGGCATCACATGGTCGATCTGCACCTCGGTCGCCTGCTGCTTGCGCCAGTCGATGCGCTCACCGGTGTAGGGATCCTGGAGCGTCATCGACATGACGATGCAGTCGGACCCCGCCTTGTGCTCGATGTCCTTGCCGTCCCGGGCGAGCAGGTCGTTACGGGTGTCGCAGCCGTTGCGGGCGAGCGGGATGCCGTCGATCCCGTCCTTCCAGGCGTAGCCGAACTTCTTCCGCTCGTAGCCGGTCTTCGGGCCGCGGCCCTTGGTGGCCACCTTCTCGATGATCTTCCGGGCGGCGGCCCGGTCCGCGTCGGTGGTGAGGGGGGCCAGGCCCGGCTTCGTACCGTCGGGGTTGTCCAGCGGGCTGGCGCCGAAGCCCTCGGCGGACCGCGCGCCGCCGTTGGTCCCGCCGCTCGCGCTGTCTCCGCCGTCGGCCGCGAGGTCGTCGGGGCCGCAGCCCGTCAGCGTGAGCGCGACGAGGACGCCGATGGCGGGCAGGGCCGCGCGGTACGTACCGTGCATACGGGGAACTATCACGTGGAGCCGTCCTGACGGGGAGAAAGCCGAACGCCGAGAATCCTATGGGCGTCTTCCCCGTCGAAGGCGCTTCCATGACTGCGGCTCAGCGCACCGTGCTCCCCTGCCCGGTCACCCCTTCCCGATGCCGAGGGTGTTCGCGGCAGGCAGAAGCCCCGAGCCGATGACCGCCAGCCAGGGGTCCCCCAGCAATTCCACCAGCCGCTCGCGCCCCGTCTCCCCCAGCGCCCGCCACGGCGCGGCGGCCTCCTCGTCGGTACGCAGCTCCACCTGCGCGCGCAGCTCGCGCCCCGCGTCCGTGGCCGTGCCGTCCGCTGCCAGCAGCCCGCGTTCCCGGAGCCGCCGCCGGGCCGCCCCCCACGCCTCCGTGCCCCATCCCCGGCTCGCGAACACCTCGGGGGGCGCCGCGCCCACCGCCGCGAAGGAGACCAGCGATGCGACCGGGTCGAGGCCCGCCTCGGTCAGGGCGGCGATGTGCCCGTCGCCCCGGTGTTCACGCAGAACGGTCGCCGCGTGCCAGAGCACCAGGTGCGGAGCGTCCGGCCAGGGCAGCGCGGAGTTGGCGGCTCCGAGACCGCCGGGCGTCCCCGGGCCCGCCGCCTCCGCCGCGTGGCGGGCCAGTGCGGCGGCCTCCTCGAACCGCGGCTCCTCCACCCGGTCCCCGAACAGGGCCCGGCAGGACCGGTCGACCGCCCGCAGCCGGGCCGCGAGGACCGCGTCCGGGGCGGCGGTCGACCAGACGGCCGGAACGTAGCGCTCCACCATCTCCGGGGCGAAGCTGTGGAACGTCCGCACGGCCTCCTCCGCACCCGTCGCCCCCGACGGGGCCGCCCGCCATGCGAAGTAGCTCGACCAGCGCTCCTCGGTGTCGTACCCCAGCGCGGCGGCCTCCTCGAAGGCCTCGGGGGCGTAGTACAGAACGGCGTGCAGGGGCTCCAGGAGGTGCCACATCTGCCGCACACGGGCCGGTTCTCCGGTCATGATCTCCACCTTCCCGGACGGAATTCACGGATCTTGCCAGTGACTAGATCAGGGTTCCAGCGTGCGCGCGCCAATGGAACTTGTCAATGACTAGATGCTGGGTAGGGTGGTGCCATGAGCAACGAGCGCGAGCGCACGTACCACCACGGCGACCTGCGGCGCGTGATCCTGGACGCCGCTCTCGACGTCATCGCGGCGAACGGCCCCGGGGCCCTGAGCCTGCGCGACCTGGCCCGGCGGGCGGACGTGTCTCACGCGGCGCCCGCGCACCACTTCAAGGACCGCACGGGCCTGCTGACCGCCGTGGCCGCCGAGGGGTACGCCCTGTTCGCCGACGCGCTGGCCGACGCGCCGGACCTCCGCGAACGGGGCGTCGCGTACGTACGGTTCGCGGCGACGCACCCGGCGCACTTCCCGGTGATGTTCCAGCCGGACCTGCACCGCGCCGACGACCCGGACCTGCTGGCCGCCCGGGCCCGGGCGACCGAGGCGCTGCGGGCGGGGGTGGCGGACCTTCCGCCGGGCGGCCGGGGCGAGGACGACCGCCTCGCGGGCGTGGCCGCCTGGTCCCTGGCCCACGGCTTCGCGACGCTGCTGCTCAGCGACAACCTGTCGGACGCGCTGGAGGGCCGGGACCCGGAGGCCGTCTTCCGGTCCCTCACCGGCCTGATCTTCGTGCCGGAGGGGCGGGGAGGCGGCTGATCCGGCCGCCGCCCCGGCCGCACGGCGAGCCGGGGCTCCGCCGCCCGGCGCTACGACCCCAGGATCGTCGTCAGGAACTCCCCCGTCCACGCCAGCAGCTCGCGGCCGATGACCGGCTTGCCGCCGATCCTGCCGGTCGTCGGGCGCGGCACCAGGATCTGGTGGGCGGCCGGCTTGATGACCGTCTTGGGGTGCAGACGCTTCAGGCGCAGCTCCTGGGACTCGCGCAGCTCCACCGGGGCGAAGCGGATGTTGGAGCCCTGGAGGACGATCTCGCCGACGCCGCAGGCGCGGGCCAGCATGCGCAGGCCGGCGACCAGGAGGAGGTTCTCGACCGGTTCGGGCAACGGGCCGTAGCGGTCGGTCAGTTCCTCCCGGACCGCGCGGATGTCGTCCTCCGAGGAGGCCGAGGCGATCGCGCGGTACGCCTGGAGGCGCAGCCGCTCGCCGGGGGCGTAGTCGTGCGGGACGTGCGCGTCGACCGGAAGCTCGATCTTGACCTCCAGCGGCGGCTCCTCCTGCTCGCCGCCCTCCATCTGGGCCCGGTAGTCGGCGACCGCCTCGCCGACCATGCGGACGTACAGGTCGAAGCCGACGCCCGCGATGTGGCCGGACTGCTCGCCGCCCAGGAGGTTGCCCGCGCCGCGGATCTCCAGGTCCTTCATCGCCACGTACATGCCCGCGCCCATCTCCGTGTGCTGGGCGATCGTGGCCAGGCGCTCGTGAGCGGTCTCGGTGAGGGGCTTCTCCGGGGGGTACAGGAAGTAGGCGTAGCCCCGGTCCCGGCCTCGGCCCACCCGGCCGCGCAACTGGTGCAGTTGGGAGAGGCCGAAGTTGTCGCCGCGCTCCACGATCAGGGTGTTGGCGTTGGAGATGTCGATGCCGGACTCGACGATCGTCGTGGAGACCAGGACGTCGAACTTCTTCTCCCAGAAGTCCACCACCACCTGTTCCAGGGCCGCTTCGGACATCTGGCCGTGGGCCGTGGCGATCCTGGCCTCCGGGATGATCTCGCGGAGGCGGGCGGCGGCGCGGTCGATGGACTCGACCCGGTTGTGGATGTAGAAGACCTGGCCCTCGCGCAGCAGTTCACGCCGTACGGCCGCGCCGATCTGCTTCTCCTCGTACGGGCCGACGAAGGTGAGGACCGGGTGGCGCTCCTCCGGCGGGGTGGTGATCGTGGACATCTCGCGGATGCCGGTGACCGCCATTTCGAGCGTACGGGGGATGGGGGTCGCGGACATCGTGAGCACGTCGACGTTGGCGCGGAGCTTCTTCAGCTGCTCCTTGTGCTCGACGCCGAACCGCTGCTCCTCGTCCACGATGACCAGGCCCAGGTCCTTGAACCTCGTCTCGGAGGAGAAGAGGCGGTGGGTGCCGATGACCAGGTCGACGGCGCCGTCCTTCAGGCCTTCGAGGGTGGCCTTGGACTCCGTGTCCGACTGGAAGCGGCTCAGGGCGCGGACATTGACCGGGAATTGGGAGTAGCGCTCGGTGAACGTGCCGTAGTGCTGCTGGACGAGGAGAGTGGTGGGGACGAGGACCGCCACCTGCTTGCCGTCCTGGACCGCCTTGAAGGCGGCCCTGACCGCGATCTCCGTCTTGCCGTAGCCGACGTCGCCGCAGACCAGCCGGTCCATCGGGACCGTCTTCTCCATGTCCTCCTTGACCTCGGCGATCGTGGACAGCTGGTCGGGCGTCTCCGCGTACGGGAAGGCGTCCTCCAGCTCGCGCTGCCAGGGGGTGTCCGCGCCGAAGGCGTGGCCGGGGGCGGCCATCCGGGCGCTGTAGAGCTTGATCAGGTCGGCCGCGATCTCCTTGACCGCCTTCTTCGCCCGCTGCTTCGTCTTCGTCCAGTCCGCGCCGCCGAGCCGGTGCAGCGTCGGGGCCTCGCCGCCGACGTACTTGGTGACCTGCTCCAGCTGGTCGGTCGGGATGTAGAGGCGGTCGCCCGGCTGGCCGCGCTTGGCCGGGGCGTACTCGACGAGCAGATACTCGCGGGTCGCGCCCTGGACCGTGCGCTGCACCATCTCCACGTACCGGCCGACACCGTGCTGCTCGTGGACGATGTAGTCGCCGACCTCCAGCGTCAGCGGGTCGATCGTCTTCCGGCGGCGGGCCGGCATCCGGCCCAGGTCCTTGGTGGCGGTGCGCTGACCGGTCAGGTCCGTCTCGGTGAGCACGGCGAGCTTCAGCGCCGGGTCGACGAACCCCTGCTCGATGGCCCCGCAGGAGACGTGCACCAGCGACGGGGTGATCTCGGTCAGGTCCGCGTCGAGGCGGGCCGCGACGCCCTCGCCGCTCAGCACCTCGACCGTACGGGCGGCGAGCCCCTGGCCCTCCGTCACGTACACCGTGCGCCAGCCGTCGGCCAGCCAGCCCTTGGTGTCGGCGAGCGCGCGGGCGGTGTCGCCCCGGTACGCCTCGGGGGCGTGCATGGAGAGCTGGAGGGTGTCGTCGTCGTGGTCGGCGGCGTCGGCCGCGAACGGCGAGATCGACCACCACATCATGTCCAGCTCGCGGGCCCGGTCCCGGACGTCCGCGATGCCCCACAGCGAGGCCGCGCCCACGTCGATCGGGGCCTCGCCGCCGCCCGCGCTCGCCGCCCACGACGCCTGGAGGAACTCCTGGCTCGTGGCGACCAGATCGGCCGCCCGGGTGCGGACGCGCTCCGGGTCGCAGACGACCGCCATCGCGTCCTTCGGCAGGACGTCGAGCAGCAGCTCCATGTCGTCGACCAGGACGGGGGCCAGCGACTCCATGCCCTCGACCGCGATGCCCTCCGCGATCTTGCCGAGCAGTTCGCCCAGCTCCGGGTGGGCCTCGGCCAGCGCGGCGGCCCGCTCGCGAACCTGGTCGGTCAGCAGCAGCTCGCGGCAGGGCGGGGCCCACAGCCCGTGCGCCGCGACCTCCAGGGACCGCTGGTCGGCGATCTTGAAGTAGCGGATCTCCTCGACCTCGTCACCCCAGAACTCCACCCGGAGGGGGTGCTCCTCGGTCGGCGGGAAGACATCCAGGATCCCGCCGCGTACGGCGAACTCGCCGCGCTTCTCGACCAGTTCGACCCGGGAGTACGCGGCGGCCGCCAGTGCGTCCACCACCTCCCCCAGATCCGCGCTCTGCCCGCCGGTCAACGCCACGGGCTCCAGCTCGCCGAGCCCCTTGACCTGCGGCTGGAGCACGGAGCGGACCGGCGCGACGACGACGGAGACCGGGCCGGTCTCCGGGTCGTCCTCGCGCGGGTGGGCGAGCCGCCGCAGCACGGCGAGGCGGCGGCCCACGGTGTCCGAGCGGGGCGAGAGCCGCTCGTGCGGCAGGGTCTCCCAGGACGGGTACTCCGCCACGGTGTCCGGCGGCAGCAGCGTGCGCAGCGCGGCGGCCAGGTCCTCGGCCTCCCGGCCCGTCGCGGTGACGGCCAGCACGGTCCGGCCGGTCTGCCGGGCCAGCGCGGCCACGGCGAACGGCCGCGCGCCGGGCGGGCCCACCAGGTCGACGTGCGCCCGGTGCCCGCCTCCGGCTGCCTTCACCGCCTCGGCGAGCGCCGCGTCCGTAACGACGACATCCAGCAGACCGTGCAGACTCATGAAGTTTCCGTCCGGGGATCAGATCAGGGGGTACTGGCAGCGCGGGTTCCCTGACAGCCGGCTGCTGCCAGGGGCAACGCGAAGGGCCCGACACGTCGGGGGTGCCCGGCGGATCAGGGACGGAAGGGGTCGCGGCGTCCGGTGCGGTGCGTCGCGAGGCACCGGAGCGTCCTCGTCGCGGAGCGATTCGGGCGTTTCGGCGACGCGGCGAGGCGCCGTGCCGGACGTCGTGGCCCCGGCCATGATCCGCCGGGCACCCCCGGGGGCCGGGGGTTCCAGAGTACGACCCGGGGGTGACAACCGCGCTCGCAACGAGCGAGCGGGCGCCGCCCGTATCCCCGGGCCCGGCGGCCCGGGTTCACGCCCTCTCCGCCGCCGCCCCGCCGCCCGTCGTGCCGACACCGCCGCTCGTCGACGGTCGCGCGCCGTTCGTCTCCGTCCCGCACGCAGTTCCGTCGGGGATCCTCACAGGAGTGATCCCAGCGTCTAGTCTTTGCCCGACCATTGCACGGACACGCGGGCGAGCGCACGGCCGAGCGCGGCACACATGCGGTACAGGACACGGGGCACGGTCAACGGCACGGGGCACAAGGCGCAGAGCACGGGGCACGGTCAACGGCACGGCGGAGCGGGCGGCGGGCGGGGCGGGCGGCGCGGGGCGATCCCCCTCGGCGCGCGCCCCCACGGCATGAGGCATCGGGGGCGTACGTGGACGAGAACGAGATGTCTGTCTTCGGGATCCCGGAGGCCGAGGAAGAGATCTACCGGCACTTCCTGCGTAACCCCGGCACCCGCGCCGAGGACCTCCACCTCCTGCCGGGCTCCCGGCCCCGGGAGGAGCGCGCCCGGATCACCCGGCTCCAGGAGCTGGGGCTGCTGCGCGCCGAGGACGCCGAGCGGCGGATCTTCCCGGCCGATCCCGAGGTGGCCCTCACCCGGCTCGTGGACGTCCGGCTGCACGCGCTCCACCAGGAGCTGCGGGGCGTCACCCGATCGCGGCACGTCATTGATGGTCTACGCGCGGAGCAGGGGGCCCGTACGCCCGCTCCCGACACCTCGCGGGGCGCGCTCCTCGCCCACCGCAGCGGCCTGATCTCCCACATCACCTCCCTGTTCGAACGCATCTGGGACCAGGCCGACGAGCTGTCCCGGGCGGGCGACGGCACACAGGGCGGCGAGGACGCCTCGGCCCCCCATCCCTCCGGCATCGAGCGGCGGGTGCTGGTGGCGATGTGCACGGTGGGCAAGGACGAGGCGGGCGCGCGGAAGCTGGGGGTGTCGGTGCGGACCTACCGGCGGCACGTCGCCGATCTGATGCAGACGCTCGGCGCGGCCAGCCGGGTGCAGGCCGCGCTGCTGGCCCGGGAACGCGGCTGGATCTGAGGCCCGAGGACTCCCGGTGGTGTCCATCGCCCGCGGGGGCGGGGAACGGGCTCGGCCCCGGGACGTTTGGAGGAACGTCCCGGGGCCTGCCGGTCATCCTACGGTGACACCTGCGGGCTCACCGTCGCCGGGAAGGCACTCGCTCACCCGTCCGCCGCGATGGCGTTCAGGACGTTCATCCGGCCCGCCCGGAAAGCCGGGACGAGAGCCGCGAACAGTCCGACGAGAGCGGAGCAGGCGAAGACCGTGAGGATCGTCGGCCACGGGATCTCCAGGACCTCCAGGCCCTCCAGCGCCAGCAGCTTCTGGGCCGCGGTGCCCCAGCCCATGCCGAGTCCGAGTCCGAGCAGCGCCCCGAAGAGGGCGATGACCACGGACTCCAGCCGGATCATGCGGCGCAACTGCCGGCGGGAGAGCCCGATGGCGCGCATCAGGCCGATCTCGCGGGTCCTCTCGACCACGGACAGGGCGAGGGTGTTCACCACACCGAGCACCGCGACGATGATCGCCAGGGCGAGCAGGCCGTACACGATGTTCAGCAACTGGCCGATCTGGTCCTTCAGGTCTTCCTTGAAGTCGGCCTGGTTCTGCACCTTGTAGACCGGGTACTCGGCCATCGCGCTCTTCAGGGCCGCGTACGCCTCCTTCTCCTTGCCCTCCTCCGCCATGCCGAACATGGCCACGTTCTGCGGCATGCTGTCGGCCGGGACGTAGGACGCCGCCGTCGTGAGGTTGGTGTACATCGCGCCGCGGTCGATGTTGGTGTCGTCGGAGGTGATGGCCGCGACCTTGAGCTTCGCCGTCTCCCCCGCCTTGAACGCGACGGTGAGGGTGTCGCCGACCTTGACCCCGTACTTCTGGGCGTAGTCCTCGCCGACGGACATGGCGTTCTTGCCGTACGCCTTCGAGAGGTCGCCGGAGAGCACGGTGCGCCGGACGTCCTGCTGGTACGTCGGGTCGGCGGCGGTGATCCCGTCGTCCTCGGTCTTGCCGTTCGGGGCCGTGATCTTCGCCTTGACGAAGGTGTAGTCGGTCATGTGCTCCAGGCCGGGGACGGCGCGCACGGCGTCGGCGGCCTGGGGCACGATCGGGCGGCCGGTGCTGCTGTCCTGGACGATGAAGTCCGCGCCGACCGACTTGTCGAGCTCCTCGGTGGCCGAGGCCACCATGGAGGACCCGACGACGGACAGGCACGCCACCAGGGCGAGCCCGATCATCAGGGCCGCTCCGGTCGCTCCCGTACGCCGGGGGTTGCGCAGGGCGTTGCGCTCGGCCAGCCGGCCGACCGGGCCGAAGAGCCGCAGGACGACGACGCTCAGGGCCCGCACCACCACACCGGCCAGGAGGGGGCCGATCACGATGAAGCCGATCAGGGTCAGGAGCACGCCGACGGCGAGGAACATCGAGCCTTCGGTGGCCTTGTCCGCCTGGGTCGTCGCCCACAGGGACGCACCGCCCGCTGCCGTCAGGAACAGGCCGATACCGGCCCGGATCCAGCCGGACTTGCCGTCGGCGGGGGTCCCGGCGTCGCGCAGCGCGGCCATCGGGGAGACCTTGCCGGCCCGGCGGGCCGGGATGTACGCGGCGAGGACGGTGACGACGACGCCGAGCACGAGGCCGATCGTCGGGGTCGTCCAGGCGACGGTGAGGTCGTCGGTGGACAGCTCCATGCCCACGGCGCCCATGGCCTTCATCAGCCCGACGGCGAGGCCGACGCCGGCCGCGACACCGAGCACGGAGCCGACGATGCCGAGGAGGACCGCCTCCACCAGCACGGACCGGTTGACCTGCTTGCGGCTGGAGCCGATGGCCCGCATCAGACCGATCTCACGGGTCCGCTGGGCGACCAGCATCGAGAAGGTGTTGACGATGAGGAAGATGCCGACGAGGAAGGCGATTCCGGCGAAGCCGAGCATCGCGTACTTCATGACGTCCAGGAAGGAGCCCATGGAGTCCTTGTTGGCGTCCGTGGCTTCCTGCTGGGTCTGGAGCTTGTACGCGGCCGAGCCGTCGAGGACGGTGGCCACGTTCTTCTTCAGCTGGGTGTCGCTGACGCCGCTCTCCGCGCTCACCAGGATCTGGGTGAAGACGTCAGGGGCGCCGAGCAGCTGCTTCTGGGCGGTGGCGGTGTCGAGGTAGACGACGGCCGCGCCCGGGTTGGTGACGGTGAAGGACGCGATGCCGCTGATCTTCGCCTTCATGTCGCCGGTGGCGGCGATGATGCGCAGCTCGTCACCGATCTTGAGCTTGTGCTTCTTCGCGGTGTCGGCGTCGACCATCACCTCGGTGGGGCCGCGGGGTGCGTGTCCGGAGGTGATCTCCATCGAACGCAGGTCGTTCTCGGTCCAGTTGCCCGCGATGGTCGGGGCTCCGGTGTCGGAGCCCATGTTCTTGTTCTCGCTGTTGACGACGGTGACCGCCATGGAGAAGGCGGCGCCCTCCGCCTTCTTCACCCCGTCGGCCTTCGCGACCTCCTGGACGACGGAGGCGGGCAGGGAGGCGGGCTTGCCGTTGTCGGGCTGCTCGTCGTTCTCGCCGGCCGTCTTCGGGCTGACGGTGACGTCGGGCGAGGTCACCGCGAAGAGCTTGTCGAAGGTGGTGTTCATCGTGTCGGTGAAGACGAGCGTGCCGCAGACGAACGCCACGGACAGCAGCACCGCCACGGCGGAGAGGGCCATCCGGCCCTTGTGCGCGAGGAAGTTGCGCACCGAGGTCTTCCAGACAGTCATGACGTCCGCCCACGTGCGTCGAAGTGCTTCATGCGGTCGAGGACCTGGTCCGCGGTCGGGTCGTACATCTCGTCGACGATGGAACCGTCGGCGAGATACAGCACCCGGTCCGCGTAGGACGCGGCGACGGGGTCGTGGGTGACCATGACGATGGTCTGGCCCAGCTCGTCGACCGACTTGCGGAGGAAGGACAGGACTTCGGCCCCGGCGCGGGAGTCCAGGTTCCCGGTGGGCTCGTCACCGAAGATGATCTCCGGCCGGGCGGCGAGCGCCCTGGCGACGGCCACGCGCTGCTGCTGACCGCCCGAGAGCTGGGTGGGGCGGTGCTTGAGGCGCTCGGCGAGCCCGACGGTCTCCACGACCTGCTGGAGCCAGGCGGCGTCGGGCTTACGGCCCGCGATGTCCATCGGCAGCGTGATGTTCTCGATCGCGTTGAGCGTCGGGAGCAGGTTGAACGCCTGGAAGATGAACCCGATCCGGTCACGCCGGAGTTGGGTGAGCTTCTTGTCCTTGAGCTTGGTGATCTCGGTCTCGTCGAGATAGATCTCGCCCGACGTCACCGTGTCGAGCCCGGCCAGGCAGTGCATCAGGGTCGACTTGCCGGAGCCGGACGGGCCCATGATCGCCGTGAACTGCCCGCGGGCGATGTCCACGTCGACGTGGTCGAGTGCGACGACCCGGGTCTCCCCGGTGCCGTACGCCTTCACGACCTGCCGCGCTCGCGCCGCGACGGCCGTACGCCCTCCAGTGCCCCCGTGCCTGGGAATGGTCACAGCCGTTGTCACGGTATTTCTCCTATGTCGGTCGATGACTGGACGTCATTGGGTACGGTCCGAGTCTGGGTTCTGGACGGTGTCCGGCGCGATGGTGCCCAGCGCAGTCTTCAGGTGGGGTTTTCCCCACCCGCCCCCTGCGGCGGGCCGTAGCAGCGACGTAAGAACAGGTTAAGGAAACGCCCCCTGCCGCCACGTCCTCCGCCGGGAGGAACGGGCCCTGGCCACTATGAGGGGGCACCCCCTAGGGGACTCGTCCCCCAGGGGGAGGCGAGGTCAGGGGCACCGTTCGGCCCGGCGGGACCGCGGACGGGGCGGCCGCCCAACCGGAACGGCAGGGTCCGTCGGGGCCCCTTCCCCACCCTGCCCCTTCCCCCTCCGACCCCTCAGCCGTTCTCCTCGTCCCGGCCCCGTACGGCGCTTCCGGATGAGACAGTACCCCGGGAGATACGTGCATAGGGAAGGAAACCCGGTGAGCGGCACGGACGACAAGAGCGACGTGGGCGCGGACGGCACAGCGGCGGGCTCCACCCCCGGCGCGGGCTCCACCCCCGGCGCGGGTACGGGCCCCGACGCGGATACGGGCCCCGACGCGGATACGGGCGGCGACGGCACGAACGCGCCGCCCGCCCTCACCACCCCCCGGGGCCGCCGCCCCGTCGTGGCGGCACTCATGCTCGGCATGGCGCTGGCGGCCATCGACGGCACCATCGTGTCCACCGCCGTCCCCCAGATCGTCGGCGACCTGGGCGGGTTCACCGTCTTCTCCTGGCTCTTCTCCGGCTATCTGCTGGCCGTCACCGTCACGCTCCCCCTGTACGGGAAGCTCTCCGACACCTTCGGCCGCAAGCCGGTCCTGATAGCCGGGATCATCCTCTTCCTGATCGGCTCGATCCTCTGCGCGGCCGCCTGGAACATGGCCGCGCTCATCGCCTTCCGCATCGTCCAGGGCCTGGGCGGCGGCGCGCTCCAGGGCACGGTCCAGACCATCGCCGCCGACCTCTACCCGCTCAAGGAACGCCCGCGCATCCAGGCGAAGCTGTCCACGGTCTGGGCCACCTCCGCGGTCGCCGGACCGGTGGTCGGCGGGCTGCTCGCCGGGTACGCCGACTGGCGTTGGATCTTCCTGATCAACCTCCCGGTCGGCGCGGTCGCCCTCTGGCTGGTCGTCCGCCATCTCCACGAACCCGCCCGCCCCCGCCCCGCCGCCCGGCCCCGCGTCGACTGGGCGGGCGCGCTCGCCGTCTTCGCGACCGGCACCCTGCTGCTCACCGCGCTCGTGCAGGGCGGCGTCGCCTGGCCCTGGCTCTCGGCGCCCTCGCTCGGACTGTTCGGGGCGAGCGCGGCGCTGGCCGCGCTCACCGTCGTGATCGAACGGCGGGCGGCGGAGCCGATCATCCCGGGCTGGGTGTGGCGGCGGCGCACCATCGCCTCGGTCAACCTGGCGCTCGGCGCGCTGGGCCTGCTGATGGTCGCGCCGACCGTCTTCCTCCCCACGTACGCCCAGTCGGTGCTGGGCCTCGGCCCGATAGCGGCCGGGTTCGTGCTCTCCGTGATGACGCTGAGCTGGCCCGTCACCGCGGCCCTGTCGGACCGGGTCTACAACCGCATCGGCTTCCGGCTCACCGCGGTCATCGGCATCGGCGCCGCCCTGCTGATCCTGCTGGCCTTCCCCCTTCTCCCCTACCCCGGCGAACCCTGGCACCCGGCTCTCCTCATGCTCCTGCTCGGCGCGGCCCTCGGTCTCTTCCAGCTCCCCCTGATCGTGGGCGTCCAGTCGACGGTCGGCTGGGCGGAGCGCGGTACGACGACGGCGTCCGTCCTCTTCTGCCGCCAGGTCGGCCAGAGCATCGGCGCGGCGGTCTTCGGGGCCGTCGCCAACGGCGTCCTGGCCGCCCGCCTCCTCGACGCCCCGGTGGCCGGCCTCCCCGACGACCTGGACGCGGTCGCCCGCGCCCTGGAGGACCCGGGGACCCTCTCCGCGGCGGCGACGGACTACCTGCGGCGGGCGGTCGACGCCGCGGTGGACCTCGTCTACATCGGAGCCGCCGGGGCCGCGGCCCTGGCCCTGCTCGCCCTGATCACCCTCGCCCCGCGCCGCTTCCCGGTCATCGCCGAACCCGACGCCCCGGAGGCCGCCGCCGCTCCCGGGGCCGGAGCGACGGCCGGCCGACAGGACGCCACCTCCTGAGGGAGGTCACGCGACCACCGGCCAGGATGGGACGATCTCGCTGCGGACGGTGTGCCTGCGCGCGCCGTTCTCCGCCATCTCGACGTCAGCGGCTGACCGCGTCATCGATCGGCTCGGCCCACCGCGAGCGCCACTGCCGCGTGGGCACTTCCGCCTTCCGCCTTCCGCCTTCCGCCTTCCGCACGACAAGGCCCACGAACAGGTCCCCGCCGGCGTCGGGCACGCCCTCGCCCGTACGCAGACCTGAAAGGTCTGCCGTGACGACTGAGTACGGGCCGGTCCGTCCGCTCAGAACACCCGGTCGTGCCGGATGTGGTGCGGGATGAGGTCGAGAAAGGCGTGCAGCGCCCGCGTCGGCGGACGTGTCGCCGAGGCGACCACGCTGAGCGTCCAGGACAGGGACGCGTCCGCGAGAGGAACGGTGTGCACCGCGTCCCCGGCCGTCTCCGCGAAGTCCGGGGGCAGCAGCGCCACTCCGAGCCCGTGCGCCACGTAGGCGGCGATCGTGGTGATGTCCGACACCTCGATCAGGACGCGCCGGGTCAGCTCCGCCCGCGTGAACGCGTCGTCCACGATCTGGCGTTGCCCGAACCCTGTGGGCATGTCGACGAAGGATTCCCCGGCGACGTCCCTCAGCCGCACGCTCGTCCGGAGGGCCAGCGGGTGGGCGGCGGGAACCAGCAGCTGGACGGGGTACCTCTTGACGGCCCTCACCCTGAGGTGGTCGTCCTTGAGGTCGGCTCCCACGAAGGCCACGTCGACGTGGCCTTCCTTGATCCTCTCGACCAGCCCGGAGGTCCCCCGCTGGGAGGTCTCGGTACGCAACCGGACCTCCGGGTGGCGCCGGTGGAAGTCGCCCGCCAGCGCGGGTACGTCGATCACGGTCAGCCCGCCGAGGACGCCCACGGTGAGGCTGCCGCGCAGGCCCGTGGAGAGCGGCTCCACCGCGGCCCTGGCCCGGTCGAGCGCCTCGATCGCGGTACGCGCCTCGGGCAGGAACGCCGAACCGGCCTCCGTCAGTCTGACCGACCGGGTGGAGCGGATGAGGAGTTCGGCCCGCAGGTCCTGCTCCAGGGCCTTGATGCCGGCCGAGAGCGTGGACTGGGTGACGTGCAGCCGCTGGGCCGCCCGGGTGAAGTTCAGCTCCTCGGCGACCGTGATGAAGTACTCCAGCTTCCTCTGATCCACCGGACCCCCATTCATCGGCATTCCCGATCGGCAGTTCGGAAACATTCGTTGGACACGATAGCCAGTCGGGGCGACCGTTGTCGTACGGGCTGCCCCGCCCGTCCAGGGAAACCGTCAGCGAAAGAGGACGACCATGCACGTATTGCTCACCGGCGCCACCGGTTACATCGGAGCCTCGGTGCTCGACCGGCTCGTCTCCGGTGGCCACCGGGTGACCGCCCTGGTCCGCTCGGCCGGCAAGGCGGAACTGGTGCGGGCCAAGGGCGCGGAGCCGACGATCGCCGACCTGTCCGACGGTGACGCGCTCCGGGAGCTCGCGACCGCGAGCGACGGCGTGATCCACCTGGCGTCACCGGGTGACGGGACCAGCGCGACCGTCGAGGCCGTGGCCGTCACCAGCTTCCTGCACGCCCTGCGGGGCACCGACCGGCCCTTCGTGCACACCACCGGCGTCTGGCTGCACGGCAGCGGTTCCGCGATCAGCGAGACGGCCGCCATGAACCCCCCGCGCCTGACCGCCTGGCGGGTGCCGCTCGCCGGGCGGGTGCGCGAAGCGCCGGGCGTCCGGACCTCGGTCATCGCACCCGCGGTGGTGCACGGGCGGGGCGGCGGCCTGCTGAACCTCGTCGCCGCGGGCCCGCGAACCGCGGACGGTGCCGGGAGCGCCTCCGCCCTCACCATGATCGGGCCCGGCGACCAGCACTGGAGCACCGTGCACGTGGACGACCTGGCGGAGCTGTACGTACTCGCGCTGGAGAAGGCCCCGGCCGGTTCGTACTTCCTGGGAGCCGACGGCGTGAACCCGACCGTGCGGGAGATCACCGAGGCGGTGAGCCGGTCCGTCGGCCTGGCCGGCCGGGTGGAGCCCGAGCCCGTCGTACGGACACTCGACCGGCTCGGCCTGCTCGGCGAGGCGCTCCTGCTCGACCAGCAGGTTTCGGGCGACGCCGCCCGGCGCGTGCTCGGCTGGTCGCCCCAGGGGCCCTCGGTCCTCGACGACATCGCGCGTACGGACTTCTGAACGAGCTCCGCACCCCACCCCGGGCTCCGCGGCAGGCGGGGTCCGTCCGATCACCGGCGGCCGGGACCACACCACAAGGCCCTGTCCGGCCCCCCCTTCCCGCCGCACCGAAGGCTTCGACATGACCATTCCCACCGCACCGCCCGGGCCCGGCAGCCGCTCCGCCGGGTCCGGCCCGCGGTCACCGGCGCACCCCCGCCCGTCCGCCTCCCGAGGCGCATTCCTGGCCGTCGCGGCGGCCATCGCCGCGGGAACGGTGGTTCCGGTGCAGGCCCGGCTCAACGGCGAACTGAGCCATCGTCTCGATGACGGGATCGCCGCGGCGGCGATCAGCTTCTCGGGCGGCCTCGCCCTGCTGTCCCTCCTCGCCCTCTTCTCTCCCGGGATGCGCGGCGCGCTGCGCCGGCTTGCCGCGGGCGCCCGGGACGGCCGGCTCCCCCGCCGGTACCTGCTGGCCGGGGTACTCGGCGGCACGTTCGCGCTGGCGCAGTCCACCGCGGCGCTGATCACCGGAATCGCCGTGTTCACCGTGTCGGCCATCGCCGGCCAGACCCTCGCCGGGCTGATCGTGGACGCCCGGGGCATCGGCGGCGGTCCGAGACGGCAGCCGGGCGCCGCCCGGCTCGCGGGAGCGGCCGTCATCCTGATGGCCGCCGTCGTGTCCGCGCTGCCCCGCTTCACCGACACACCCGCGCCCGCCACCATCGTCCTGCCCGCCCTCGCCGCGATCGCCGCCGGCTTCCTGCTCGGCGTGCAGCAGGCCCTGAACGGGACGACGTCCGCCGCGTCGGGCTCGCCGCTCGCCGCGACCTGGCTCAACTTCTGCGTCGGAGCGGTGTTCCTCACCGCCGCCTGGGGCGTACGGACACTCGTCCAGGGAACCTCGGGGCACCCCCTGCCCACCAGTTGGTGGGTCTACCTCGGCGGGCTGTGCGGCGTGGTGTTCGTCGGCGCCTCGGCATTCCTCGTACGCCGGACCGGTGTCCTGCTGCTGAGCATGGCCTCGATCGCGGGACAGCTCGCCGGTTCGATCGCCCTGGACTTCCTGGCGCCCTCCGGCGGCCGGTCCCCCTCCGCCCTCACCGTCCTCGGCGCGGCACTCACCTTCGCCGCCGTCTGGATCGCCTCCCGGCGTCCGCGCACCGCCGCCGGCGAGTGACGAGGCGCGTCCGTGCCCGGCCGGGCACGGGCCCGGCCCGCCGGCTCCTCCCCTCCCCTGCCCTGCCCTGCCGACCAGGCCACAGCGCCGCACCCGCGGCACGAAAGGAACAACGGATGTCCCACAACGAGCGGCGAAACAAGGAACGCGTCCTCCTCAAGGGCGCGTACCTGATGACGCAGGACGACAGGCTCGGTGACTTCGTGGGCGATGTCCTCGTCGCCGACGGCCGGATCGCCGACATCGGACGGAACCTGCACGACGACCGCGCCCGGGTGGTCGACGGCACGGGGAACGCCGTGCTGCCCGGATTCATCGACACCCACCGCCACAACTGGCAGGGGGCTCTGCGCAACCTGGGCCCCGCCTGGACCTATGAGGAATACCGCCGCAACGTGCAGATCGGCCTCGGCCAGCACTTCGAACCCCGGGACGTCCACGTCGGCAACCTGGCGGCGGACCTGATGTCCCTCGACTCCGGGGTGACGACCGTGCGGGACGAGTCCCACATCAGCAACAGCCCCGAGCACTCGGACGCGGCGATCGCGGCGCACTGGGAGTCGGGCATCCGCGCCGTCTTCGACCACGGCTGGCCGTCGACGGAGGCCGAGCAGTGGCAGTTCGGCAGCAGCCGCACGCATCCCGCCGACATCCGGCGCATCCGCGAGGAGGTGCTCTCCGACGACTCGGCGCGGGTCACGCTGAACGCGATGCTCCGCGGACCGGAGCTGTCCACCCCCGACGTGTCCGGACAGGACATCCGGCTCGCCCGGGAGCTGGGCCTGCGGATCAGCATGCACGTGGGCCTCGGCGCGTGGGGCGCGGAGCAGCAGGCCGTACGGCAGCTCGCTGAGTCGGGGCTGCTCGGTGCGGACATGACGTTCATCCATCTGTGCACGTCGACCGACGACGAGCTGAGGATGCTGGCCGCGCACGGGGCCACCGCGTCCGTGGCCGGTGCGCTGGAGGTCTTCATGCCGGGCCTGGGTCAGCCGGCCACCAACCGGCTGCTGGCCGCCGGTATCCGCCCGAGCCTCAGCGTGGACACCGAGACGATCGTGAGCGGTGACATGTTCGGGGTCATGCGGGCGACGCTCGCCTACCAGCAGCTGGTCCTCGCCGGCGCGGCCGGACCCCTGGACCGGGCCCCCGGCCTGCCGACCTTCGACGCCGCCGATCTGCTGTCCTTCGCGACCATCGAGGGCGCACGGGCCGCGGGCATCGACGACCGCACGGGCAGCCTGACCCCCGGCAAGGAGGCCGACCTGATCATGATCCGCCTCGACCACGCCAACACGCTGCCCGCCACGAACGCAGCCGCGACGATCGTCGCGGGCGGCCACGCGGGCAACGTCGACCTGGTCATGGTGGCCGGTGACGTCCTCAAGGAGAACGGTGTGCTGAAGGCCGGGGACACCGTCTTCGACGAGGCCGCGGCCTCGCGTGACCGGCTGTTCCACGCCGCCGGCCTGCCGCTCCCCGCCTGAGCACCGCGACTCGGCCTCGCCGCCTCGCCGCCTCAGGGTTCACGCCCGGCGCGCTCGGACGGGTCCGGCGGGGAAAGTCGCGGCCACCCCACTTGATAGGCAAGTCGATACTTGCCTATCGTGGGGTCATGGCGGAAGATGTCTTCAAGGCCCTGGCCGACCCCACCCGGCGGCGCATTCTCGACGAACTGGTGGAACGCGACGGCCAGACGCTGTTCGAGATATGCGCGCGACTGGTGAACAAGCACGGCGTGGGGCTGTCCCGCCAGGCGATCAGCCAGCACCTGGCCGTCCTGGAAGCGGTGGGCCTGATCACCACCCGCCGCCAGGGCCGCTACAAGTTCCACGACCTGAACACCGACCCCCTTGAGCACATCGCCCACCGATGGCTCAGGCCGAAGACACCGGAGAGCACCCCATGAGGATCAACCTGACCAGCGTGTTCGTCGAGGACCAGGAGAAGGCGCTGCGCTTCTACACCGACGTCCTGGGCTTCGTGAAGAAGCACGACGTCCCGCTCGGCGGCGAGGCCCGCTGGCTGACCGTGGTCTCACCGGAGGACCCCGAGGGCACCGAACTGCTTCTGGAGCCGAACGAGCACCCCGCCGTGAAGCCCTACACGACGGCCCTGGTCGAGGACGGCATCCCGGCCACCGCCTTCGCCGTGGACGACGTACAGGCGGAGTTCGAGCGGCTGTGCGGACTCGGCGTCCGGTTCACCCAGGAGCCGCTGGAGATGGAGACCGTCACCACCGCGGTCCTGGACGACACCTGCGGCAACCTGATCCAGATCATGCACAGCTCCTGAGCCCGCGCCCGGGGACGGCGCGGCCGGCCCTCAGGAGTTCGGGTAGGTGAAGCAGACCAGGATCGTGCGGTCGGCGACCACCAGGGACCAGTACGTGCGCCGGTCGGACGAACCCTTCCTGCAGTATGTGGAGCCGGCGTCCGACGGGGCGCGGTAGACGCCGGAGACCACCAGGACATGGTCGTACGGCTTGGGCACGCGCTCGGCCCGGCAGTCGACGGCGGTGGTGGTGCCCAGCGACATGCCGTCACTGGTGTTGTTGCCGAGGATGCAGAAGCGCTCCACCCAGACCCGTTCCAGGCAGAGCTTCGTGGCCCCTGTCGCGCGGGAGTGGTAGCGCCAGGACGTACGGCCCTCGCCCGCCTCACAGCTGACACCGCTGCCCCCGGTCCGCGTGACACGGAAGAGACCGGCACGCCTGGAGCGGCAGGAGACGGCCTCGGGCGGTACGCCGACGTTCCAGGCGCTACCGCGCCCGGTGCGGTGGACGGGGAGGCAGCTCCCCACCCGCACGCGCTGGAACGCGTCCGCCGTGGGATCGCTCTCGGGCGGCTGCTCCACCCCGCCGGACCCACTGCCCCCGCCGTCACCGCCCGAGTCGGAGCCCCCGCCGCCGCTCCCGCTGCCGCCACCGGTGGTGATCTCCACACCGAGATCGATACCGGGGCCGCCCCCCGAGTCGTCCTCGTCGTCGCCACCCCTCGCGTCCGGGGAACTGGACGGCCGGCCGGAACCCGGATCCGGGCCCAGGTCCGAATCGCCGCCCCGGCGCCCCGACGCCCCGCACGCGGCCACCGCCAGGATCACGGGCACCAGGAGCCACACCAGCCAGACCCGGGCCGGCCGCAGCCCCGCACTCTTCATCGAGCCCCCTACGCAGAACAGTGCCCACCAATATTCCACAGCCGGACATCCAACTCACGTAGCACACACACCTGTTGACACGCGCCCGGCGCACTCCCCTCAGGCCGGACGCGCCCCCTGGGGCAGGGCCGCCGTCACCTCCGCCCAGACCGTCTTCCCGATCGGGTTCCGGGGCTCCCACCCCCACCGCGACGCCAGGCACTCCACCAGGAACAGGCCGCGCCCCGACTCCTGGTCGTCCGGCGGCAGCTCCGGGTCCTCGGGCGTCCGGCCGAGCACGGCGTCGGAGACCTCGATACGGAAGCGACTCGCAGGCCCTTCGTAGTCCACCCGCACATGGAAGTTCCGCCCCCGGAGCCGCCCGTGGCACACCGCGTTGGCGGCCAGCTCCCCCACCACCAGGGCCACCGCGCACGTGGCGTCCGCCATCGGCCCGAACCCCCAGTGGCCCAACTGCCGCACCACAGAACGGCGGGCGAGCCGCGCACCCCGGGGCGTGGAAGGGAACTGCCGGGACAGGGAGCCGTAGCCGTTGGCGGTCAGCCCGAAGCCGCGCGGAACGGGCGGGGCCGAATCCCGCGCATCGGCCTTCTCCGCCTTCTCCGCCTTCTCCGCCTGCTCCGCCGTGGTCGTCCTCTTGCCGGTCATGCCGACCATCCGTTCACTCGACTCTCCTCACGTCACCCACACGTGCGAGTTCCGTGACGTTCCGTACTCAAGAGTCGGCAGCGCGGCCTAGCCTCGGAAGGTGACAGCGCCTTACCTCGCAGGCCGTAAGGAACGGAAGTAGCGCCGTGGCCAGACCCATTGACCCGCAGTCCTCCATGGCCGCCCTCTTCGGATCGCGCGTACGCAAGTTACGTACGGCGGCCGGACTCACCCAGACCGACGTGGGCGCGCTCACGCATGTGGTCGGCAGCCGCATCGCCCAGATCGAGCGCGCGACCGGGGCGAAACCGACCCTGGAGCTGACCCGGGCGCTGGACAAGGAGCTGGTGGCGGACGACCTGCTGATCGACCTCTGGCCGTATGTGTACCGGGAGGCGTTTCCGGACTGGTCGCAGGCGGTCATCACGTACTCCGCACGCGCGAAGGTGATGCGCCAGTACGCCGCACACGTGGTACCTGGCCTGTTGCAAACCCCGGGATATGCGCAGGCGTTGCTGAGCGCGAGCCGGTCGCTGCGGGACGACGAGCACTTGGAGGAACGTCTCGCGGCCCGGCTCGGTCGCCAGACCCGGCTGACCGGCCCGGACCGGCCAAAGCTGTGGATCATCCTGGACGAGGCAGTCCTTCGCCGCCCCGTCGGAGGATCGAACGTGATGCGCGACCAGTTGGAGCACCTTCTCAGGATGGCCGAGGAACCCAACATCACGGTCCAAGTGCTGCCGTTCGACCAAGGCGAGCACGACGCCATGGGTGGTTCCCTGACCCTGCTCGTGATGCCGGACGGCAGCCACGTCGCCTACACCGAGGGCGCGCACTATGGCCAGTTGACCGAGGAACCGGACGAGGTCGAACGGTTCGAGCTGACTTACGATGACCTCAGGGCGATGGCACTGCCGCCGCTCGCCTCGCTCGACCTGATCCGTACCGTGCTGGAGGCCGATTACCGTGCAGCGAGTGTTCCGTCCCGATCTGACCGCCGCCGCTTGGCGCAGCAGCAGCTACAGCAACCAGGAGGGCGGCGAATGCGTGCAGGTGGCGGACGGATTCCCCGGCGTCGTCCCCGTCCGTGACAGCAAGAACCCCCACGGCCCTGCCCTTGTGCTGACCGGAGGCGCCTGGACCGCGTTCATCACCGGAGTCATCGCGCGCTGAAGCGCGTGCCGACCGCTCAGGGCGAGGACCCCTACCGCCCCATGTGCTGGTGTCATCGAGCACTTACTGGTGTCATCCCGGGTCTACCGGTGCGGCCGTGCCGATCGAACGGCACGGCGAGGTATTCCAGATTGACCGAAAAGAATTCCTCCGCAGAGGCCATCTCTGCCTCGCGGCTTAATCCGAGGCCGACCGGCAGGCGCACCGCGTACGCCGGGACCGCCCTCCGGTGGTCGGTGTCCGCCCCCGCGCCGCCATCGCGACCACGCCGACTCGCGATTACCACAACACCCAAAGGCCGCTGACCGCTTCTCGACAAAATCACTCTGCCTACGGACTGTGCCGCAGACCGGATCATCCGCCGCACAAGCATGTCTACGATGTGGTCAACCCCTGACAGGAAAGGCTGCTTCCGCTTTCCTCCGATGCACCAAGGTGATCTGCACCTTCTCGGAGCGGCCGCATACCTTCTGCCCGGTAGAACTGAGGGACCGCATCCATGCCGAAACCCGCACCAGCCAGTCAGCACCGGCCGACGAAGACGCAGAGAGCCGCGATAGCCCCGCTCGTGGCCGTGTTGTCGGCGAGTGCCGTCGCCGGAGCCGTGGCAGCGGTTCTGGCGCCTTCGGAGGCGCGCGGCTGGGTTGTGGCGGTGGTGCTCACCGCCTGGGTGGTCCTGGCCGTCGCGCTCGCCGTCGCTCACGGCGTCACCCTGCGGGCACGGCGCTCGGCCTCGGCCCAGAGCGCGGAGACCGAACGGCTCAAGGCGTCGCTGGCCGCTCTCGAAACGGACACGGCGCACACCGCCGACGTGGCGCTGCCCGCCCTGATCCAGCTGGTACGCGGCGGAGTGAAGGCCACCGACGCCCTCGGCCGGGTCCCGTTGCCGCGCAGCCCGCGTCAGCGCAAGCTGCTGCACGTCCTCGCGAGCACGGTCGAAGGGCAGGAGCAGCAGACCGCCTCGCTGCGGACGGAGAGCACGCGGGTCCACGACGAGCTGGGAACGGAGAACGCACGGCTCCGTGAGGAGCTGCACGCGCTGAACTCCGAGGTCGACCGGTTCACGCGCGAGACGCTGCCGGGCGTGGTCGCCAGGCTCCGTGACGGCGAGTCCGGCGCCACGGTGCAGGCCGAGGTGTACCTGCCGGAACAGCCGCTGCTGCGCGCGTCGGTCGAGGCGGTGCTCCGGGAACTCGCGCTCAGCGAGCGCCGTGCTCTCGCGGCGACGACCGCGTCGGCCAAGGCGCTCAGCCGGGTCCAGGCGAAGTCCGTCAGCATGCTCGCCGACCTGCGGAGCATGCAGGAACGTCACGGCGAAGAGGTCTTCGGCGATCTGCTGAAACTGGACCACAGCACCTCGCAGCTCGGTCTGATGACGGACCGGCTGGCGCTGCTGATGGGCGGCCGGCCGAGCCGCGCCTGGAACAGGCCGATCGTCATGGAGAGCATCCTGCGCGGCGCGGTCGGCCGCATCGCCGCCTATCAGCGCGTACGGCTGCACTGCTCCTCCAGCGTCTCCATCTCCGGCTTCGCCGCCGAGGGCGTGATGCACCTGCTCGCCGAACTGATGGACAACGCCGCCAACTTCTCGCCGCCCATCGACGAGGTGCACGTCTACGTCGAGGAGCGCGGCACCGGCATCGTCGTCACCATCGAGGACAGCGGTCTGAAGATGGCCGACGCGGCGATGCGACGGGCGGCGGACTCCGTCGCCGGCCGGATGACCGACCTCGCGACCCTCCAGGGCACCCGGCTCGGCCTCGCCGTGGTGGGACGGCTCGCTCTCAAGCACCGGATCAGCGTCAACTACCGCCCGTCCTCACGTGGCGGCACCGGCGTGGTCGTCCTGCTGCCCCGGCATCTGATCGCGCAGGAGCCGCGCGAGAACCACCCGGCCCCGGCCCACCGGGCAGCCGCCGCGCCCGCGACGCCGCCGCCCGCACCCGCCTCCCCGGCAC
>NZ_NTGZ01000094.1 GCF_002551245.1 Streptomyces sp. rh34
GCGCCATCAGAGATGTGTATAAGAGACAGGTCTACACCGACCGGCTGACCGGGCTGCGGCGCACCCGGGCGCTGCGCGCGGCGCGCCGCGCACCCTGGGCGCGCGGGGGCTGAGCGCTCCCGGAATCCCGGGCCCGGCGGCCGGAGCGGGTCAGACGCGTCCGGCGGCCGGCGCGGGTCAGAACCCCGGGCCGCCCTGGAGGTCGCCCGTCTCCGCGAGCCTGCCCCACAGCAGATCGGCGAGGCTGCTCACCAGCCGTTCGCGGGAGCAGGGCCGGTCGCCGAGCCACCAGTCGCCCGCCGCGTGCATCATGCCGACGATCCCGTGCCCCCAGATGCGGGCCATCTGCTCGCTGTCCGGGCCCAGGTCGACCCGCTCGGCGATCACCTGGCCCAGCTCCTCGCCGAGGCGGCGCAGCAGCGGGGCGGAGTGCCGGCCGACGTCGAAGCCCTGCTCGGGGGAGGGGGCGGTGTCGGCGGCAGCACCGTCGGCGGGATGCATCAGGAAGCGGTAGACCTGGGGGCGGGCCTCGATCGCGGCGAGATAGGTGTCGAGCGTCGACTCCACCCGCTCACGCCGGTCGGCGGGCGCGTCCAGGGCGGCTCGCAGGGCGCTGAGCAGCGCGTCGGTGTGGCGCTTGGCGAGGGCGCGGTAGAGGCCGCCCTTGTCCCCGAAGTGGCGGTAGAGGATGGGTTTGGTGATCCCGGCCTCGGCGGCGATGGCGTTCATCGAGGCCTGCGGTCCGTCCCTGAGCACCACCCGGTCCGCCGCTTCCAGCAACTCGCGGCGACGGCGCTCGGCCGCGGTCCGCTGTCGCTCGGCGCTTCGTGCGGTCTCCATGTCGTCTCTCCCACCCCTGGCCACGCGATGCCGTCGCACCGCCTCTGCCTGTGCACGCCCGCGCAACGTAACACTCCGCAGGCCGGACGCCTGATCGGCGCCGTGATGGTTGACAGTACCTACTTGCCGGTAACAGACTGTGGTTACCGCAAGTAACATATGGTTTTCGCCGCAGTGCCTGGAGGGGAACATGGCCGAGTTCACGCTCGATCTCAACGACGACCAGAAGCAGGTCAAGGAGTGGCTCCACGGCTTCGCGGCGGATGTCATCCGCCCCGCCGCCTCGGAGTGGGACGAGCGCGAGGAAACGCCCTGGCCCGTCATCCAGGAAGCGGCCAAGGTCGGCATCTACTCCCTGGACTTCTACGCCCAGCAGTTCTTCGACCCTACGGGTCTCGGCATCCCCATGGCCATGGAAGAGCTCTTCTGGGGCGACGCGGGCATCGCCCTGTCGATCGTCGGTACGGGCCTGGCGGCCGTCGGCGTCCTCGCCAACGGCACCGAGGAGCAGATCGGCACCTGGATCCCGCAGATGTACGGCGACGCCGACGACGTGAAGGTCGCCGCCTTCTGCTCCTCCGAGCCCGACGCCGGATCCGACGTCGCCTCGATGCGCACCCGGGCCGTCTACGACGAGGCCAAGGACGAGTGGGTCCTCAACGGCACCAAGACCTGGGCGACCAACGGCGGCATAGCCAATGTCCACGTCGTCGTCGCCGTCGTCGACCCCGACATCGGCTCCAAGGGCCACGCCTCCTTCATCGTGCCGCCGCACACCCCCGGCCTCTCCCAGGGCCAGAAGTTCAAGAAGCACGGCATCCGCGCCTCCCACACCGCCGAGGTGGTCCTGGAGGACGTCCGCGTCCCCGGACACTGCCTGCTGGGCGGCAAGGAGAAGCTCGACGAGCGCCTCGCCCGCGCGCGGGAGCGCGCCAAGGCCGGCGGCGAGCGCGTCAAGAACGCGGCGATGGCCACCTTCGAGGCCTCCCGCCCCGCTGTCGGCGCGATGGCCGTGGGCACCGCCCGCGCGGCCTACGAGGTCGCCCTCGACTACGCGAAGACCCGCAGCCAGTTCGGCCGCCCGATCATCGACAACCAGGGCATCGCCTTCCAGCTCGCCGACATGCGCACCCGGATCGACGCGGCCCGGCTGCTGGTCTGGCGCGCCTCCTGGATGGCCGCCACCGGAAAGCCGTTCACCTCGGCCGAGGGCTCCATGTCGAAGCTGTACGCGAGCGAGACCGCCCGGGACGTCACCGCGCAGGCGATCCAGATCCTCGGCGGCAACGGCTTCACCCGTGAGTACCCGGTCGAGCGCATGCACCGCGACGCGGCCATCTACACCATCTTCGAGGGCACCAGCGAGATCCAGCGCCTGGTGATCGCCCGCACGCTGTCGGGCATGCCGATCCGCTAGCCGCGACAGGACGGGGGCGGTCCGGAACGTATGGGTCCCGGACCGCCCCGACCGTGTGCTCAGGCCGGCAGCTGCGCCTCGATCGCCGCCACGACCTCCGTGGCCTCGGGCTCGGAGCGCGGACGGAGCCGGGCCACCGGCTCACCGGCCGGCGAGATGAGGAACTTCTCGAAGTTCCACTGGACGTCCCCGGCCTCCCCGTCCGCGTCCGCCAGCTTCGTCAGCTCCACGTACAGCGGGTGCCGGTCCGCACCGTTGACGTCGATCTTCTCCAGCAGCGGGAAGGTGACCCCGTACGTCGTCGAGCAGAAGGTCTGGATCTCCTCCGCGCTGCCCGGCTCCTGCCCGGCGAACTGGTTGCACGGGACACCGAGCACGGTCAGGCCCCGGTCCCCGTAGTTCTGCTGCAGCCGCTCCAGGCCCTCATACTGCGGAGTGAGACCGCACTTGGAGGCCACGTTCACCAAGAGGACGGCCCGGCCGCTGTACGCGCCCAGTGTGGTCGGCTCGCCCGCGAGGGTGCGCAGCGGAATGTCGTGCAGCGTCATGAAGCTCTCCCTGATCATTGCGTGGTGGTGCCCATGGTGCCGCCCGCCGCTCACGGAGCGGCGAGCTCCTTGTAGTAGAAAGTGGTCGGCTTGAGGCTGCCCGCGGGATCCTCCGCGTATCCCGGCACACTCCCGACCTTCGTCCAGCCCGCCCGACAGTAGACCTGCTCGGCCAGGCTGCCGCTCTCGGTGTCCAGGATCAGCAGCGTGATGCCCTCGGTCGCCGCGTACGCCTCGACCGCGGACAGCAGCGCCCCGCCGAGCCCCTGGCCGCGCGCGGAGGGCCGGACCATCAGCTTGGCGACCTCCGCACGGTGCCGGGCGTTCGGCAGCGGAGCGCGGACCAGGGCGATCGTCCCGGAGACCCGCCCGCCCTCACGGGCGATCCAGATGCCGATCCGCCCCGCCTCCACGTCGGCGGCCCGCTCGCGCCACCAGGCGGCGGCCGCTTCCCGGTCCAAGGGGGCGAGGAAACCCACCGAGGACCCCTCGTCGACGGTCTCGACGAGGAGGCCGGCCAGGTCGTCGGCGTAGCTGACCAGCTCGGGGGCGGACACGTGGACGATCTCGGTCATGGGGAGGGTCCTTTCACGAAACAGGAGCAGGGCCCGGGAAGGAAACCCACGGGGATGATCACACCGCTTTCGGCCCTGCCCTGTCCACCGGGGCGGGAGTCAGCCGGAGAGTGACCACATACGCCACCACCACCGCCACGATCACCAGGGGCATCACGGTGAGCCCCTCCTTGCCCAGCAGGAGCGTCGCCAGGAGCACCGAGGTCATCGGCAGCCGCAGCATCGCCACGCACATGGCCCCGATTCCCATCGCGAACCCCGCGGTGAGATGCAGCCCCGGCAGATGGGACAGCGCGATGCCGGCCACCGCCCCCACGAACATCGCGGGGAAGACGGGGCCACCCCGGAAACAGCTCAATGAGGCGCAGTAGGCGAGCGACTTGCAGACGATGAGCAGCACCAGCGCGCCGACCGAGTACTCCGCGCTCCCGGACAGGAGATGGTCCAGCTCGTGTTCGCCCGAGTACAGCACCTCGGATGCGTCCTTGCCCGATGTCTCGGCGTACACCAGCGCGAGCCCGCCAACGACCAGCCCCATCGCCGCCGTGGCCACCACCGTCCGCCGCTCCACGCGCTCCTGCAGAGCCAGTGACAGCCGGCGGATGCCCGCACCGGCGAAGGCCGCCGCGACACCGAGAGCCAGCGCCCACCCGAACCCGGCGATGCCGGGGGCCGCCGCCGGCGGAACCTCGCCCAACGTCAGGGAGTAGGTGCCCAGACCCGTCCAGGAACCCAGCCCCGTGAAGATCAGCGCGCCGATCCCCGCGGAGAGCAGCCCGGGCACCAGGACCACGCCCAGCATCGGCCCGGCCAGCGCCGACACCTCCATCAACAGGAACGCGCCCAGCAGTGGTGACCCCAGCAGGGCGCTCACCGCGGCGAAACTCCCCGAGGCCCCGACCAGGGCCCGCCCGTCCGGCGCCAGGTCCCGCTTGACGCGGCCCGCCGCCCAGACGGCCAGCCCGCCGCCCAGCGCGATCAGGGGCGCCTCCGGGCCGAGCACGGCACCCACGCCCAGGGAGAGCAGCGCCGCGGACACGATGCCGGGCAGGTCCGCCGGGGTCGGGGCTCCGGTGGACACCAATCCCTCCGCCGGCCGGTGCCCGCCCCCGCCCGGCAGCCGGCGGACGGTGAGTCCGACCATGAGACCGGCGGCGCCGAGCAGCGGGACGGGCCACCACGACGGCGTCTCCTCGAAGCCCATCGCCCTCGGCAGCTCCGTGTACGTCAGCGACTGGAGCTCCGAGACCAGGGCGAGGAAGCCGAACGCGACCGCGGAGACGGGCACTCCGAGGAGCGCCGCCATCACCAGCAGCCCCGCGTACCTGCGCGTGCGGACCGGTGCGTACGGGTCCTCCGGCGCGGTGACGGGTGTGCCCGGAGGTGTGGCCGGCATGATCTCTACCCCTCGGCGTGACGACCCCGGTAAGGGGAGGTGTCCCCACGGGTTCACGTCGGAATACCACGCACCGGCGGACCGGGCGCCTCCCCGCCGTCGGGACACGCCCTTCGGTGCGGAAGGTCAGCCGCCCGGCCCCGGAGGACCCTTCGCGGCGCCCTTCCGGGGTGCGTCAGGCCTCTTCGGCGAGCCGGCGGTCACGGTCGCGCCGGAGGCCGACCCACTGCCAGATCGCCCGCTGGGCCTTGAGCGTGGCGGTGCCCACCACGACCAGCACCAGGACGTTCACCACGAGCTGGATGGCCGAGCCCCGCACATCGGACCAGCTGGTGAACGCGGTGGAGACGGCGACGTCCGCGGCGGCCGGGATCGTCGTCACGGAGATGAACACCCCGAGCAGGGCGCTCGTCCTGGCCTCGGTGAGCGACACGATCCCGACGATCCCGGCCAGGGTGGCGACGGCGACCGAGAAGAAGTTGGGCGTGTTGATGAGGTTGGAGACGGGGCGCAGTCCCCGGTCGAAGGCCACCGACTGCAGCCCGAAACCGCGGATGAGCAGGGCGAAGAGGAAGGTGACGACCACGGTGAGGAGGAGACCCGTGCCCAGAGCGGCCAGGCTGCTGCGCACCATGGCCAGGCGGCGCCGGTCGATCCCCAGCGCGGCGCTGACGATGGCGCCGTACTCCGGCCCGACGACCATCGCCGCCACGATCAGGATCTGCGAGTTGGTGACGATGCCGACCGAACCGATCATGCCGGCGACGACCAGGTAGAGATAGAAGCTCGGCGGATACCGGCCCCCGGACCTGATGCGCGCCTCGACCTGCTCCCAGACCGGCGCCCGGCTCAGCGGGCCGAGCTCCCGCCGCCCCCCTTCGGTGGCCCTGCCGGAGAACGCCATGTCGACCGGCTCGATGACGAGGGAGCCCCGCTGGTCGAGCCGGACGGCGCGCAGGCGGTGCAGCACGTCGTTCGCCGCCCCCGTCAGCACGTCGCACGCGATGGAGTCGCCGTCCGGGTTGCGCGCGGCGTCGCGCTGGACGATGAGATTGAGTACGCAGGGGTCGCCCGAGAGCCGGCCGACGACCTCGTCGGTCAGATCCGGCGGGCTCACCGCGCGGATGTGGATCATGTCCATCCCGGTACCTCCGCCGCACCCGGCCCCGTCGGACGGAGCTCCGCCCGGCCGACGGGCCGGGCTCATTCCAGTAACGCGGTCCCGGCACCGTTCGGCAATCCGGGCGCCCGGCCTCGGACCCGTGGCACGGACGTGTGCGGCGCATCCGGCACCGCGGCGACCGTGGGACTGCCGGGCGACCGGGCGGCGAACGCGACCGGGCCCGCCGCTGCACCTGGGTGAAGGGGGCTCCCACTCGGTGCGGGCCCCTGCTGGACCCGGGCTTCGTGGTCGAGAGGTGGCGGACGCGGCCGGAGAGAGGGACTCCAGGCCCGTCTCCAGAACTACCGGAGAGTGGAACTTCAGGCCCGCGTCCAGAACTACGGGAGTGACGTGCTCGGCGCATCCCTGCCGCTGATGGCGGGAGCGGGGTTCTCGCGCCGCGCGATCCGGGCCGTCTGCCACGTCGTACGCCACGGCCGCGGAGCTGTCCTGGGAGGATCAGCGGGTGGATACTTCCGATGCCTTCCCCGAGCCACTGCCCGGAACCGACGGAGCCGGCGGCCGGGACGCGTCGGCCGACGACGGGCCGTTCGAAGGCCGCCGCCTCGTCCGCTGCCGCCTCTGCGGCCGGCCCCTCACCGGGACCGACTCGCGCCGTGCCGGTCTCGGACCGTCCTGCGACGCCAAGCTCCACCCGGCGCCGCCGGACATCCGCACTCGCCGCCACGAGGTTGACCAGGACCCGCTGCCCGGCGCCTAGAGGGGGTCCGACGAGCCATGCGACGACCACGGACGCGCCAACGGCCGAAACCACTCCTGCGAACTCTGGGGTAGGGCGGGCACACCGCGACCCCACGGTCTCCGGCGCCCCGTCCCTCCCCGCGACCTCGGCGCCGAGCCCCGCAACGTCCCCGCACCCCGGCAGGGCTCACGCCTCAAGCAGCGCCCTCAGCCTCTCCTCGTTCCTCGGCAGCTCCTTCCGCAGCTGCGGGCGGAGTACGAGCGGCGCGATCACCCTGCCGATCCCGTGCGTCTCGAAGTCCACGGAGAACGTCATGCGCGACCGCTCCCCGTCGCCCAGCGGCTCGATCGTGCCCGTGACATCCCCTCGGATAGGACCGTCGATTCCGTGGAAGTGCCACCGCCGCGGAGGATCCAGCTCGGTCACCTCCATGGTCATCGGGATCTCCCGACGGCCGACCCGCCGGACCGTTCGGATCTTCGAGCCCACGGCCAGAGGTGCATCGCCGATGGTGTGGGCGGAAACGGCGCTCGCCTGCCACTCGTGCAGATGCGAGGGGTCGGTCACGAACGCGAAGACGTCTTCGGGGCGCCGGGCGATATCGATGCTTTCCTTGATCGCAGTCATGTCGTCCCCCTTGACTTGATCCAAGACCATCGTCCCACCGGACCCCCGGACGTGCCTGGCGGTGGCCCGGCCCCAGTGACCTGGTTCGGAGATCCCGTCGCAGTAGCGGCAGCCGCGGCGCGGAGCTGCAGCCAGGTGCAGGCCTGGTCGCGCCGGAGCCCGTCCTCGAAGCGGGCGATCGCCTCCCAGGCGCGCCCGCTGCTCGAGCGACAGGGCGCTGCCGCGCCCGCGCCGTGCGCAGTCGGCGTACGCCGCGCCGTCGCGCAGGTCCTGCGCGCGAACGGCATGGCGGTACTCCTGGGCCAGGAAGGCGTCGTTCCAGGGGAGTTCGAGGGCGCGGGCCGGCTCTGCCGGCGGGCGCGCTCCTCCTTGTCGCCGAGCGCGGTGCCCGGATGGCCGCGCAGGTCGCGCACGGCGCGCTGGGCCACCGCGTCGACGATGGTGACGGTGACCCGGTCGAGCAGCGCCTGGTCGTGGTCGAGGAGGTCGGCGAGCTCCTCCGGCCCGGTGACCAGAGCAATACGGGTGCGGCTGACGGCGCCCGCCAGTCTGTCCTCCGGTGGCGCCCCTTCCCCGGCGGGGCCCTCCGCTCGTGCGGTGACCAGGTCGCGGTAGATCTCCTCGGCTTCGGATCCGTCGGCGAGCAGCCACAGCACCCCGAACTGGTCCTCCGGCATCAGCGACCCGAACGCCTGAGCTGCGCATTGCCGGTGATTGTCCGCGCGGCGCGCACGGTGACCTCGTCCACCCCGAGGTCCCGCAACGCCGTGTCCGATTACCTGGCGAGAGCAGCTCGGGCGCAGCCGCCGCCTCCTCCTGTGCGAAGAGCGGCGTCATCTGCTCCATCGCGGTCAGGTCGCACACCCCCGGGCACCGGGTGACCTCATTGACCGTGTACAGCCTGCGCTTGGCTCAGGTGTACGCCTTGTCGTGCGGGAGGACGTGCACGAAGACGAAGACGTCGCTGCCGTCGTCGGGGGCCAGGAGCACGATCCGCAGTCCGTCGTCCGGCCGGGCCGTGCGCATCCGGGGGTTGTGTGAGCTGAACACCGACTCCAAGTGGAGCCTTCTGTCCGCGTGCGGTTGACGAACGGTCAGGTGCTGGAACTTGCCCATCGCCTCGTGAGCCCGGATACGGGGCAGCCGGTCCAGCCGGTCGACGCCCTCCCGGAAAGACTTGGTGATCGCGATCTACCGCGCTGCGCTGCCCCTTTCGTCAAGGGCCGCCACCGTGACGCCTGTTGACTTAGTTTACGGGCCGACGCGTGATGTCCGCAGGGGCTCCGCGGATCCAGCGGTGACCGTGGTGACTTTCGTGCGGTCGGCGACGTCCCGAAGCCACCCGGCGGAGGAGTTGTTCGCGGTACCGGCCGTGAAAGCAGGTCTCCGGATTCGGGTCGCGTTGTCAGAGGCGCCGGTTAGCCTGGATTCCCTCATTACTTCCCTTCCCGGAGCGCACCCTCACCATGGCCAAGAAGCTCTTCCGCGACACCACGTTGGATGTGTCCGACCTCGTCCGCGGCGTTCAGCACGGCTCGATCGCCCTGCCGGAGCTCCAGCGCCCGTACGTCTGGCCGACAGCGAAGGCCCGGGACCTGTTCGACTCCATGTACAAGGGCTTTCCCGTCGGGTCTCTGCTCTTCTGGCAGACCGGTGTGGATCCGGGAACCCGGCAAGTGGGGACGGACGTCAAGCAGTTCGTGGCAAAGCATCTCATCGTGGACGGCCAGCAGCGGTTGACCTCGCTGTACGCGGTCATCACCGGCACGCCGATCGTGCGTGAAGACTTCACCACCCGGGTGATCCGGCTCGCCTTTCGGCCGTCCGACGGGACGTTCGCCGTACCCGATGCGGCGATTGAGCAGGACCCGGAGTTCCTGCCGGACATCAGCGTGCTGTGGCAGGAGGGAAATCGGCGCAATGCCGTGCGCGGGTTCCTGCGCCGCCTGCGGGACAAGCGTGCGGTGGATGGCGACGAGGAGGACCGCCTCGACACGGCCTTGGAGAGCGTCTATGGCCTGGGCTCGTACCCCTTCAAGATCGTCGAGCTGTCGGATGAGGTCACGGACGAAGAGGTGGCCGACATTTTCGTCCGGATCAACAGCGCGGGGGTGAAGCTCAACCAGGCGGACTTCATCCTCACCCTGCTCTCCGTCTACTGGGACCAGGGACGTAAGGACCTGGAGCGGTTCTGCCGCGACTCCCATCAGCCGAGCATCGCCGGCGCCTCACCGTTCAACTGGCACATCACACCCGATCCCGCGCAGCTCCTGCGCGTCACCGCGGTACTCGCCATGAGGCGCGCCGTGCTGAAGCAGGTGTACGCGGTGCTGCGCGGCCGGGACGCGGACACCGGGAGCACTCCTTCGGCCGACCGGCGAAGCGAGCAGTTCGTTCGTCTCCAGAACGCACAAAAGCACGTCCTGGACCTGACGAACTGGCATGAGTTCCTGCAGTGTCTGGACCGGGCCGGGTTCCGGGGAACCCGAATGATCAGCTCCGACAACGCGGTGATCTACACGTATGCGATGTGGCTGATCGGCCGGGTCGACCACCAGGTGCCCCTGGGCCGACTGCGTGAGACGCTGGCCCGATGGTTCTTCATGGCACATACCACCAGCCGGTACTCGGGCTCCTTCGAGAGTCAGGTCGAGCAGGATCTCGGACGGCTGGCCGCCGTCGCTGCCGGTGACGCGGAGGGGTATCTCGCCGTGCTCGACAAGGTGATCGAGGACACCCTCACCCAGGACTTCTGGGTGATCACTCTGCCCAACGACCTGGATACCGCGGCGGCGAAGTCCCCGACTCTCATGGCCTACATCGCGGCCCTGAACATCCTGGACGCCGACGCGCTGCTGTCCACCGTGAAGGTACGCAGTCGGCTCGACCCCGCGATCATCACCAGGAAGGGCATCGAGCGACACCACCTCTTCCCGAGGAACTACCTCAAGAAGAACGGTGTCACCGACACCAAGCGCATCAACCAGATCGCCAACATGGCCCTCGTCGAGTGGCACGACAACATCGCCATCAGTGACGACCCGCCAGCCGCCTATTGGCCTCGGCAGCTAGCCGCCAAGAACCTTCCGGCAGATCAACTCGACCGGCAGCGCCGCTGGCATGCGCTGCCCCCGGACTGGGAGCGGATGACATACGAGGAGTTCCTTCCCGCCCGTCGGAAGTTGATCGCGGCGACGGTACAGGAGGCCTTCCTCCGCCTCAGTGACAACGCCTACCGGCCCCCGGAGCCCAAGGCCCCTGCGGTCTCACGACCCGTCGCCGCCAAGTGGGTCCGCCTGTCCGAGCTGGTCGATGCGGGCCTGCTCAAGCCGGGTGCGGTGCTCCGCCCGAAGATTTCCGGAATCGAGGTGCAAGCCGTCATCGACGAAGACGGCAGCATGATCGTGCATGGCGAGGCCTACGACTCTCCTTCGCCAGCCGCCGTTGCCGCAGGAATGAACATGAATGGCTGGCTGGCCTGGCTGGTACAGCTCGACGACGGTCCGGTTCCTTTGGACGACCTGCGTAGCCAGTACCGTGCCCTCGCGACGTCCTGATTCCGCCGATCCGATCCGCACAGCACCCCTCACGCCCCGCCGCTGTACGACTGTCGCCTCTCCGCCACGACTCTGACCTTCTCGTGCGTTCACAGCCTCGACGCGACGAAGGGAAGGTCGCCCTGCAGTCCCCACCGCTCGGTACGACCTCGCGGGTCGGGCTGGAGGAGCGGGCGTGCGGGTTCAGCCTCAACCAGCGGTTGGACCTGGCATGGGTGCAAGCGAATGCGGCGCCCGATGGAACTCATGAGCGAAGGCGCGTTGAACGACCCAGCGTTGAGTGCCGAGCCCGGAACCGTGTTCGGTGCCTCGGTCGACCGAGCCACCCCACACCCCCGGACCGTCACTTCCGAAGCGATCCAACCATCTCGAAGATCATTTCGTTAGGAGTTCTTCGCCCAATCGCCGGCCAGGGCTGTGGTGTTTGCGTGACGTCGAGCCTCAACCCGGTGCCCGCACGAGGGAGCCCTTTTGGCGAGTGACGGACCGTCGGCTTTCACGACCGGTACAGCAAGTCTGCTACAACCGACAGGGTTTGGGGGATTCCGGTGTACGGGGCGGACCGGATGGGGATCCGGGGTGCCGGGTAGTGTGGTGCCACGAAATGCGTGGCACTCACTCCGGGACGGGCTGGTCCGCACAGATCAACCACCTATCAGGGTGTCGATTTGTGACCCGCAACATTCGGACGAAAAAGCCCCTCCTGCACCACCGACACCAGCAGCTGCCCCGAACGGTCGTAGATCCGGCCCCGTGCCAGCCCCCGGCCGCCCGTGGCGATCGGGGACTCCTGGTCGTACAGGAACCACTCGTCCGCCCGGAACGGCCGGTGGAACCACATCGCGTGGTCCAGCGAGGCCATGTCGAAGCCGCGCGGGCCCCACAGCGGCTCCACCGGGATGCGGACCGCGTCCAGCAGCGTCATGTCGCTCGCGTACGTCAGCGCGCAGGTGTGTACCAGCGGGTCATCGCCCAGCGGGCCCACCGCCCGCATCCACACCGCGCTCCGCGGATCCGCGTCCTTGATCTCGTCCTGCGTCCAGCGCAGCCGGTCGACGTAACGGATGTCGAAGGGCTGCCGCCGGGCCATCCGCTCCAGCGCCTCCGGCAGCACGCCCAGGTGCTCACGCACTTCCTCGGCGACCGTCGGCAGCTCCTCCGGGTCCGGGACGATCCGGGCCGGCGGCAACTGGTGCTCGAAGCCCGCCTCCTCGGGGCGGTGGAAGGACGCCGTCAGGTTGAAGATCGTCCGGCCCTCCTGGACGGCCGTCACCCGCCGGGTGGTGAAGGACCGGCCGTCCCGCACCCGCTCCACCTGGTACACGATCGGCACTCCGGGGCGGCCCGGCCGCAGGAAGTAGGCGTGCAGCGAGTGCACCGGCCGCTCCCCGTCGGTCGTGCGGCCCGCCGCCACCAGCGCCTGGCCCGCGACCTGCCCGCCGAAGACCCGTTGCAGGGACTCCTCGGGGCTGCGGCCGCGGAAGATGTTGACCTCGATCCGCTCCAGGTCGAGCAGGTCGACCAGGCGCTCGGCCGGGTTCGTCATACCGTTGCTCCCCACTTCTTCCACGTCAGGCCCTTCGGCGTCAGGGGCCTTCTCACAGCTGGCCGACCTCGGTGACCCGGACGACCGCCCGGCCCTCCTCGTCGGACGCGGCGAGGTCCACCTCGGCCTTGATGCCCCAGTCGTGATCGCCCGCCGGGTCGGCGAACGCCTGCCAGACCCGCCACAGTCCGTGCGCCGGGTCCTCCTCGATCTTCAGCAGCTTCGGGCCCCGCGCGTCCGGTCCGGTCCCGAGATCCTCGTGCGCGTCCCAGTACGCGTCCATCGCCTCGCCCCAGGCGTCCTCGTCCCACCCGGCGTCGCCGTCCAGCTCGCCCAGGTCCCGGACCCGGTCCAGCGCGGCCAGCTCCACCCGGCGGAACATCGCGTTGCGCACCAGCACCCGGAAGGCACGGGTGTTGGCCGTGACCGGCTTGACCTCGTCCGCCTTCTCCTGGGCCTGCTCGGCGGTCTCCACCTCGGGGTTGGCCAGCTGCTCCCACTCGTCCAGCAGACTGGAGTCCACCTGGCGCACCATCTCGCCGAGCCAGGAGATCAGGTCCTGGAGGTCCTCCGACTTCACGTCGTCCGGGATCGTGTGCTCCAGCGCCTTGTACGCGCTCGCCAGATACCGCAGCACGATGCCCTCGGTCCGGGCCAGCTCGTAGTGCGAGGTGAACTCCGTGAAGGTCATGGCCCGCTCGAACATGTCCCGGATCACCGACTTCGGCGACACCGGGTGGTCGTTCACCCACGGATGGCTCGTGCGGTACACGTCGTAGGCGTGCCACAGCAGCTCGCTCAGCGGCTTCGGGTACGTGACGTCCTGGAGCCGTTCCATCCGTTCCTCGTACTCGACCCCGTCCGCCTTCATCTGCCCCACGGCCTCGCCGCGCGCCTTGTTCTGCTGGGCGGCCAGGATCTGCCGGGGATCGTCCAGCGTCGACTCGACGACCGAGACCATGTCCAGCGCGTACGAAGGGGATTCGGCGTCCAGCAGGTCGAACGCGGCCAGCGCGAACGTGGAGAGCGGCTGGTTCAGCGCGAAGTCCTGCTGGAGGTCGACCGTCAGACGGACGATCCGGCCCTCGGCGTCCGGCGTCTCCAACCGCTCCACCACCCCGCCGTCCAGCAGCGAGCGGTAGATGGCGATCGCCCGCCGGATGTGCCGCAGCTGCGCCCGGCGCGGCTCGTGGTTGTCCTCCAGCAGATGCCGCATCGCCTCGAACGCGTTGCCCGGACGCGCGATCACCGCGAGCAGCATCGTGTGGGTCACCCGGAAACGGGAGCTCAGCGGCTCGGGATCCGAGGTGATCAGCTTGTCGAAGGTGGTCTCCGACCAGGCGACGAAGCCCTCCGGGGCCTTCTTGCGGACCACCTTGCGCTTCTTCTTCGGGTCGTCGCCCGCCTTCTTGACGTTCTTCTCGTTCTCGATGACGTGCTCGGGCGCCTGCGCCACGACGAAGCCGGCCGTGTCGAACCCGGCCCGCCCGGCCCGGCCCGCGATCTGGTGGAACTCCCGCGCGCGCAGGGTCCGCACCCGGGTGCCGTCGTACTTGGTGAGCGCCGTGAACAGCACCGTACGGATGGGCACGTTGACGCCGACGCCGAGTGTGTCCGTACCGCAGATCACCTTCAGCAGGCCCGCCTGGGCCAGCTTCTCCACCAGGCGGCGGTACTTGGGCAGCATCCCCGCGTGGTGCACCCCGATGCCGTGGCGCACGTAACGGGAGAGGTTCTGGCCGAACTTGGTGGTGAAGCGGAAGCCGCCGATCATGTCGGCGATCTTCTCCTTCTCCTCCTTCGTGCACATGTTGATGCTCATCAGCGACTGGGCCCGCTCGACGGCCGCGGCCTGCGTGAAGTGCACGATGTAGACCGGCGACTGCCGGGTGTCCAGCAGCTCGGTCAGCGTCTCGGTGATCGGTGTGAAGCGGTACTCGTAGCTGAGCGGCACCGGACGGGTCGCGGAGCGCACCACGGAGGTGGGGCGGCCGGTACGCCGGGTCAGATCCTTCTCGAACATCGCGACGTCGCCGAGCGTCGCCGACATCAGCACGAACTGGGCCTGCGGCAGCTCCAGCAGCGGGATCTGCCAGGCCCAGCCCCGGTCCGGCTCCGCGTAGAAGTGGAACTCGTCCATCACGACCTGGCCGATGTCAGCGTACTTGCCGTCGCGCAGCGCGATGGAGGCCAGCACCTCTGCCGTACAGCAGATCACCGGGGCGTCCGCGTTGACCGAGGCGTCGCCGGTGAGCATGCCGACGTTCTCGGTGCCGAAGAGCTTGCACAGGTCGAAGAACTTCTCCGACACCAGCGCCTTGATCGGAGCCGTGTAGAAGGTGACCTTGTCCTGCGCCAGCGCCGTGAAGTGCGCGGCCGCCGCCACCAGGCTCTTGCCCGAGCCGGTCGGGGTGGAAAGGATCACGTTCGCCCCGGAGACCACCTCGATCAGCGCCTCCTCCTGAGCCGGATAAAGGGTGATGCCCTGGGTCTCGGTCCATGACGAGAAGGCCTCGAAGAGGGCGTCCGGGTCGGGGGTCTTAGGCAGCTGGTCGATGAGGGTCACGCCCCCATCTTGCCTGTCTTCCGCCCGGATGAGGGAACCGGCGGACGGCACGAAGATCACGGACGATACGCTGCGGTGTCAACCTGCCCGCGCCGTACCGGTGATGGGCGTACGAAGCGCTGGGGGCGGGAAAAGACCATGATGGGACCGGCACACTCTCTGTCAGGGGCAGCGGCCTGGCTGGGGGTGGGCGCGGCGGCGGCCGCCGCGGGCCACACGATGCCCTGGCCCGTCCTCGTCGTCGGAGCGCTGATCTGCGCGGGAGCCGCGCTCGCCCCCGACCTCGACCACAAGTCCGCGACCATCTCGCGCGCCTTCGGACCCGTCTCCAAAGCCCTCTGCGAGATCGTCGACAAGCTCTCCTTCGCCGTCTACAAGGCCACCAGGAGCACCGCCGACCCCCGCCGCACCGGCGGCCACCGGACGCTGACCCACACCTGGCTCTGGGCCGTCCTGGTCGGCGGCGGCTGCTCCGCCGCGGCGATCTTCGGCGGGCGCTGGGCCGTTCTCGCGATCCTCTTCGTCCACCTGGTGCTCGCGGTCGAGGGCCTGCTGTGGCGGGCCGCCCGGGTCTCCAGCGACGTCCTGGTCTGGCTGCTCGGCGCCACCAGCGCCTGGATCCTCGCCGGCGTCCTGGACCAGCCGGGCAACGGGGCCGGCTGGCTCTTCGGCGCCCCCGGCCAGGAGTACCTGTGGCTCGGCCTGCCCATCGTGCTCGGCGCCCTGGTCCACGACATCGGTGACGCGCTGACCGTCTCGGGCTGCCCGATCCTGTGGCCCATACCGATCGGCCGCAAGCGCTGGTACCCGCTCGGCCCCCCCAAGTTCATGCGCTTCCGGGCCGGCAGCTGGGTGGAGATGAAGGTGCTGATGCCGGCCTTCATGGTCCTCGGGGGAGTGGGCGGGGCAGCCGCCCTCAACTACATATGACGCCCAGGGGCTGTGGGCGGGCGACGCGCTCCGCTCCGTAGCACCATGGCAGCATGCTGCTCGCCGAGCTCGCCCAGGTGTCCCTGGAGGTCGCTGCCACCTCCGCCCGGTCCCGCAAGACGGCGCTCCTCGCCGGCCTCTTCGGGGACGCCGGACCCGAGGACGTCCCCGTCGTCATCCCGTATCTCGCCGGGCGGCTGCCCCAGGGCCGCATCGGCGTCGGCCGACGGAGCCTGGGGGACCCGGTGGAGCCGGCCTCCGAGCCCACCCTCACCGTCACCGGTGTCGATGCCGAGCTGACCGCCCTGGCCGCGACCTCCGGCCCGGGATCCCAGGCACTGCGCCGCGAGCGCCTGCGCGCCCTGTTCGCCGCCGCCACCGCCGACGAGCAGCGCTTCCTGTGGGCCCTGCTCACCGGCGAGGTACGCCAGGGGGCCCTGGACGCCGTCGCCGCCGACGCCCTGGCCCACGCCGCCGGAGCACCGCCCGCCGACGTCCGGCGCGCCGTGATGCTCGCCGGGTCCCTCCAGGAGGTCGCCAAGGTCCTCCTCGCCGACGGCCCCGGAGCGCTCGCCGGCTTCCGCCTCACCGTCGGGCGGCCCGTCCAGCCGATGCTGGCGCACACCGCCGCCTCGGTGGGCGAGGCACTTGACAAGCTGGGCCCGTGCGCGGTCGAGGAGAAGCTCGACGGGATCCGGGTACAGGTCCACCGGGACGGCGACCGGATCCGTGCCTACACCCGGACCCTCGACGACATCACCGACCGGCTGCCCGAACTGGTCACCGCCGTCGCCGCGCTCGACGCGGGCCGTTTCGTCCTCGACGGCGAGCTGATCGCCCCGGGGGAGGACGGCAGGCCCCGGCCGTTCCAGGAGACCGCCTCCCGGGTGGGCTCACGGCGGGACGTGGCCGGAGCCGCGGCGCACGTGCCCGTCGTCCCGGTCTTCTTCGACGCCCTTCTCATCGACGACGAGGACCTGCTCGACCGGCCCTTCACCGACCGCCACGCCGCCCTGGTCCGGCTCCTCCCCGAGAACCTGCGGGTCCGGCGCACCCTCGTCGCCGATCCGGACGACCCGGGGGCCCGTACGGCGGCCGACGCGTTCCTCGCCGACACCCTGGAGCGCGGTCACGAGGGAGTCGTCGTCAAAGACCTGGCGGCCGCCTACAGCGCGGGCCGCCGGGGCGCGTCCTGGCTGAAGGTGAAGCCTGTGCACACCCTGGACCTCGTGGTGCTGGCCGTCGAGCGGGGCAGCGGCCGGCGCACCGGCAAACTCTCCAACCTGCACCTGGGCGCACGCCGGCCCGACGGTACGTTCGCGATGCTCGGCAAGACCTTCAAGGGGCTCACGGACGCCCTGCTGGACTGGCAGACCGAGCGGCTGGGGGAGCTGGCGACCGACGACGACGGCCACGTCGTCACCGTACGCCCGGAACTCGTCGTCGAGATCGCCTACGACGGACTCCAGCGCTCCACCCGCTACCCCGCCGGGGTCACCCTCCGGTTCGCCCGCGTCCTGCGCTACCGGGAGGACAAGACCGCGCAGGAGGCGGACACCGTGGAGACGGTCCTGTCCCGGCAGCCGTGAGCGCGCCCCGGTGAATCCGGGACGCGCTCGGACGGCGCACGGCCGACCGCTCAGTGCTTGATGACCGTCGCCGCCGTGTGCTCCTTGATCTGCTCCGGCGTCAGATAGACGTCCGTGTACTCGAAGTCCCGCAGCGTCGCCGGCTTGCGGGACTGGAACCCGGTCCGGACGAAGTCGTCCCCGGCGACCGCGTTCAGCATCCAGTTCGTCATGACCCGGGTCTTGGCGACGTTCGTCCGCAGCGCCGACCAGTGGTAGCCGCGCGCCACCGCCTGCGCGGGCAGCCCGCGCAGCTCGATGCCCAGCGGCTTCGACACGGCGTCCTTGCCGCCGAGGTCCACGACGAGCCCCAGATCCTTGTGCACGTAGTCCCGGAGCGGCTGATGACGCAGCGAGGCGATCAGGTTGTCCGCCAGCACCTTGCCCTGGCGCATCGCGTGCTGCGCGGTGGGCGGGCAGACCGCCCCGTCACCCTTCGCCAGGTCGGGTACCGCCGCCGCGTCACCGAGCGAGAACACCCCGTCCGCGCCCGGCAGCCGCAGCTGCGGCGTCACGGCGAGCCGGCCGCGTACCGTCTCCGCGCCCAGGGTGGCGATCAGCGGGCTGGCGGCCACTCCGGCGGTCCAGATCAGGGTCCGGCAGGGCAGCACCCGGCCGTCGGTGAACGTGACCTCCTCCGGCCCCGCCTCGGCGATCGAGACCCCGAGCGACACCTCGATGTTCCGCTTGCGGAGCACCTCCAGGGCGGCCTGCCCCAGCTTGTCGCCCAGCTCCGGCATCAGCTTGGGCGCGATGTCGATCAGATGCCACTTGATCAGCCGCGGATCCAGCCGCGGATAGTGGCGGACCGCGCTGGTCGTCAGGCGCTGGAGGCAGGCGGCCGTCTCCGTGCCCGCGTAACCGCCGCCGACCACCACGAACTGGAGCCGGGAGGCCCGCTCGGCCTCGTCGTGACTGGCGTCCGCCAGATCCAGCTGCGCGATGACATGATCCCGGACGTAAGCCGCCTCGGCCAGCGTCTTCATCCCCCGGGCGTTGTCCAGCAGCCCCGGGATGTCGAAGGTCCGGGTGACGCTGCCCGCCGCCAGCACGAGGTAGTCGTACGGCTCGTTCACGATCTCGTCCGTGATCTTCCGGATCACACAGACCTTCGCCCGGGTGTCCACGCCGATCGCCCCGCCCGGCACGATCCGGGTCCGGTGCCGGCGGCTGCGGCGCAGCGACACCGCGACGGACTGCGGTGTGAGCACCCCGGAGGCCACCTGGGGGAGCAGCGGCAGATAGAGCTGGTAGGAGAACGGTGTGACGAGCGTGATCTGGGCCTCTCCCGGAGCGAGCCTCCGCTCCAGGCGGCGTACGCACTCAACGCCTGCGAAACCGGCGCCGACGACGAGAATCCTGGGTGGTGCCACGGTCTGCGTCCCTTCTCGGGCTTGCGTGGTTCTGCGCTCGCCTGCCCCGTTTACCGGGTGATTCACTTCTCATCCTTAACCGGACGCCCCGGCATCCGCCTCCTGACAGGGGTGAACGGGGGCCGCTCACAGGGGTGGGGCGACCGCCAGCTCCCGCAGCCAGTGGGCGGCCTCGGCGTCCCCCGGCACGGCCGGTCCACCCGGCGGTACGGGGAACATCCGCCCCCACGAGGCGGCCCGGCCGAGCGGCGCCAGCCGCCATGCCAGGCTCACCGCACGCCGCAGTCCGGCCGTCGTGACGCCCCCGCCGGTCCACGGCTCCAGATAGGCGTCCCGCAGCCGGGGCAGCACCTCGGGGCCGCAGCGCTCACGGGCCGCGAGGGCGGGCACCAGCAGGCTGGAGAACGGATGCCCGACCAGCGCGTCGCCCCAGTCGAAGAACGCGTACCGGCCGCCTACGGGCGCGAACAGCTGCTTCTCGTGCAGATCGGCGTGGTCCAGCGAGTCCGCGACACCCGACGACGCCAGCTCCTCGCACCAGTTCGCCACTCGGGGCCGCAGCTCCTCCAGCGCCGTCCGGTCCTCCCGGGTCAGCGCGGTGTTCTCGGCGACCAGCCGGTCGAACAGCGCCGGCAGGGCGCGCGGCCGGGCCGTCGGCACGCCGAGCGCCTCGATCGCGTCCGCGTACGGGGCCAGCGTCCGCTGCATCGCGGCGTACTGGCGCAGCGGCTCCTCCCAGTACCGGGGGTCGACGGCCCTTCCTTCGAGCCCTTGCAGCACGTCCCACAGCACCGGGCCGCCGTCCGGGGTGAGCGTCCAGCCGCGTGGAGCCTCCACGGCGAGCGGGGTCAGCACCCGCTCCGGGACCCAGCGCGCCAGGGCCTCGGTGAGTCCCGCCTCGAACGCCGCGGAGGGTGGAACGGCCTTGAACCACACGGTCGTCGGCCCCGCGACGGTCAGCCGCACCAGCACCGACCAGGGGCGCAGGCGTACCTTTCGGGCGCCCGTCTCCGTCAGCCTGTGGGCGGCGAGGCCCTCGGTCACCCAGGCGAGGGCCTCCGCCCGCCAGGCCGGGTCCTCCCAGGGGGTCACGGCGTCCGGGAAGCGCCCCCGGTCCACGGTCGTGGGCACGCCGGTCGTGGTGTCGTCTGTCATGGTTCCGTCCTCTCCGCGCACCGGATCATGGGAGCACCCGTCCCGGTGAGGACGCACCGCATTTTCCGGGAACACCCGTTCCCGTCCCGCGCGACCGATGGCTCCGCCCCTTTGCCCCCTGGAACAGCGGGAGTTCGGCGGCCGCCCCCGTGCGAGGATGCTGCGGTGCCCCCCTCGCCCGTGACCGACGGATCCCCCCTGGGCGACGACCCGCCCCGCCTTCACGGCCTGGGCCCCCGCGCCGCCGCGGTCCTCGTGTTCGGGTCATCGGCCGCGGTCCTGGTGGTCGAGATCGTCGCCCTGCGGCTGCTGGCCCCGTACCTCGGCCTCACCCTGGAAACCAGCACGATGGTGATCGGCATCGCCCTCACCGCCATCGCGCTGGGCTCCTGGCTGGGCGGGCGCATCGCCGACCAGGTCGACCCGCACCGGCTCATCGGCCCGGCGCTCGGGGTGTCGGGCGTGGTCGTCGCGCTCACCCCGCTTCTGCTGCGCACCACCGCCCAGTGGTCGCCGGCGCTGCTCCTGCTGGTCGCCTCGGCGACCCTCCTGGTGCCCGGCGCGCTGCTCTCCGCGGTGACCCCGTTCGTGACGAAGCTGCGGCTCACCAGCCTCGCCGAGACCGGGACGGTCGTCGGGCGGCTGTCGGGCGTGGGCACCTTCGGTGCCATCGTCGGCACCGTTCTCACCGGATTCGTCCTGGTCTCACGGCTGCCCGTCAGCTCCATCCTGATCGGCCTCGGCACGCTGCTGGTGCTCGGCGCCGCACTGGTCGGATGGCGGGCCCGCCACTGGCGGCGCGCCTCGGCCGCGGCGCTCGCCACCGTCGTCGCGGGCTCCCTCGCCACCGCGTTCGCCCCCGGCGGCTGCGACGCGGAGACCCGGTACCACTGCGCCCAGGTCGTCGCGGACCCCGACCGGGACAGCGGCCGCACCCTCGTCCTCGACGGCCTGAGCCACTCCTACGTCGACGTCGAGGACCCGACGCACCTGAAGTTCGCGTACGTGCGCGCGATCGCCTCGGTGGTCGACACCGCCTTCCCCGCGGGCGAGCCGCTGACCGCCCACCACATCGGGGGCGGCGGTCTCACCTTCCCCCGCTACCTCGCGGCCGCACGCCCCGGGACCCGCAGTACCGTCTCCGAGATCGACGGCGGGGTCGTGCGCATCGACCGTGACCGGTTGGGCCTGGGGCCGTCGACCGCCACCGGCATCGACGTACGCGTGGAGGACGGCCGACTGGGCCTGCGGCGGCTGGACGCGGGCAGCCACGACCTGGTCGTGGGCGACGCCTTCGGGGGTGTCAGCGTGCCGTGGCACCTCACGACCTCGCAGGCGCTGGAGGACGTCCGCCGGGCGCTCGACGCGGACGGCCTGTACGTCGCCAACCTCATCGACCACGGCGAGCTGGCCTTCGCCCGCGCCGAGGTCGCCACCCTCGCCGCGACCTTCGAGCACGTCGCCCTCCTCGGGAAGCCCGCGGACATCGGGCTGGACCCGACGGCGTCCACCGTGGGCGGCAACCTGGTGGTGGTCGCCTCCGGCCGGCCGGTCGACGCCCCCGCGATCCAGAAGGCTCTGGACGCCCGGGACGTCGGCTGGAAGATCGCCACCGGACACGATCTCGCCTCCTGGACCGGGGACGCCCGGGTCCTCACCGACGACCACGCGCCCGTCGACCAGCTCCTCCAGCCCGACCGCACCCGGACGGCCCGGTGATCCCCGGGCCGTCCGCCGGGCGGCTCACCCGTGCCAGGACCGCCACAGGGACGCGTACGCGCCGTCCGCCGCCACCAGCTCGTCGTGGCTGCCCAGCTCGCTGATCCGGCCGTCCTCCACGACCGCGATCACATCCGCGTCGTGCGCGGTGTGCAGACGGTGCGCGATCGCCACCACCGTGCGGCCCTCCAGCACCCTGGCCAGCGAACGCTCCAGGTGACGGGCGGCCCGCGGATCCAGCAGCGAGGTCGCCTCGTCCAGCACCAGCGTGTGCGGATCGGCCAGCACGAGACGGGCCAGCGCGATCTGCTGGGCCTGCGCCGGAGTCAGCGCGAACCCGCCCGAGCCGACCTCGGTGTCCAGGCCCTCCTCCAGGGCCTTCGCCCAGCCGTCCGCGTCGACCGCGGCCAGCGACGCCCACAGCTCCGCGTCCTTTGCCCCGTCGCGGGCCAGCAGGAGGTTGTCCCGGAGCGAACCGACGAAGACGTGGTGCTCCTGGTTGACCAGGGCCACATGCTCGCGGACCCGCTCCGCCGTCATCCGCGACAGCTCCGCCCCGCCGAGCGTCACCTCACCGGTGCGCGGGGCGTAGATCCCCGCCAGCAGACGGCCCAGCGTGGACTTGCCCGCGCCGGAGGGGCCGACCAGGGCGAGCCGGGTGCCCGGAGCCACGTCGAGCGACACCTTGTGCAGGACGTCGACGCCCTCCCGGTACCCGAACCGGACGTCGCCCGCCCGCACGTCCCGCCCGTCCGGACCGACCCCGGCGTCGCCCGCGTCCGGCTCGATCTCCCGGACGCCGACCAGCCGGGCCAGCGACACCTGGGCCACCTGGAGCTCGTCGTACCAGCGCAGGATCAGACCGATCGGGTCGACCATCATCTGCGCCAGCAACGCGCCCGTCGTCAGCTGCCCGACCGTGAGCCAGCCCTCCAGCACGAACCAGCCGCCGAGCAGCAGAACCGCGCCGAGGATCGTCACGTACGTCGCGTTGATGACGGGGAACAGCACCGAACGCAGGAACAGCGTGTACCGCTCCCAGGCCGTCCACTCCGTGATCCGCCGGTCCGACAACGCGACCCGGCGGTCGCCGAGGCGGTGCGCCTCCACGGTCCGCCCGGCGTCGACGGTCTCCGCGAGCATCGCGGCGACGGCCGCGTAACCGGCGGCCTCCGAGCGGTATGCCGAGGGGGCGCGGCGGAAGTACCAGCGGCAGCCCACGATCAGCACCGGCAGCGCGACCAGCACGGCCAGCGCCAGCGGGGGAGCGGTCACCGTCATCGCGCCGATCAGCAGACCGGCCCACACGACGCCGATCGCCAACTGCGGCACGGCCTCGCGCATCGCGTTCGCCAGCCGGTCGATGTCCGTGGTGATCCGGGACAGCAGATCGCCCGTCCCGGCCCGCTCCAGGACCCCCGGCGGCAGCCCGACGGACCGTACGAGGAAGTCCTCGCGCAGATCCGCGAGCATCTCCTCGCCCAGCATCGCGCCGCGCAGCCGCAAGCTGCGGGTGAACACGGTCTGGACGACCAGCGCGACCGCGAAGATCGCGGCGGTGCGCTCCAGACGCAGGTCGGTGCCGCCGTCCGACAGGTCCTGCACCAGCCCGCCCAGCAGATACGGTCCGGTGATCGAGGCGATCACCGCCACCGCGTTCACCGTGATCAGGACGACGAACGCCCTGCGGTGCCGGCGCAGCAGACTCCGTACGTAACTCCGCACGGTCGTCGGCGTGCCCACGGGCAGCGTCGTCGCCGACTCCGGGGCCGCGGGGTCGTACGCCGGGGGTGCGACGCCGATCATGCCCTCTCCTCGACTTCCTGGGTGCTCTTCATGGCGGGTACTTCGCCGAGGCCGTCCAGCGCGCTCGCGGCGGCCGCCTCGTCGCCCGTCTCGCGGGTGACGACCGCCCGGTAGCGGGGTTCGGTGCGCAGCAGGTCCCGGTGGGCTCCCACGGCGACCACGGCGCCCTCATGGACGAGCACCACCCGGTCGGCGGCGTCGAGCAGCAGCGGGGACGAGGCGAACGCCACCGTCGTACGGCCCTGGCGCAGCTTCGCGATCCCGGCGGCGACCCGCGCCTCGGTGTGCGAGTCGACCGCGGAGGTCGGCTCGTCCAGCACCAGCGCCTCCGGGTCGGTGACCAGCGACCGGGCCAGCGCGAGGCGTTGGCGCTGGCCGCCGGACAGGGACCGGCCGCGCTCGGTGATCCGGGTCCGCATCGGGTCCCCGTCGTTGTCGGGGGAGGCCTGTGCCAGAGCGCTCAGCACGTCACCGCACTGCGCCGCATCCAACGCCGCCTCGGCGGTGACCAGGCCCGAGGCCGGGATGTCCAGCAGCTCCTGGAGCGTGCCGGACAGCAGCACCGGGTCCTTGTCCTGGACCAGCACCGCGGTCCGTGCGGCGTCCAGCGGGATCTCGTCCAGGGCGACCCCGCCGAGCAGCACCGACGGAGCCTTCGCCGAAGCCTCCGTGTCCTCCTCGCCGGTCTCCGCGTGCCCGCCGAGCCGTTCGGCCAGCCGCCCCGCCTCGTCCGGGTCGCCGCAGACGACGGCGGTGAACTGCCCCCGGGGGGCCATCAGTCCGGTCGCCGGGTCGTACAGATCACCGGAGGGCGTCACACCCTCGACGGTGGCCTCCCGCGCACTGCGGCGCAGCGACAGCACGCGCACCGCACGCTGGGCGGACGGCCGGGAGAAGGAGTACGCCATCGCGATCTCCTCGAAATGCCGCAGGGGGAACAGCATCAGGGTGGCCGCGCTGTAGACGGTGACCAGCTGGCCGACGTCGATGCGGCCGTCCCGGGCCAGCGTCGCCCCGTACCAGACGAGGGAGATCAGCAGGATTCCCGGCAGCAGCACCTGCACCGCCGAGATCAGCGCCCACATCCGGGCCGAGCGCACCGCCGCTCTGCGGACCTCCTGCGAGGCGCGGCGGTAGCGGCCGAGGAACAGCTCCTCGCCGCCGATACCGCGCAGCACGCGCAGTCCGGCGACCGTGTCCGAGGCCAGCTCGGTGGCCTTGCCCGCCTTCTCGCGCTGCTCGTCGGCGCGCCGGGTGGCGCGCGGCAGCAACGGCAGCACGGCCAGGGCGAGCACCGGCATGGCGAGCGCCACCATCAGACCGAGGGACGGGAGATAGAAGGCCAGCCCCACACAGATCACCACGAGGGCGGTGGCGGCGGCCGCGAAGCGGGAGAGCGCCTCGACGAACCAGCCGATCTTCTCCACGTCGCCGGTCGAGACGGCGACGACCTCACCGGCCGCGACCCGCCGTGTCAGCGCCGAGCCCAGCTCGGCGGTCTTACGGGCGAGCAGTTGCTGGACCCGGGCGGCGGCGGTGATCCAGTTGGTCACGGCGGTCCGGTGGAGCATGGTGTCGCCGACGGCGATCACGATTCCGAGAGCCACGATGAGGCCACCGGCCAGGGCGAGCCGCGCCCCGGAGCGGTCGATGACGGCCTGCACGGCGAGACCCACGGTGACCGGAAGACCGGCTATGCCCAGCTGGTGCAGCAGCCCCCAGGAGAGGGACTTCAGCTGCCCCGCGAGCTGGTTGCGCCCGAGCCAGTACAGGAATCGTGGGCCTGAACGGACATCCGGGTCGCCGGGATCCGAATACGGAAGGTCGCGAATCTGCATGAGGTCCCAGGGCTTGTGAAACGGAGATCCGAACGGACCTCGAAGAACGGGGTGACGTGCAAGGTTCCCTGTTCGTCCCGGTCCGGGGCAACCGGTTTTCCGGCCTTCTCCGCCGCCCTGCGGGGCCCCGGGCCGACTCGCCCAGGGACCCCGGGGGCGGTCACTCCGCGGGCTTCTCGGAGTCCATGCCGGACCGGGCCTTTTTCCACTCGCCCCGGGTGAAGTCCGGGATCGGCAGCGGCGCGCCCTTGGCCTTGATGGAGAGGTGACTCAGCGGCACGGGGGCCGTCCAGGTCGCGGCGTCGTACACATCGAAGTCGGGGACCAGACCGAGCCGCATGCACTGCATCAGGCGGAAGATCATCATGTAGTCCATGCCGCCGTGCCCGCCCGGCGGGTTCGCGTGCTCCTTCCAGAGCCAGTGGTCCCACTCGGTGTACTTCTTGAAGTCGTCCCACTGGTGGTTCGTGTTCGTGGGCTCCAGGTAGATGCGCGCCGGGTAGTCCTCGAACACGCCCCGCGTGCCGCCGAGGCTGTTGATCCGCGAGTACGGGTGCGGGGAGGACACGTCGTGCTCCAGCCGGATCACCCGGCCCTTGGCCGTCTGTACGAGGCTGATCGTCCGGTCGGCCCCGATGTACGACTCCTTCCAGCTGGGGTCGCCGGGCGGCATGTGCTCCTCGCGGTACTCGGCGAGCGACAGGGCCGGCGTGCCGATGCTCGTGATGCTCACGGCCCGGTCGCCCCGGTTGACGTCCATGTAGTTGGCGACCGGCCCGAACCCGTGGTTGGGGTAGAGGTCACCGCGCAGCCGGGTGTGCCACAGCCGCCGCCAGGGGCCCTCGTAGTAGTCGGGGTCGAACATCAGCTCGCGCAGATCGTGGTTGTAGGCGCCCGCCCCGTGCAGCAGATCGCCGAAGAGACCCGCGTGCGCCATGCGCAGCACCCGCATCTCGTTCTTGCCGTAACAACAGTTCTCCAGCTGCATGCAGTGCCGCCGGGTGCGCTCGGAGAGGTCCACCAGCTGCCAGAGCTCTTCCAGCCGCATGGCGATCGGGCACTCCACACCGACGTGCTTCCCGTTCAGCATCGCCGCCTTCGCCATCGGGAAGTGCAGTTCCCAGGGCGTCGCCACGTAGACGAAGTCGAGGTCGCCGCGGCGGCAGAGGTTCTCGTAGTCGTCCTCGTCCTTGGCGTAGACGGTGGGCGCGGGCTGACCGGCGGCCGTCACCTTGGCGGCGGCCTTCTCCGCCTTGTCCCGGACCGGATCGCAGACCGCCTTCACCTGGACGCCCGGGACGGCGAGGAACAGGTCGATCATGCTGCCGCCCCGGTTGCCGAGGCCCACGATGCCGACCCGGATCGTGGAGCGCCCCTCGAAGCGGACGCCCGCCATGGTGCGGCCCTGCCGGGCGGGAGCGGCGGCGGCCGCTTCCGCGGTGGAGAGGACTTGCGGGG
>NZ_NTGZ01000095.1 GCF_002551245.1 Streptomyces sp. rh34
CGCCCAGGCCGTCGCACCGCCGCGCACCCGGTTCGGCCCCCGTGCCACCGGCGTCGTCGTCGACGGCCCGGACGCGCCGGTGCGCCTCGCCGGCTGCTGTACGCCGGTGCCCCCCGACGAGCTGACGGGCTTCGTCGTCCGGGGTGGCGCCGTCACCGTGCACCGCCGCGAGTGCCCCGCCGTGGCCGCCATGCGGGAGATCGGCCGCGCTCCGGTCGGGGCTCGCTGGGCCGACGCGGAGAGCCGGGAGTCCGACGCGGGCTGCCGGGTCACCCTGGTCGCCGAGTCCTTCGGCCGCCCCCGGCTCCTCGCCGACCTCACCGAGGCCATCGCCACCGCCGAGGCGGCGATCGTCTCCGCCACCGTGGAGCCGCCGAGCGAGCAGCGCGTCCGTCACACCTACACCCTCCAGCTTCCCGACGCGGCGGGCCTTCCCGCCCTGATGCGCGCCATGCGCGAGGTCGCCGGGGTCTACGACGTCAGCCGCGCCCAGCACCCGGCGCCGGCCGGCTGAGCCGCCCCGGCCCCGGCCCGGCGCGAAGCGGCGCCTCCCGGCCGGCCGAACCGTTCCTCCCACGGGTGGCGCGTCCTCGTTCGGGTGGTGCGGCGCGCGGCTCCCCGGCCGGGCGGCGATGCGCTGATAGCGGTAGTCCATGCCGCTCCTCACCCGCCGCCTGCGCGCCGCCCTGCTGGCGACCGCCTCGGCCACCCTCGTCGCCGCCGCCCTGCCCGCCCCCGAGCCCCTGGGCATCGGCGACCGGCTCTTCCCCGAGCTGGGCAACCCCGGATACGACGTACTCGCGTACGACATCGCCTTCACGTACCACGGCAGCAACACCGAGCCCCTGGACACGGTCACGAAGATCAGGGCCCGCACCACCGCCCCGCTGGACCGGATCAACCTCGACTTCGCCCGCGGCGCCGTCCACGGAGTCGAGGTCAACGGACTGGCCGCCGACTTCGGCAGCAGACACGAGGACCTGGTCGTCCAGGCCCCCCGCCGCCTCCCCGCGGGCGTACCGCTGAACATCACCGTCCGGCACACCAGCGACCCGAGCGGATCCGCGGACGACGGCGGCTGGGTCCGTACCGCCGACGGTCTCGCCATGGCCAACCAGGCCGACGCCGCCCACCGGGTCTTCCCCGGCAACGACCACCCGTCGGACAAGGCGTACTTCACCTTCCGGATCACCGTCCCCGAGAAGCTGACGGCGGTCGCGGCCGGCCTGCCCGCGGGGAAGACCCGGCGCGGGGCCACGACCACCTGGACCTACCGCACCGAGCACCCCATGGCGACCGAGCTGGCCCAGGTCTCCATCGGCAGCTCCGTGGTCCTGCACCGCACCGGCCCGCACGGACTGCCGGTGCGCGACGTCGTCCCGGCCGCCGACCGCGAGAAGCTGGAGCCCTGGCTGAAGAAGACCCCGGCCCAGCTGGCCTGGATGGAGGAGCAGGTCGGCCGCTACCCCTTCGAGACGTACGGGGTGCTCGTCGCCGACAGCCCCATCGGCTTCGCCCTGGAGACCCAGACGCTGTCGCTCTTCGGGAAGTCGTTCTTCACGGAGCCCGGCTATCCGGAGTGGTACGTCGACTCGGTGATGATCCACGAGCTGGCCCACCAGTGGTTCGGCAACAGCGTCTCGCCCGCGAGCTGGTCCGATCTGTGGCTCAACGAAGGCCACGCCAGCTGGTACGAGGCCCGGTACGCCGAGGAGAACGGCGGCGGGACCCTGGAGCGGCGGATGCGTGAGGCGTACAGGCTCTCCGACGGCTGGCGCGCGGACGGCGGCCCTCCGGCGCATCCGGACGGCCCGGCCCCGGGGCAGAAGCTGAGCCTGTTCCGGCCGGTCATGTACGACGGCAGCGCGCTGGTGCTCTACGCCCTGCGCCAGGAGATCGGCGAGGCCGCCCTCGACCGGCTGGAGCGCACCTGGGTCCGGGTGCACCGGGACTCCACGGCGACCACCGCGGACTTCACCCGGCTGGCGTCCGGCATCGCCGGACGGGACCTGACCGCCTTCTTCGACGGCTGGCTCTACGGCGAGAAGACCCCGGCGATGCCCGGCCACCCCGACTGGAGCAGCGCGAAACCCGCGTGACGGGCCCGGTGGGGCCGTGCCACTATCGACGCGTCGGCGCGGCGGACCGCACCGGAGTTCCCGGCAGGGAATCATCCGGGGAGATCACACGTTGTGACTGACGTAAAGACTTCTATCGACGTAAGGATCCAATGACCTCCTCTTCTTCCCTTCCCCAGGACGCGCAGGACGCGCAGAGTGCCACGGAGAACACCACCGAGAGCCTCACCGAGAGCCTTCGGGCCGACGCCCTGATGGAAGAGGACGTCGCCTGGAGCCAGGAGATCGACGGAGCGCGGGACGGCGATCAGCTGGACCGCTCCGAGCGTGCCGCGCTGCGACGCGTGGCCGGTCTCTCCACGGAGCTCGAGGACGTCACCGAGGTCGAGTACCGCCAGCTGCGCCTGGAACGCGTGGTGCTGGTGGGCGTCTGGACCTCGGGGACGGTGCACGACGCGGAGATCTCCCTCGCGGAGCTCGCCGCACTCGCCGAGACGGCGGGCGCACAGGTGCTGGACGCGGTGTACCAGCGCCGCGACAAGCCGGACCCGGCCACCTACATCGGCTCGGGCAAGGCGCTGGAGCTCCGTGACATGGTGCTCGAATCAGGTGCCGACACCGTCGTCTGCGACGGTGAGCTGAGCCCCGGCCAGCTGATTCATCTGGAAGACGTCGTCAAGGTGAAGGTGGTCGACCGGACCGCCCTCATCCTCGACATCTTCGCCCAGCACGCCAAGTCCCGCGAGGGCAAGGCGCAGGTCTCGTTGGCCCAGATGCAGTACATGCTGCCGCGGCTGCGCGGCTGGGGTCAGTCGCTCTCCCGCCAGATGGGCGGCGGCGGGTCCAGTGGCGGTGGCGGCATGGCCACCCGTGGTCCCGGTGAGACCAAGATCGAGACGGACCGGCGACGGATCCGCGAGAAGATGGCGAAGATGCGCCGGGAGATCGCGGAGATGAAGACCGGCCGCGAGATCAAGCGGCAGGAGCGCAAGCGCAACAAGGTGCCCTCCGTCGCCATCGCCGGATACACCAACGCGGGCAAGTCCTCGCTGCTCAACCGTCTGACCGGGGCTGGCGTCCTGGTGGAGAACTCCCTGTTCGCCACCCTGGACCCGACCGTCCGCCGGGCCGAGACGCCGAGCGGCCGTATCTACACCCTGGCCGACACCGTTGGGTTCGTCCGGCATCTGCCGCACCACCTCGTCGAGGCGTTCCGCTCCACCATGGAGGAGGTCGGCGAGTCCGATCTCATCCTCCACGTGGTGGACGGCTCCCACCCGGTGCCGGAGGAGCAGCTCGCCGCGGTGCGTGAGGTGATCCGGGACGTCGGCGCGGTGAACGTGCGCGAGATCGTCGTGATCAACAAGGCGGACGCGGCGGACCCCCTGGTCCTTCAGCGGCTGCTGCGCAACGAGAAGTACGCGATCACGGTCTCGGCCAGGACCGGCGCCGGGATCGACGCGCTGCTCGCGCTCATCGACGCCGAGCTGCCCCGGCCGTCCGTCGAGATCGAGGTGCTCGTGCCGTACATCCAGGGGGCTCTGGTCTCCCGGGTGCACGCCGAGGGCGAGGTGCTCTCCGAGGAGCACACCGCCGAGGGCACCCTGCTCAAGGCCCAGGTCCACGAGGAGCTGGCCGCGGAGCTCGGGACCTTCGTCCCCGCCGCGCACTGACGGCCGCGGGACCGCGCGACAGCCGAAGGCCCGGCCCCTCTCTTCCGGGAGAGGGGCCGGGCCTTCGCCGTACGGTCGGTGGCCGGGGCTACCGGCCGGCGAACCTGTCGCTCATCATCGTGAAGGTGCGCCGGGCGTCGTCATCGAGCCGGGGACCGGCCAGCCAGCCCGAGGTGACCGGACCGATCGAGGTGTTGGACACCAGCATCGACTTCCCGTCCGGCCCGGCGACGAACCAGCCGCCGCCGGAGGAGCCGCCGGTCATGGTGCAGCCGATGCGGTACATCGTCGGCGTGCCGGGGGCGATCGAGAGCCGGCCGGGACGGTCGACGCACTGGTGCATCAGCAGTCCGTCGTACGGCGGACCGGCCGGGTAGCCCCAGGCGCCCATGCCGCTGATCTGCTGGATCTCCGGAGCGTCGAAGGAGACCGGCAGCGCGTTGCCCACCGTCTCCTCCAGCGACTTCGTACCCTTCTCCGGCTTCACATGCAGGATCGCGTAGTCGTACGGCGCGCCCGCTCCGCCGGTCGGGCCGCCGCCGGAGATCCACTCTCCGGAGGAGGCGGCCCAGTCCGCCCAGTAGGTGCCGTAGGGGGCGATCTCCTGGGGCCGCGCGGTCCGCAGCTGTGCCGCGTTCTTGCCCTGGTCGTTGTACGAGGGCACGAAGACGATGTTGCGGTACCAGCCGCCGCCCGCGCCCGCGTGCACGCAGTGCCCGGCGGTCCACACGAGGTTCGAGCGCCCGGGGTTCCTCGGGTCCTTCACGACCGTGCCCGAGCAGACCATGGAGCCCTCGGGAGAGTCGAAGAAGACCTTGCCGACCGGGGCGGCGTGCCGGTGGTAGGGCAGCTTCTCCGGCTTGGCGGGGACCGGGGCCGGCTCCGGATCGCTGACGTCCTGTCCGGCGGTGAGGTCACCGGCCGCCATCGTCTTGGCGGGCTCGTCGGCGGAGGCCATCCGGTCCGGCTTCCACAGGCCGTCGATGACCGGGTTGACGAAGTCCTCGGCCTTGCGGAGCCACCTGTCCTTGTCCCAGTTCTTCCACTCCCCGTCCTTCCACTTCTCCGGGTCCACCCCGTGCTTCTCCAGGGCGTCGCCCAGATCGCCGGGAAGACCGGCGGCGGGGTCCTTCTCCGCCGCCGGGCCGGTGGCGGACGGCTTGGCGGCGGCGGTGTCCTCGTCCGGGCCGCAGGCCGTGGCCGTCAGTGTGAGCGCCGCGACGAGGCCGGTAGCGGCCAGCAGCGGACGTATCGATCGCATGGAAGAAATCCCCCTGAACACCTGAGTCGTGCGGTGGTGCGCCTACGCGGCCGCGCGGCCGCGCGGCCGCGTGCGTGGACGTGCGGTTGTCCGCGTGCGTGGTCGTGCATTCTGTCATGCGCTTGTCACGCAGGGCTCCGGGGCCGCCCGCAGACCGTCCGCGGCCCCCGGCCGGCTACTGCCGTACCGGGGGCCGCGGACGATGTAGGTGATCTCGTGATCTCGTGATCTCGTGATCTCGTGCGGAGGATCCGTTGCCGGAGCCCGGGCGGCCTACTGGCCCGCGTACTTCTCGCTCACCGCGCGGTACACGCCCTCGGCCTCCTTGCCGAGCCGGGGCCCGGCCAGCCAGCCCGCGGTGACCGGGCCGATCGAGGTGTTCGAGACCAGGGCGGGCTTGCCGTCCTGCCCCGCCGCGACCCAGCCGCCGCCGGAGGAACCGCCGGTCATCGTGCAGCCGATGCGGTACATCGTGGGCTGGTCCTGGAAGACGGAGAGCCGGCCCGGCTTGTCCTGGCACTGGAGCAGCTTCTGGCCGTCGAACGGCGGCGCGGCCGGGTAGCCGGTGGCCGTCATACCGGTGATCTTCGGCACCGCGGGAGCGTCGAACTCGACCGGCAGCGCCGAACCGACCGTCTCCTCCAGCGACTTGCCGCCCGCACCCTTCTCCGGCGTCACATGCAGCACCGCGAAGTCGTACGGGGCGCCCTGGCCGCCGACGGCCGCGCCCTGGGCGATCCACTGCTCGGAGGTCTGGGCCCACTTGCCCCACCACACACCGTAGGGAGCGATCTTCTCCTTGGGCGCGGTCTCCAGCTCGGTCAGCGACAGACCGTCGTTGTTGTACGCCGGGACGAAGGCGATGTTGCGGTACCAACCGCCCTTCTTGCCCGCGTGCACGCAGTGCCCGGCGGTCCACACCATGTTGGACTTGCCGGGGTTCGCCGGGTCCTTCACCACGGTCGCGGAACAGACCATCGAGCCCTGCGGGCCGTCGAACAGCAGCTTCCCGGACTCGGGGGCGTTGTCGTGGTACGGCGTCGCGACACCGGCGGCCTGGACCGGGGCCGGCGTCGGGTCCGTCACACCGTCGTCGCCGGAGATGTCGTTGTCGACCGGGTTCTCCGGGGGCTTGTCGGCCTCCCGCATCCGGTCCGGGTCCCACAGGCCGTCGATGATCGGGTTGACGAAGTCCTTGGCCTCACGCAGCCACTTGTCCTTGTCCCAGTTCTTCCACTCCCCGCCCCGCCACTTGTCGGGGTCGATACCGTGCTCCTTGAGCCGGTCCTTGAGGTCGTCCGGAATGGCGACCTTGCCGTCGGCCGACGGGTCGGCCGAGGCGCTGGGCGTCCCGCCCGCGTTGTCCTCCTCCGGACCGCACGCGGTGGCGGTGAGCGCCAGCACGGCGGCGACGGCGGTCGCGGCGAGCGCGGTGGAGGGCATGCGCCGTGCGCGCCTCCCGCGCCGTGCCGTATCGATCGGGCGAATGGGTCGCATCTCGTGATCCCCCTGGGACTTCGTCACTCGGTACTCGTGCTGCATTGCGGACACGTCGGGCGCCGGAGCAGGTGCTTTCGCGCCGCTGTGCGGCCCCCACTATGCCGGTGCCGATGGTGACGGTACGCGGCAGGTCCGCGGTTCCGTCGCCGCGAGGATGTTCCGATTTACCCGTGATCCATCGCGGACGTCGTCGTTGGTACGTACGGGGGGCACCAGGACAGCGTTCACGCCCTTGGTCCGTCCGCGCGAAAACGTACCGACGTGCAACGCAACTGTTACCGCAGGAGGATCAAGAGCCGTGTCCGTGACCGAACCCGCTCCGGTGGCGTCGCCCCCCGCACACGAGGGCATTCTCCGTCGCCAGACCCTGCGCGAATCGGCGGCCCGCACCTACGCGCGGTCCCTGCCGATCGTCCCGGTGCGCGCCCGCGGGCTCACCATCGAGGGTGCGGACGGACGCCGCTACCTCGACTGCCTGTCGGGCGCCGGCACGCTGGCGCTCGGGCACAACCACCCCGTCGTGCTCGAAGCCGTCCGGAAGGTCATCGACTCCGGCGCGCCCCTGCACGTGCTGGACCTCGCCACCCCGGTCAAGGACGCCTTCACCACCGAGCTGTTCGCCACCCTGCCGAGGGAGTTCGCCGACAACGCCCGCATCCAGTTCTGTGGCCCCGCCGGTACGGACGCCGTCGAGGCCGCCTTCAAACTGGTCCGCGCCGCGACCGGGCGCACCGGCCTGCTGGCCTTCACCGGCGCCTACCACGGTATGACCGCAGGGGCCCTGGAGGCGTCCGGCGGCGCGACCGACGTACGAGTGACCCGGCTGCCGTTCCCGCAGGACTACCGCTGCCCGTTCGGGACCGGTGGCGAGCGCGGCGCGGCGCTCGCCGCCCGCTGGACCGAACACCTGCTGGACGACCGCAAGGGCGGGGTTCAGCCCCCCGCCGGAATGATCGTGGAGCCGGTCCAGGGCGAGGGTGGCGTCAACCCCGCCCCCGACTCCTGGCTGCGCCGCATGCGCGGGATCACCGAGGACCGCTCCATCCCGCTCATCGCCGACGAGGTGCAGACCGGGGTCGGCAGGACCGGCACCTTCTGGGCCGTCGAGCACAGCGGCATCGTTCCCGACGTCATGGTCCTCTCCAAGGCGATCGGCGGTTCCCTGCCGCTGGCCGTGATCGTCTACCGCGCTGAACTGGATCTTTGGCAGCCGGGCGCGCACGCGGGTACGTTTCGTGGCAACCAGCTCGCCATGGCGGCGGGCGCGGCCACGCTCGCGTACGTCAGGGACAATCAACTGGCGGACCGCGCGGCGGTCCTGGGGGCCCGGATGCTCGCCCGTCTGACGGAGCTGCGGGCACACCACCCGGGAATCGGTGACGTACGGGGGCGTGGACTGATGATCGGCATGGAGCTGGTGGATCCCGAGCGCGCACCCCTGCCCGCCGAAGCCGGCGACGCCCACCCGGCCCCGCCGCCCGACCCGGCCCTCGCCCTCGCCGTCCAGCAGGAATGTCTGCGGCGCGGCCTCATCGTCGAACTGGGCGGCCGCCACGACGCCGTGGTCCGCCTTCTTCCGCCCCTCACCCTCACCGACGAGCAGGCGAGTGCCGTCGTCGACCGTCTCGCCGACGCGCTGGCAGCCGCGACGCGCTCCCCGCACCGTCGGACCACCGCCGGGCCGACCACCTGAACCCGGAATCCCCACAAGGAAGAACGCCGTGAACCCCACCCCCGCTTCCGAGGCCGACAGCCACGGAACCCCCCAGCACCGAGGGCAGGACGGACCGGCCGCCCCCGGCACGGTCGAGGCGACGACCGTGCCCCGTCAGAAATCCGTGCACCACAGCGACCCGAACCCCCCTGCGTACGGGCCTGGTTCGGGAGCCGAGGCAGCGACGGACCAGGACCGGAGGCCCGACGCACTGGACGACCCGGACCCGCTGCGGGCCGCCGACGCGGCGGGCACGGAGAGCCTCCTGCGGTGCTGGACCCGGGAGAACGACCTGCCCCGCCCCGCCGGCGACACCCTGCGCATCGCCTTCCCGGCCAGCGGCACCGCACTGCTCGTCCCCGTGCACTACTGGTCCGCCACCGGGGCCCACCGCTTCGGCGCACCCGCCCTGGAGAACGCCCCCGCCGGCGCCCCGCACGCCGACGCCGCCACCGTCGCCGTCCTCATCGGCCGCGAGGGCGGCGAGAGCGGCGCGGGCGATCTGGTCGCCCGGGTCGCCGACTCCGTACGCCACACCGCCGGCTTCATCGACCAGCGGCGGCGCAGCCCCGCGGACCCCGCCGAGGCCGACCTCTTCCTCACCGCCGAACAGTCCCTGCTGCTCGGCCACCCCCTCCACCCCACGCCCAAGAGCCGCGAAGGCCTCTCCGAATCGGAGGCCCGCCGCTACTCCCCGGAGCTCCACGGGTCCTTCCCGCTCCACTGGTTCGCCGTCGACCGGTCGCTGATCGCCACCGACTCCGCCTGGACCGAGGACGGTCCGGCCACCGCCGACGAACTGCTCGCCCCGCACGCCGAAGGCCTCGGCCTGCCCCCCGGCACCGTCGCCGTCCCCGTGCACCCCTGGCAGGCCGCCGATCTGCTCCACCGCCCCCAGGTCCGGGCCCTCGCCGCCGCCGGCCTGCTCCACGACCTCGGCCCCCACGGCGAGCCCTGGCACCCCACCTCCTCCATCCGCACCGTGCACCGGCCCGGGGCACGGGTGATGCTCAAGCTCTCCCTCGGCGTACGCATCACCAACTCCCGCCGGGAGAACCTCCGCAAGGAGCTGCACCGGGGCGTCGAGGTCCACCGCCTCCTGTCGACCGGACTCGCCGAGCGCTGGCAGCGGGAACACCCCGGCTTCGACATCGTCCGGGACCCCGCCTGGCTCGCCGTCGACGACCCCGAGGGCGCACCCGTCACGGGGCTCGACGTGATGCTCCGCCACAACCCCTTCGGTCCGGGCGACGACGCCGCCTGCATCGCGGGACTCACCGCGCAGCGCCCCCGGCCCGGCCGGCCCCGCATGTGCTCCCGGCTCGCCGAGATCGTCACCGGCCTGGCCGCCCGCACCGGCCGCACCGCCAACGCCGTCTCCGTCGAATGGTTCCGCCGCTATCTGCACCACGTCGTGCGCCCCGTCCTCTGGCTCGACGCCCACGGCGGAGTCGCCCTGGAAGCCCACCAGCAGAACACCCTCGTCCTCCTCGACCCGGACGGCTGGCCCGTCGGCGGCCGCTACCGGGACAACCAGGGCTACTACTTCCGGGACTCCCGCCGCGCCGAGCTGGAACAACGGCTCCCCGGCATCGGCGCCGTCAGCGACACCTTCGTCTCCGACCCGGTCACCGACGAGCGGTTCGCCTACTACCTCGGCATCAACAACGTCCTCGGCCTGATCGGCGCGTTCGGGGCCCAGCGCCTGGCCGACGAGCAGGATCTCCTCACCGCCCTGCGCCGATTCCTCACCGAGACCGCGGAACTGGGCTCACCCCTGCCCGCGTATCTCCTGGCCCACCGCCAACTGCGCTGCAAGGCCAACCTGCTGACCCGGCTCCACGGCCTCGACGAGCTGGTCGGGCCGGTCGACACCCAGTCCGTGTACGTCACCATCGCCAACCCGCTGCACAGCTGAGCACCACCCGCCCCGGGCGGACTCCGACCGCACCCGCTCCGCAGACGCCCACCGACCGCACCCGGTCCAGAGAGGAGAGCGCCACCGTGCCTCCCGCCGAACCCTCAGCGGAACCCGACGCCGCACCGGCCGACCACGGCTCCGGCGAACGGTCCGGCAGCCGCGCGGACGGGAGCGCCGGCGTCGAGGACACCCTCGACCTGGAGCTCACCGAGGAGCTCCTCGCCCTGGTCGCGGAGGAGCGAAGCGCCGGGGCGGCCCCGGCCGCGGCCCCCCACGAGCTGCTGGGCGACCCCGGGGCCTGGCCGCCCGCTACCACGGCGGCGGGAGAGTTCGCCCTCCTCCCCGTCCGGCCGGAGCGCGATCTCGCCGTCCTCAGCCGCTGGATGAACGACCCTGCCGTGGCGGCCTTCTGGGAGCTCGCCGGACCCGAGTCCGTCACCGCCGACCACCTCAGGCCCCAGCTCGAAGGGGACGGACGCAGCATCCCGTGCCTGGGCGTGCTCGACGGCACACCCATGAGCTACTGGGAGATCTACCGCGCCGACCTCGACCCGCTGGCCCGCCACTACCCCGCCCGCCCCCACGACACCGGCGTCCATCTCCTCATCGGGGGCGTGAACAACCGGGGCCGGGGCGTGGGCACCACCCTGCTCCGCGCCGTCGCCGACCTCGTCCTGGACAACCTTCCGCGGTGCGGGCGGGTCGTCGCCGAGCCGGACCTGCGCAACACCCCCTCCGTATCCGCGTTCCTCAGCGCCGGTTTCCGCTTCTCCGCCGAAGTGGATCTCCCCGACAAACGCGCCGCGCTGATGATCCGCGACCGAACGTACCGAGCCCAGCTGTGACTTACTCGCCGCACTTTCCACACCGCTCGAACCTCATAGGTTCCATCCGGAGGAGTCCCCGTGCCGATATATCCCGCGAGCCGTGAATCAGCCGAGTCCCCGCAGCTGTTCAGCCCTCCGGAGCTGAACCGACAGATCTGGGACCGGGCCGCCGCACGGCTCCTCGCCAAGATGCTCGGCGAGTTCGCCTACGAGAAGATCATCGAGCCGGTCCCCGAGCCCGGGACCGACGGACGCCACCGGCTGACCCTCGACGACGGGGGAGCGCTCGCCTTCACGGCCCGGCGCGGTGTCTACGGCAGCTGGCGCGTCGACCCCGACTCGATCGAGGTCACCGCGGGCCCCCCGGCCGCCCACGCCAACGGCTCATCCGTCGCCGCGGGCGCCGGGGCCCAGTCCAACGGCTCGGCCACCGGCTCCCGGCCGTTCCGTGACCCGTTGACGTTCCTCACCCGGGCCCGAGGCCTCCTCGGGCTCGACGGCACGACGCTGGGCCACCTCATCCGCGAGCTGACCCGGACCCTGTCCGCCGACGCCCGGCTCGACCACACCGCCCTCACCGCGGACCGGCTCGCCGCCCTGGGCTACGCGGAGCTGGAGGGCCATCAGACCGGCCACCCCTGGCTGGTGGCGAGCAAGGGGCGGCTCGGCTTCTCCGCCGCCGACGCCGCCCGCTTCACCCCCGAGTGCCGCAGCCCGCTCCGGCTGCCGTGGATCGCGGTCAGCACCCGCATCGCGCAGTACCGGGGCGTCGGCCGCGTCACCACTCCCGACCAGCTGTACGCGGGGGAGCTCGACCCGAGCGTCCGGGACGCCTTCGGCGAGGAACTGAGGGCCCGGGGACACGACCCGCGGGACTACCTCTACCTTCCCGTACACCCCTGGCAGTGGGACGAGTGGATCGTGCCGATCTTCGCCCCGGCCATCGCCGACGGCGACATCGTGGCCCTGCACACCGACGGGGACGCCCGTCTCCCGCAGCAGTCCATCCGCACGTTCGCGAACGTGGAACGTCCCGAGCGGCACACCGTGAAGCTCCCGCTCTCCATCCTCAACACCCTGGTCTGGCGCGGCCTGCCGACCGAGCGGACCCTCGCGGCTCCCGCGGTCACCGCCTGGGTCCAGGGACTGTGCGAGGACGACCCGTTCCTGCGCGACACGTGCCGGGTCGTCCTGCTCGGCGAGGTCGCCTCCGTCGCCGTCGAGCACCCGCTGTACGACCACCTCCCCGAGGCGCCCTACCAGTACAAGGAGATCCTCGGCGCGATCTGGCGGGAGCCCCTGCCGCCCCGCCTCGCGCCGGGCGAACGCGCCCGCACACTCGCCTCCCTCCTGCATACGGATCCGACGGGCCGCGCGTTCACCGCGGAGCTGGTCGAGCGCTCCGGCCTGTCCCCGGACGCCTGGCTGAAGCGGCTCTTCGGGGCCCTGCTGCCGCCCCTGCTGCACTTCCTCTACCGCTACGGCACCGTCTTCTCCCCGCACGGCGAGAACGCCATCGTCGTGTTCGACGAGCACGACGTGCCCGTACGGCTCGCCATCAAGGACTTCGTCGACGACGTCAACGTCAGCGCCCACCCCCTGCCGGAGCACGCCGGCATGCCCGACGAGGTGCGCGCCGTCCTCCTCACCGAGGAGCCGTCCTTCCTCACCCAGTTCATCCACTCCGGCCTCTTCGTGGGCGTCTTCCGCTATCTGTCCCCTCTGTGCGAGGAGCAGCTCGGCGTCTCGGAGGACGTGTTCTGGTCACTCGTCCGGGCGGAGATCGTCCGCCACCACGCCCGCTTCCCGGAGCAGAAGGAGCGGTTCGAGCTCTTCGACATGCTGACCCCCGAGATCGAGCGCCTCTGCCTCAACCGCAACCGCCTGCTCGTCGACGGCTACCGGGACCGTGCCAGCCGGCCGCACGCGGCGATCCACGGCACGGTCCCCAACCCGTTGCACCCCTCCGCCCGCGTCCGGGAGTGATCGCTGTTGTCAGTGGCGCGCCGTAGGGTGGTCGGGCTATGACGAAGCCATCCCTCCCCGAGCTCCTGCACGCCGCCGTCACCGCCGTCGGCGGTACGGAAAGGCCCGGCCAGGTCACCATGGCCGAAGCCGTCGCCGAGGCCGTCGACGACCAATCCCACCTGCTCGTCCAGGCCGGCACCGGTACGGGCAAGTCGCTCGGCTATCTGGTGCCGGCCCTGGCGCACGGGGAGCGGGTCGTCGTGGCCACGGCCACCCTCGCCCTCCAGCGACAGCTGGTGGAGCGAGACCTCCCGCGTACGGTCGAGTCCCTGCATCCCTTGCTGCGGCGACGCCCGCAGTTCGCCATGCTCAAGGGCCGGTCGAACTACCTCTGCCTGCACCGGCTCCACGAAGGGGTTCCGCAGGACGAGGAGGAGGGGCTGTTCGACCAGTTCGAGGCGGCGGCCCCGTCCAGCAAGCTCGGCCAGGACCTGCTGCGGCTGCGGGACTGGTCGGACGAGACGGAGACGGGCGACCGGGACGATCTGACCCCCGGCGTCTCGGACCGGGCCTGGGCGCAGATCTCGGTCTCCTCGCGCGAGTGCCTGGGCGCGACGAAGTGCGCGTACGGCGCGGAGTGCTTCGCGGAAGCGGCCCGTGAGCGCGCGAAGCTCGCGGACGTGGTCGTCACCAACCACGCGCTGCTCGCGATCGACGCCATCGAGGGCGCGCCGGTGCTGCCGTCGCACGAGGTGCTGATCGTCGACGAGGCCCATGAGCTGGTCTCCCGGGTCACCGGCGTCGCCACCGGCGAGCTCACCCCCGCCCAGGTCAACCGCGCGGTCCGCCGGGCGGCGAAGCTGGTCAACGAGAAGGCCGCCGACGCCCTCCAGACCGCCGCCGAGGGCTTCGAGCGGGTCATGGAGCTGGCGCTGCCGGGGCGCCTGGAGGAGGTGCCCGAGGACCTCGGGTACGCGCTGATGGCGCTGCGCGACGCGGCACGCACGGTGATCTCCGCCATCGGCGCCACCCGGGACAAGTCGGTCGAGGACGAGAACGCCGTCCGCAAGCAGGCCCTGGCCTCGGTCGAGTCGATCCACGCCGTCGCCGAGCGCATCACCCAGGGCTCCGAGTACGACGTCGTCTGGTACGAGCAGCACGACCGGTTCGGAGCCTCCGTCCGGGTCGCCCCGCTCTCCGTCTCCGGGCTGCTGCGCGAGAAGCTCTTCGCCGAGCGGTCCGTGGTGCTGACCTCGGCCACCCTCAAGCTCGGCGGAGACTTCAACGGGGTGGGCGCGTCCCTCGGGCTGGCCCCCGAGGGCACGGCGGGTGAGGACGTCCCCCAGTGGAAGGGGCTGGACGTCGGCTCCCCGTTCGACTACCCGAAGCAGGGCATCCTCTACGTCGCCCGGCATCTGAACACCCCGGGGCGTGAGGGCTCCCGTACGGACATGCTGGACGAGCTCGCCGAGCTGGTGGAGGCGGCCGGCGGCCGCACGCTGGGGCTGTTCTCCTCCATGAGGGGAGCCAAGGCGGCGGCCGAGGAGCTGCGGGGGCGGATGGACAGGCCGATCCTGCTCCAGGGCGAGGAGACGCTCGGCGAGCTGATCAAGAACTTCGCCGCCGACCCGGAGACCTGTCTCTTCGGCACCCTGTCGCTCTGGCAGGGCGTGGACGTCCCGGGTCCGAGCTGTCAGCTGGTGGTCATGGACCGGATTCCGTTCCCCCGGCCGGACGATCCGCTGATGAGCGCACGGCAGAAGGCGGTCGAGGAGGCGGGCGGCAACGGCTTCATGGCGGTGGCGGCGACGCACGCCGCTCTGCTGATGGCCCAGGGCGCGGGCCGGCTGGTCCGGGCCACGGGCGACAAGGGCGTCGTCGCCGTGCTGGACCCGAGGCTCGCGAACGCGCGGTACGGCAGCTATCTGCGCGCCTCGCTGCCGGATTTCTGGTACACCACCGACCGGAACCAGGCGCGCCGCTCACTGGCCGCGATCGACGCACGGGCCAAGGAGGACGGGGCCTGATCCGGCCGCAGCCGCCCACCTCCGCCCGCTCCGGGCGGGTGGGCGGGCAAGGCGAAGCCCCGGGACCGACGCCATGATCGACGTCCTAGGCAGGGATCCCGGGGCAGACAGCCGTGTGACCGACGTTTCTCTCGGATCTGACGTGCTCAGACCCGGCGCAGCACCGCCACCACCTTGCCCAGGATGGTCGCCTCGTCGCCGGGGATCGGCTGGTACGCGGCGTTGTGAGGGAGCAGCCATACGTGACCGTCCTCCCGGCGGAAGCGCTTGACCGTCGCCTCGCCGTCGAGCATGGCGGCGACGATGTCCCCGTTCTCCGCGACGGGCTGGCGGCGGACGGTGACCCAGTCGCCGTCACAGATCGCGGCCTCGATCATCGAGTCGCCGACGACCTTCAGGACGAACAGCTCACCGTCGCCGACGAGCTGGCGGGGGAGCGGGAAGACGTCCTCGACGGACTCCTCGGCGAGGATAGGGCCACCGGCGGCGATCCGGCCCACCAGCGGCACATAGGACGCGGCGGGCTTGCCCGTCGTGTCGGTCGGCTGGGTGCTGGGCTGGTCCGATCCGCGCACCTCGTAGGCGCGGGGCCGGTGCGGGTCCCGGCGGAGGAAGCCCTTGCGCTCCAGCGCCATCAGCTGATGGGCGACGGACGATGTGCTGGACAGGCCCACCGCCTGACCGATCTCCCGCATGGAGGGCGGGTACCCCCGCCGCTGCACGGAGTCGCGGATGACCTCGATGACCCGCCGTTGCCGGTCCGTGAGCCCCGAGCTGTCCGCCCGGATGCCGGGGGGCCTGCCGGGCATGGAACGTCCCGGGCGCGCGGGCTCGGGCCCGTCCGTGTTCGTGACTGAGTCATTCATGGCATGCACCGGCTCAAGTCGGCTCTGGGAGCGATGGTCCCGGGCGGTGATGGTGGCACTGTCTGCGGTGGTGGTCACGTCGGCCCCTCTCGAATGTTCTCCCTAGCTGGACAACGGTAGTAGCTTTCGAAAGGTTGCGCCAAACACACGTTCGAGTGAAAAACGAATAAAGGGGTGCCGCAGTGCTACCGACAGGTGTATGAGCAACAGAATAGAGGCCGCGTGAACGCTCGGCCGAGGCCCGCCGCGTCCCTCGCCCGAGTCTTTCATCCGGACCTGTGCGCCGGAGCCCCCACGCCTCGGCGGCCCGGCGTTTCCCGTACTCTCTTCTCTGGCCCACGCTCCCCCCCGGGCGGCCTCCGAGTGAGGTCCGGCGCGCGACACGCGATGGGGCCGGAAACGCGACTCAACCCTAGATCTAGTGGTTGGATTGCTCCAGTCACCCAGAAGTTGTGGTCGCGGTTCAATCACACCGTGGTCATCGCCTATGCTGGGGACTGCTTCCAAGGGCCCGGACAAGGCCCTGAAGAGGCTATTCAGTCGTGCGTGTGAAGGAGGGTTGGGAGCCATGCACTGCCCCTTCTGCAGGCACCCCGACAGCAGGGTCGTCGACAGTCGCACCACCGACGACGGGACGTCGATCCGTCGCCGTCGGCAGTGCCCCGACTGTTCCCGCCGTTTCACCACGGTGGAGACCTGCTCACTGATGGTCGTCAAGCGCAGCGGCGTGACCGAGCCCTTCAGTCGCACCAAGGTCATCTCCGGCGTCCGCAAGGCATGCCAGGGGCGACCCGTCACGGAGGACGCCCTCGCCAAACTCGGCCAGCGGGTCGAGGAGGCGGTGCGCGCCACCGGCAGCGCCGAGCTGACCACCCACGACGTGGGGCTGGCCATCCTCGGCCCGCTGCAGGAGCTCGACCTCGTCGCGTACCTGCGCTTCGCGTCCGTGTACCGGGCGTTCGACTCCCTGGAAGACTTCGAGGCCGCCATCGTGGAACTGCGTAAGCGGCAGCCTTCCGCGGAGGACCGCGGGAGCGGAGAGACCCTTGAGGTCCCCGCGCCCGCCATTGCCGCCGACTGAGCGGTACCCGCCCGGGACGCCCGTGCCCGCAGAGGTGACTCTGCGGACCGGCGGCAGGGCGACATGAGATGTGCTTCCGGCGGCCGAGTGCGGCTTCCGGAGCATCGGACACACATTGTGCCTGGGAAGATCTGGGCACTTCAGGGCGTTTTCGCCCACATATGGGAGGCGGCATGACAGAGACGGCGAGCGGCCCGGCACGAGGTTCCCGTACCAAGGGCGCCAAGGCGAGCAAGGGTCTGCGTATCGAGCGCATCCACACCAACCCCGGCGTGCACCCGTACGACGAGGTGGCGTGGGAGCGCCGTGACGTCGTCATGACCAATTGGCGCGACGGCTCGATCAACTTCGAGCAGCGTGGCGTCGAGTTCCCCGACTTCTGGTCGGTGAACGCGGTCAACATCGTCACCAGCAAGTACTTCCGCGGAGCTGTCGGCACGCCGCAGCGCGAGACCGGTCTCAAGCAGCTGATCGACCGGATCGTGAAGACGTACCGCAAGGCCGGTGAGGAGAACAACTACTTCGCCTCTCCCGCGGACGCCGAGATCTTCGAGCATGAGCTGGCGTACGCCCTCCTGCACCAGGTCTTCAGCTTCAATTCGCCGGTCTGGTTCAACGTCGGCACGCCCCAGCCGCAGCAGGTCTCCGCCTGCTTCATCCTGGCCGTCGACGACTCCATGGAGTCGATCCTCGACTGGTACAAGGAAGAGGGCATGATCTTCAAGGGCGGCTCCGGCGCCGGCCTGAACCTCTCCCGTATCCGCTCCTCCAAGGAGCTCCTCTCCTCCGGCGGCAACGCCTCGGGACCGGTCTCGTTCATGCGCGGCGCGGACGCGTCCGCCGGAACGATCAAGTCGGGCGGCGCCACGCGCCGCGCGGCCAAGATGGTCATCCTCGACGTCGACCACCCCGACATCGAGAACTTCATCGAGACCAAGGTCAAGGAAGAGGAGAAGATCCGCGCCCTGCGCGACGCGGGCTTCGACATGGACCTGGGCGGCGACGACATCACGTCCGTCCAGTACCAGAACGCCAACAACTCGGTCCGGGTGAACGACGAGTTCATGAAGGCCGTCGAGGCGGGCGGCAAGTTCGGGCTGCGCGCCCGGATGACGGGCGACGTCATCGAAGAGGTCGAGGCCAAGTCCCTCTTCCGCAAGATGGCCGAGGCCGCCTGGGCGTGCGCCGACCCGGGTATCCAGTACGACGACACCATCAACGCCTGGCACACCTGCCCGGAGTCCGGCCGGATCAACGGCTCGAACCCGTGCAGCGAGTACATGCACCTGGACAACACCTCGTGCAACCTCGCCTCGCTGAACCTGATGAAGTTCCTCAAGGACGACGGCCTGGGTCACCAGTCCTTCGAGTCCGAGCGCTTCGCCAAGGTCGTCGAGCTGGTCATCACCGCGATGGACATCTCGATCTGCTTCGCGGACTTCCCCACGCAGAAGATCGGCGAGAACACCCGCGCCTACCGTCAGCTGGGCATCGGCTACGCCAACCTCGGCGCCCTGCTGATGGCGACCGGTCACGCGTACGACAGCGACGGCGGCCGCGCGCTGGCCGGCGCCATCACCTCGCTGATGACCGGCACCTCCTACCGCCGCTCCGCCGAACTGGCCGCGGTCGTCGGCCCGTACGACGGCTACGCCCGTAACGCCGAGCCGCACCAGCGCGTCATGAGGCAGCACTCCGACGCCAACGCCAAGGCCGTCCACGTCGACGACCTCGACTCGCCGGTCTGGGCCGCCGCGACGGAGGCCTGGCAGGACGTGATCCGGCTCGGAGCGAAGAACGGCTTCCGTAACGCGCAGGCCTCGGTCATCGCGCCCACCGGCACCATCGGTCTCGCGATGTCCTGTGACACCACCGGTCTGGAGCCCGACCTCGCCCTGGTCAAGTTCAAGAAGCTGGTCGGCGGCGGCTCGATGCAGATTGTCAACGGCACGGTGCCGCAGGCGCTGCGCCGCCTCGGCTACCAGCCGGAGCAGATCGAGGCGATCGTCGCCCACATCGCCGACCACGGCAACGTGATCGACGCGCCCGGTCTGAAGACCGAGCACTACAGCGTCTTCGACTGCGCGATGGGCGAGCGCTCCATCTCCGCGATGGGTCATGTCCGGATGATGGCGGCCATCCAGCCGTGGATCTCCGGCGCGCTCTCCAAGACGGTGAACCTCCCCGAGACGGCCACCGTCGAGGATGTCGAGGAGGTCTACTTCGAGGCGTGGAAGCTGGGCGTCAAGGCGCTCGCGATCTACCGCGACAACTGCAAGGTCGGCCAGCCCCTCTCCGCCAAGACCAAGGACAAGGAGAAGGAAGAGGTCACCGCGAAGGCCGAGGAGACCATTCGCACGGCGGTCGAGAAGGTCGTCGAGTACCGTCCGGTCCGCAAGCGTCTCCCCAAGGGCCGTCCCGGCATCACCACCTCCTTCACGGTGGGCGGCGCCGAGGGCTACATGACCGCCAACTCCTACCCGGACGACGGTCTCGGCGAGGTCTTCCTGAAGATGTCCAAGCAGGGCTCGACCCTCGCGGGCATGATGGACGCCTTCTCCATCGCCGTCTCGGTCGGTCTGCAGTACGGCGTCCCGCTGGAGACGTACGTCTCGAAGTTCACCAACATGCGCTTCGAGCCGGCCGGTATGACGGACGACCCGGACGTGCGGATGGCGCAGTCGATCGTCGACTACATCTTCCGTCGCCTGGCGCTCGACTTCCTGCCGTTCGAGACCCGCTCGGCCCTCGGCATCCACTCCGCCGAGGAGCGCCAGCGCCACCTGGACACCGGCAGTTACGAGCCGTCGTTCGAGGCGGACGGCCTGGACGCGGACAGCCTGACGGAGTCGGCCCCGGTCCGCGCCGAGCCCCTGAAGGTGGTGGCGGCTCCCGAGGAGTCCGCCGTGAAGCCCGCGCCGAGGACGGCGCACACCTCGGCCGAACTGGTCGAGATGCAGCTCGGCATCAGCGCCGACGCCCCGCTCTGCTTCTCCTGCGGTACGAAGATGCAGCGCGCCGGCTCCTGCTACATCTGCGAGGGCTGCGGCTCGACGAGCGGCTGCAGCTGACCGGACGCGGAACCGCGCTGACGCGCGGCTGACCCGTGGTGCACGAAGGGGACCGGCCATAGGCCGGTCCCCTTCGGCGTTCCCCGGACGTTTTTCGGCTGGTCGCCGTGCCCATATCGGGTTGGCCGGAACTGGCCGCCGTCACCCTTCGGCGGCCCGGCTTCCCATCACCGTGGCGAACGTGTCGGGGTCGCCGTCGAAGCCGCGTACGGCCGACCGGAAGCCCCAGAGCCCCGAGCCGTCCCGGGTGAACTCCCCGACGACCGCCGCGGTCGCCCACGCCACCTCGGCGAAGTCGCTCTCGGTCAGGCTCGTGTAGCCCTCGCGGATCTCCATCGCCGTGTTCCCTATGTCGCCGAAGGTCTTGTGGCCGTCGCGCTGCTGGATGGCGACACCGACCACCACCCGCCCGTACGCCTCCGCCAGCCGGTTCAGCTCGATGGTCATGACCTCGTCGAAGCCGAAGCCCTGACCGGTCCGGCTGTCCCGGTTCAGCGTGATGGTGCCGTCCGGCGAACGGCTGTCGAAGTGCACCAGATAGGCGGGGGCGCCGTACGGCTCGCCGGCGGGGTAGGTCGCCGCGATGATGTCGAGGTCGTTGGCCGCCGCTCCGTGCGGGCTGGGGTCCCATTTGACCCGCACCTCGACCTTTTCGATGTCCTTGTTAGGAGTGCTCAAGAAACTTCCCTCCCGGCCGACGGCCCACGGACCGTATCCATCACCTGATACACGATTCACCCGATCATGTACGGAACCGGCCGCGGAACCAACTGCTCCGGCCACGGGCGGCGGATTCGGGCCACCTCCGGGCCGCGCCCCGCCCCAAGAGCCGGCTCCCCTTGAGGCGCGAGGTGAGCTGAGCGCGTGTCCCCGAACTCCCGCGTACGGCCGCCGCTGTGGAACCGTTGACGACGCCGCGCCCGGCGAAGTACGCCTGGCATGACGATCGTTGTGCGAGGGGAACGACCGCTCGGGGCACACTCCCCGGGACCGACCGTGACGCGTGCCACGGTCCGCGCCGTACGATGGCGCGGTGCTGGTGAAGTGGATTCGCTGTTCCGTGGTGGACCGTCATGGTTTCGAACGGGGACAGCGGAAGTGGGCGGGGCTGCTCGGCGAGCCGGGGTTCAGAGGACAGAGCGGCGGGTGGAGCCGAACGCGCCCCGACGTCGCCCATGTCTTCGCGTTCTGGGAGAACCGTGTCTTCTACGACTCCTTCATGGCCCGCGGGCACGACCGGCTGGCGGCCGGGCAGTCGGGCATGTTCCGCGACATGCAGGTCACGCTCTTCGAGCGCCGCTTCGACGTGAAGACGGGCTTCGAGCCCCACTTCGCGGAGGCGGACGTCGTCAGGGTCGCGCACAGCCGGGTGCACGAGGAGCGCGCCGAGCACTTCGTCCTGATGCAGCAGCAGGTGTGGAACCCCGCCATGGCCGGATCGCCCGGCATGCTGCGCGGCGTGTTCGGCGAGGCGCCCGGCAACGAGTTCCTGGCGCTGTCCCTGTGGAAGTCGAGCGCCGAGCGCGGCAAGTACCGTGAGGCGGGGGCCGAACGGCTGGCGGCCCGCGCGCAGACCGAGACGGACGTGATCGCGCTGACGGGAGACGTAGTGGAGCTGGAACCGTCCTGGACGGTGTGAGGGGGTGACGGTGTGACCCGGGCCCTCACGCCCGTGGTGGGCCCCGACCACTCGTACAAGCCCTAGGCTCGGAGCATGGCACGACCGCAGCGCATTGTCCTCGTCCGGCACGGCGAGTCCGAGGGCAACGCCGACGACACGGTGTACGAGCGGGAGCCCGACCATGCGCTCCGGCTCACCGACACGGGTCTGCGGCAGGCCCGGGAGACCGGAGAGGGGCTGCGCGAGCAGTTCGGCGAGGAACGGGTGAGTGTCTACATCTCGCCGTACCGCCGCACCCATGAGACGTTCCGGGCCTTCGGCCTCGACCCGGCACGCGTCCGCGTACGCGAGGAGCCCCGGCTGCGCGAGCAGGACTGGGGCAACTGGCAGGACCGGGAGGACGTACGGCTGCAGAAGGCCTACCGCGACGCCTACGGGCACTTCTTCTACCGCTTCGCCCAGGGCGAGTCCGGCGCCGACGTCTACGACCGGGTCGGGGCGTTCCTGGAGAGCCTGCACCGGAGCTTCGAGGAGCCGGACCACCCGGAGAACGTTCTGCTGGTCACCCACGGACTGACGATGCGGCTGTTCTGCATGCGCTGGTTCCACTGGTCGGTCGCGGAGTTCGAATCGCTGTCCAACCCGGGCAACGGCGAGACGCGGACCCTGCTGCTGGGCGAGAACGGCCGCTACACGCTCGACCGGCCCTTTCAGAGCTGGCGGACCCCTGAGCCGTACGGCCGCACCGGATAGAGTGGCAGGGCGATGACCGCTGATTCTGCTTCCGAGCGGCGCTTCGAACGCGCCCTGGCCAGCCTGCGTGGGCTGTCCGTGGGAGACGCCCTGGGCTCCCAGTTCTTCGTTCCCGTCAACTACCCCCTGTTGAAACAGCGGGCCCTGCCGCCCGGGCCCTGGCAGTGGACCGACGACACCGAGATGGCCTGCTCGGTCCTCGCCGTGCTCACCGCGCACGGCCGCGTCGACCAGGACGCCCTCGCCCGTTCCTTCGCCGAGCACCACGACTTCGACCGGGGCTACGGCCCCGCCGTCAACCGGCTCCTCAGGCTCGTACGGGAGGGCGGCGACTGGCGGGAACTGTCCTCGGCGCTCTTCCAGGGCCAGGGCTCCTGGGGCAACGGTTCGGCGATGCGCATCGCCCCGCTCGGTGCCTGGTACGCGGACGATCCGGAGCAGGCCACGCACCAGGCGGAGATCTCCTCGTACACCACGCATCAGCACCGCGAGGCGGTCGTCGGCGCCATGGCCGTGGCCGCCGCCGCGTCGCTCGCAGCCGCCCCCGGCGGACCGCCGACCCCCGAGGACCTCCTCGACGGCGTCATCGCGCTCGTGCCCCGCAGCGCCGTCGGCGCGGGGCTGCGCCGGGCCCGCGACATGCTGGACTACCGGGACTCCGGTACGGTCGCCGCGGTTCTCGGCAACGGCCGCCGCACCAGCGCCCACGACACCGTGCCGTTCGCGCTCTGGTCGGCCGCCAGGAGCCTCGGGGACTACGAGCAGGCGTTCTGGGTCACGGCCCAGGCGGGCGGTGACGTCGACACGACCTGCGCCATCGTCGGCGGTGTCGTCGCGTCGGGTGAGGCCGGAGCGCCGCCGGCCGACTGGCTGGCACGGACGGAGGAACCGCCGGCGTGGCTGACGGCGGTGCTGCGCTGACGGGGCTCCCGCGCTGCTGCGCTGACCGCGCCCGGACCGGGGAGACGGCTGTCTGTCACGGTCCTGCCACAGGATCACTCTGTGTGTCTGCGAACGCGAGTTCGGGATTATTCTTTCGGCCACGCCGCCCCTGATTGATCTTGAGGGCGCGCGCCGAATGAGACGCCGGGGCAGGCGTACGGCCCAGGGCCGCGCGTGGACCCGGTGGGGGAGGGGTCCCATGTCCGATCAGCCGTCCGAGGCGTCCAGACCGCCGGAGAAGCCGAAGGGAGCCGGCGCGCCCCGGCCACCGGAACCGCCTGCGGCCACCGAGGCCGCCGCCACACCGGCGGCGAACGAACCGGGTCCGTCCGAGGCACCGCCGTCCGAGGTGCGGACCGCCGGTGCGCCGGCAGCCGACGCGGCGAGTCCGTCCGCGGCGTGGGATCCTGCCCCGGCGCAGGCATCCGACGACCGGCGCCCACGGGCCCGGACGGCTCGACAAGCCGGGCAGCCGGGCAGCCCCTGGCAGTACGGCGCCGGGGCGCCCGCCAAGGACGACGGCGCGACGGCACGGATCCGACCACCCGCACCACCCCTGATCCGCCCCGCCGTGCTCTGGTCGGTCCTGGCCACCGCCATCCTGAGCGCGCTCTTCCTGGGCGATGGACTCGGGGTGAACCTGCTGATCGTGGCCCTGCCCGCCGCGCTGGCCGCGTTCTTCGCCGCGCGGGCGGCGGGCCGCCGGCTGCGGCCCTGGACGGCGACCTGGGCGGTGGGAGGGCTCGCGCTGCTCGCGGTGCCGGCGCTCCGGGACGCGGGCTGGCCCACCTTCCTCGCCGTGGTGTCCGCCTTCGCGCTCGGTTCGCTCGCGCTGCACGGCAGCCGCAGCTGGCTGGGGGTGCTGATCGGCTCACTGGGGCTGTTCGACTCGGTCGTCCCCGGCATCATCTGGGGCGTGCGGGGGATACGCGCACGGGGCGACGGTTCCCGGGCGCGCTGGGGCGCCGCCCTGCGCACCACGGTGGTGGCCCTCGTGCTGCTGGTGGTGTTCGGAACCCTCTTCGCCAGCGCGGACGCCGCGTTCGCCGAACTGCTGGGCAGCCTCATGCCCGACGCCTCGGTCGGCGAGGGACCCTGGAGGATCTTCCTCTTCGCCCTCGGGCTGGCCGGCGCGCTCGCCGCCGCACACGCCGCGGCCGCACCGGTGCGCTGGGACGGGATCACCGTACGGCCCGGCAAACCCCGGGGACGGGCCGAATGGGCTCTTCCGCTGATCGTTCTCGACCTGCTCTTCGCGGCGTTCATCACGCTCCAACTGGTCGTGCTCTTCGGCGGCTACGACAAGGTGCGGGACGTGACCGGGCTCAGCCACGCCGAGTACGCCCGCCAGGGCTTCTGGCAGCTGCTGTGGGCCACGTTGCTCACTCTTCTCGTGATCGCCCTGGCCCTGCGCTGGGCGCCGCGCGGCGGCGCCGGGGACCGCACCCTGGTACGGGCGGTCCTCGGCCCCCTCTGCGTCCTCACCCTCGTCGTGGTCGCCTCCGCACTGCGCCGCATGGATCTGTACGTCGACGAGTACGGCCTGACCAGGCTCCGGATATCCGTGGCCGCGATGGAGCTCTGGCTCGGGGTGGTGCTGATCCTGATTCTGGCGGCCGGGGTCTTCGGGGCCCGGCTCCTGCCCCGGGCCATCGCGGTGAGCGCGGCGGCCGGTGTCCTGGCCTTCGGGCTGCTCTCACCGGACGGGCTGATCGCGGAGCAGAACGTCCAGCGCTTCGAGGACAGCGAGTCGACCGCCATCGACATCGACTACGTCCAGGACCTGTCCGCCGACGCCGTACCGGCCCTGGACCGACTGCCCGAACCGGAACGCTCCTGTGCGCTGCGGATCATCCAGAACGAGGTCCTTCACGCAGACACCCCCTGGTACGCGACCAGCTGGGGAGAGGCGCGCGCGAAGGAGATCCTGGAGAAGCGCCCGGTGAAGGGCGACGCGAGTGACTGCTACAGCGTGGGCAGGGAAGGGACCCGGGACGGATACGAGCCGGACGGCGACGGCTACGACCCGTACTGAGCCGACGGGCTCTCCGGCCCGACCGGCACCGTCCGTGTCGGCGGGCCCCCCGAGCCGACGGGCCCCCTGGACCCACGGGTTCAGAGGGCCCCCGCGCCCCGCGAACCCGTCTCCGCCGGCTGATTCGCAGGACGCACGGCGCCCCGGGGTGTTGCTGCCGTGGCTCTCGGCGTACGCTGGCTGGCGCCATGCCGTACGAACCACCCACGCACACCGTCGAGCGCTCACTTCGCGCTACCACCGGTGCCAGGACCGTCGCCGGTGTCGATGAGGTCGGACGCGGTGCGTGGGCCGGACCCGTCACCGTGTGCGCGGCGGTCACCGGTCTGCGCCGACCGCCCGAAGGTCTCACCGATTCCAAGCTGTTGACCCCCCGGCGGCGCGCCGAGCTCGCTCCCGTGCTGCGGAGCTGGGTCACCGCCTACGCGCTCGGCGACGCCTCGCCGCAGGAGATCGACGACCTCGGAATGACCGCCGCCCTCCGGCTCGCAGCCGTGCGGGCCCTGGAAGGCCTGCCGGTGCGGCCCGACGCCGTGATACTCGACGGCAAGCACGACTATCTGGGCGTTCCCTGGAAGGTCCGCACCGTGATCAAGGGCGATCAGTCCTGTATCGCGGTCGCGGCGGCTTCGGTGATCGCCAAGGTGCACCGTGACCGGCTGATGGCCGAGCTGGGCGCCGCGTCCGAGGACTGCGCCGACTTCGCCTTCGGTGCCAACGCGGGATATCCCTCGCCTGTGCACCGGGCCGCGCTGGAGGAGCGGGGGCCCACGCCCCATCACCGCCTCTCCTGGGCGTATCTGGACGCGCTGCCCCGGTGGCAGCACCTGAAGAAGGTCCGTTTTTCCGCCGAGGCGGCCGCACTCGAAAGCGGGGGCCAGCTCGGCTTCGAATTCTGAACGCGCACACGCGCCCTCCTGCCGACGCCGACGACATCGGCGTTCGCCACAGACCACCTTCATGCCTCTGATCTCCGAGGAGCCTCAGATTCCCGAGAGCGCCCAGGGTCCCCGCGTCACTCCGGCCGCCGGCCGCACCGCGCCGACCCCTCGTCCCGTACCCGGTCCGCGTTCCGCGGCCACTCCGCGTCCCGGCCCCGCGCGCCCCGCGCCCCCGGTGCAGCGC
>NZ_NTGZ01000096.1 GCF_002551245.1 Streptomyces sp. rh34
ATCGTCGCCGCCGAGGTCGGCACCCGCGCCGTGTTCGGCGGCGGCGCGGTCGTCATGGCGGTGGTCGCGATGGGGCTCCTCGTGGGCGCCCGCCGCAAGTGGATCACCCGCGCCGACCCGGCTCCGCGAACGACGGGAACGGACTGAGCGGGCAGCCGTCCGGCGCGCCGCGGGACGCCGGCACCGTACCGAACACGGGACCGTACGCAACACGGCACCGCACCGAACACGGGACCGTACCCAACACACGGTCCATTCCGGAAAGGGACACCCCATGACGACCACGAGTCCGCGCACGCCACCCAGGTCGCGGTTGGGCCTCGCGTACGGGGAGCAACTCGCGCGGAACGGGTCGACGGGCCACCCCACGGCCGCCGCGCTGGAGTCCGCCACCCTGAAGCTGGCGTACCAGGACCGGTTCCTGAACGGCCCCGCCTTCCTCGGCGAGAACGAGCTCCGCACCCTCGTGGGAGACCTCCACACCGTCTACGGGTTGCTGCGTTCGCTGCCGGAGCGCCGGTTCGGCGGAAGCATCACCGCACTGGCCGCGGCGGTCGGCCTGGACCCGTCGCAATCGGCGCTGATCACGCGGAGCGCCCGGACCGGGTCACTCCTCCCGCTGGGGCGGGCCGACCTCTATCACGACGGTGCGGGGTTCAAACTTCTCGAATTCAATATCACCAGCGCGCTCGGCGGCTTCGAGAACGCGGACATCAACCGGGCGATGCTGGCCTATCCACCGCTCGATGAGTTCGTACGGCGGCACGGACTCCGCTACGAGGACACGCTGGGCCACATGGTGCGGACCATGTACGCCGAGTGCGCCGCGAACATCCCCACCGACCGGGCGCCCGTCGTCGCCGTGGTGGACACGGTGGAGAACTTCGCCGTCGTGGGACCTCGACTGCGGGTGTTCGCCGAGAAGCTGGCCGACTTCGGGGTCGAGGGGATCGCGTGCGACCTCGGCGAGATCACGTACCCGAACGGTCGTCCGACGGCCTCGGGCCGAACCATCGACGTCGTCTTCCGGTACTTCCTGCCCGAAGACCTCACCGACCCCACCGCGGCGGCCCTGCTGGAGCCCCTGCTGACCGCGGTCGAGCAAGGCAGGCTGGGCCTGTTCAGCCGTCTGGACGCCGAGCTGTACGGCAACAAGGGCACGCTTGCGATGCTCTCCGACGAGGAGCACCGTGACCTGTACGATGCCGCCGAACTGGCGTGCCTCGACCGGCTCCTGCCATGGACGCGGTATGTGCGCCCGCACGCCACGGACCCTGGCGGCACCCGGGTCGACCTGCTCGCCCACGCCCTGGGTCACCAGCACGAGCTGATCCTGAAGCCGACACTGCTGCACGGCGGCAACGGAATCACCGCCGGCTGGACGGTGGACCCGGCCGAGTGGGAAAGCAGGGTCACCTCGGCGATGAACGGCCCCTTCGTGCTCCAGCGCCGTGTGCGTCCCTCCGCCGAGCCCTTTCCCGACAGCGCCGGCGGCGTGCGGGATCTCTTCCTCAACTGGGGCGTCTACCTGGGCGCGCGCGGCGCCGAGGACGACGGCTACGCGGGAGGTTTCGTACGAGGCAGCGCCGATCCGGCCGTGGGGGTGGTCAGTATGGGCAGCGGCGCAACGGTCGGCTGCGTCTTCCACGGCGGCGACCGCTGACCCCGGTTCTGCGGTGCGGGCTCGACGGGTGGGGGCTGTCCGTGCCCGACGTCGGCCAGACCTGGCGCCGTCGTGTTCGACGGGGTCATGCCCCCGGATCCTCCGTCACGGGCAGGCACTCGGTGAGCAGGTCGACGACGTCGCGCCAGGCTCGCCGTGCGTGCCGTGGGTGGTAGCCGACGCCGGGGACCACGCGGTGGGCGACCGGCGGGTGGTGGAAGGCGTGCAAGGCGCCGCCGTAGACCGTGAGGCGCCAGTCGACGCCCGCGTCCCGCATCTCAGCGGTGAACGCGTCCCGTTGCGCGGGCGGCATGATCGGGTCCTCCGACCCGACCCCGGCCCACACCGGGCAGCGAATGCGCGCCGCCTCGCCCGGGCGGCCCGTGGTAGTTGCGTTGACTGTCCCGATCGCGCGCAGGCTGACGCCGCCGCGCCCGAGTTCCAGCCCGACGGCACCCCCGGTGCCGTAGCCGACGGCGGCGATCCGGTCGGGGTCGGTCCGCGGTTCGGAGCGCAACACGTCGAGCGCCGCACGGCCGATGCCCCGCATCCGGTCGGGATCGGCGAGCAGGGGCAGGCAACGGGCCAGCATCTCCTCGGGGTCGCCCAAATAGCGTCCGCCGTGGAGGTCGAAGGCCAGCGCCACATATCCCAGCCCGGCGAGAGCGTCGGCCCGGCGGCGCTCGACGTCGCTGAGCCCCATGCCCTCCGGTCCGATCAGCACGGCAGGCCGGCGGTCGACACCGGGCGGGAGCGCGAGGTGCCCGATCATCGTCAAACCGTCGGCCGGATACTCGACCGTGCGCGCCGTCGTCATCGTCGTCATGAGACCGGACTGTAGTGATCGTCGAGCCCGGACCGACGGGTGTTCTGCCGCCGGCAGAACAGTGCGGGCATCCGTCCGAGATACGGCGATGGCTCACCCGAACCGTCCTCGCCCGCCCCCTGTCCGGAACGTCCGCTCAGCGCGGCGAGCGCGCGTGCCGGAGGCCGCCCGGCAGGCGGCGGTCTGACGACAGGCCCTAAACCGTGGCCCGGGGAGTCATCGTCTCGGGGTGGAACCGCTCGACGCGGTCGCGCTCGATGTACATGTTCCAGTAGTGCTCGGCGAGGTCGTCGGGGTCCGCGACCGGGAACTGCGGGCCGTCGGCCGCCTCGAAGGCGGCTCGGGCCGCGGCGGACACCTCACTGCGGGCGATCAGCGACGCGATGGTCAGGGCGCCGACGTAGACGCCCGTGTCGGCCAGCTCGGCATTGAGGGAGTACAGGTAGTTACGGGTGGCGGACATCACCGGGCCCAGGCCGCTGAGGTGGGGCATGGGCTGCGCCGCTGAGTAGCCCTGAGCCAGCAGGAAGGCGCCCTCGCCGCGCTCGGTCCACTCCGGCAGCACAGCCCGGACCACCTCGACCGGGGTGAGGAGCAGCAGCGGAATCAGACGCTCCAGGGTGGCCGCGTCCAGCTCGGCGGCCGGGGTGAAGCCTTGATCGCCGCTGATCGGCCCGTACTCGACCACGTCGATCCGGCCGAAGCGCTCACGGATCGCCTCGACGAGAGTCGGCACCTCGGCCGGCTCGGAAAGATCGGCGGAGAACGCGACCGCCTCGATGCCTTCACCGGCGAGGGCCTCGACGAGGGCACCCAGCCGGTCCTTGCGGCGGGCCACCAACGCGACCCGGAAACCCTCGCGCCCGAAACGGCGGGCAACGGACGCCCCCAGACCGGTACCGGCACCGAGAACGGCGATCACTCTGGACATGGGACTGCTCCTCGCACGGCTTTCTTGACCCTGGGGTCAACTTATACGTGGACGGTAGCAGGTAAGTTGACCAGGTAGTCAAGTTAGTCTGGTGGGGATGCGACCACGGAGGCCGCGGTGCCAGAGGCAGGAGGGACGACCTGATGCGGGCCGACGCGCAACGGAACGCGGAGAAACTGCGGACAGCCGCCGCCGAGCTCTTCCAGGAGCGCGGCCTCAAAGTGCCCCTGAAAGAGATCGCCCGCCGGGCCGGCGTCAGTCACGGCACTCTCTACAACCTCTTCGGCACACGCGAGGCCCTCATCGACGAGGTGGTGGCCGACCTGGCCGCACACCGTCTCGGCGAAGCCGCCGAGCACGCCCTGTCCCTCGATGAAGCCGGGGAGGGGTTCGCGTACTACGTCGAGAAGGTCTGCGAACTGCAGGCCACCGATCCCGCGGTCGCCGACGTCGTCAGCGGACGCTTCCCTGCTGCCGCGTGCCTGATGGCGATCTGCGGCCAGGCACAGGACGCCGCCACCCGGATCATCGGGCGAGCCCAGCGGGCCGGCGCCATCCGCCCGGACTTCACCGGCCAGGACCTGCTGCTCTTCTTCGGCACCAACGCCCTGCTCGCTCGCGCGGTCGCGGACACCGCGCCCGACGCCTGGCGCCGCCAAGTCGCCTTCCTGCTCGACGGACTGAGCACGCGAGCAGCGCAAGGGCCGCTTCCGGCCGCTCCGCTGACCCCGCAGCAGATCCACGACGTGATGGACCGGCTCGCCGGCACGCCGTAGCTCACCGGGAGCGGCGAGACGGCACACGCCGACGCGCCACCCGGTCTCCGCCCTCCCGGCCCTCATGGCCGACAGCACTCAGGAATCGGTTTCAACCGAGCAGCGCGGCACGTTCCTGTCCGAGCCGCCCGAACGCGCCGCGGATTCCGCCGACAGCCCCGCTCGCCGTCAGCAGAGTGACGGTGCGCCCGGAATCGCTCCGCCGGCTGCGCCTGGGTGGCGGACAGAGCGGACAGTCCCCCCACCGATCACCCCCACGTCGGACGATGCGGGGCACTTCGAAGACACGACAGGCATCCCCTCCTCGGAGTTTCCTCACGGCACCGCCGTTCATCAGGGCAGAGTCACGACGCACCCGGCGTAGGACAGGCCCGCTCCGTATCCGAGCAGCAGCGCCGTGTCGCCGCTCCTGGCAGCACCGGACCCGAGCACCGCCTCCATGGCCAGCGGGATCGACGCACCCGAGGTGTTCCCGTTGTCGACGATGTCCTTGCTGACGATCACCGCCGGAGGGAAACCGATGCGGGACGCCATGGCGTCGATGACACGGGCATTGGCCTGGTGGGGGATGAAGACATCCAGGTCCTCGACCCCGAGGCCGGCCGCACGCACCGCTCGCAGCGCCACCTCCGGCATCTGGTAGACCGCCCACCGAAAGACACTCTGGCCCTCCTGGCGCAGCGAGGGGAACTCGCTGTCGGGCGCGTCCCTGAGGGCGGTCCACGGTTCCGTCTGGCTGATGACGTCCGCCTGGGAGCCGTCCGCACCCCAGACCACCGGGCCGATTCCGGGAGTCTCCGAAGGCCCGATGACCACGGCCCCCGCGCCGTCGCCGAAGATGAAGGCGGTCGAGCGGTCGTGGAGGTTCAGCAGGTCGGTCATGCGTTCCGCGCCCACCACCAGGACGTGGCCGCCGCGGGCCCGGACGGCGTCGGCGGCGAGCGCCACACCGTGCACGAAGCCCGCGCACCCCGCCGAGACGTCGAACGCCGCCGCGCGGGTGGCGCCCGTGCGGTGAGCGATCCGCGCCGCGACGGCCGGTGTCTGCATCAGATGGGTGAACGTGGCCACGATGACGCAGTCGATCTGCGCGGGGTCGGTCCCGGCCGCGGCCATGGCCTTGTCCGCCGCCTCGCTGCCCATCGCCTCCAGGGTCTCGTCAGGCTCGGCCCAGCGGCGGTTCACGATGCCGGTCCGCTGGCGTATCCACTCGTCCGTCGACTCGATGTACCGGCATACCTCATCGTTGCCCACGACGCGCCGGGGCCTGTAGGCGCCCACCCCGAGGATGCGGGCGTGGCGTATCCCGACCGGGGTGGTGATCTCTCGTTTCACGGCACCTTCCAAGTGATCGGTGTACGGGACCGGCGCTGCGGGGCGGCGTGATCAGACTCTCCGCCACTCCGGCACCCAGGCCCCCTCCTGTACCTCGTAGTCGCTGAACAGTGCCGGGGCTTCCGCCTGCATCAGCTCCCCGACCTTGTGGAAGACCAGGCGGATCTCCTCCTCGGCGCCGGGCGCGGTCCGCGATTCGACCGTGTGCCGGAGCGTCCGGATGTTCGCGGTCCAGACAAGGCTCGTCCCCACGCCCTCCGGGGCGAAGCGCCTCATGAACGAGGTCTTGTGCTTCTTCTCCCCGAAGGCGACACCCTCGTCGTCCAGCCCGAAGTGGTCGGCCATCCAGGACTGGAACCGTTCGAGCTCGGTGAGCATCTCGCTCGCCCGCTGCATGAGCTCCGGGTCCTCCTGGGCCCAGTCGGGCAGCCAGAAGGGAATCTCCTGCAGCCGGACGAAGCGCAGCGACTCCTGGGAGACCGCGGTCCCGACCCGGTGCCGGACCAGCTCATGGGTGAGGACCCGGCTCACGTCCTTCAGTACGAACGTGAAGTTGACGTGTTCCAGAACCGAACCGTGTGCGCTCGACAGGATGTTGCGCAGGTAGGCGGCCTGGTCGGTGCGGACGCGCTTCACGTTGGGGTTGAGTCCGGGCTCCCACGACCGGTAGCACATGCGGCCCGCGACCTCCGCCAGGGTCTGCGCGTCATTCAGCTCGCCATCGAGCCGGCCCTGGTCGAGCCGGGCGAGCCACTCCTCGCCTCCGATCTCCTGAAGGTAGGAGGCGATCTCCTCGAGGTCGAGGGCGGGCCTGGCGATCACGGAGACCTCGGGTTCCACCGATTTCATGGTGCTGTGCTGCCTTTCGCTGCGTACGGGGTTCCCTGGGTACGGGAGAGGGTGCGCGTCACTTCCAGACGCGTGGGGGCGCGGAACGAGACCAGTTCGAGGAAGGGTGGGCGTTCCCGCGTGGCGAGCCGCAGGTCCGGGAAACGTGCCGCCGCCGCACTCAGCACCACCCGGCCCTCCACCCGCGCGAGTTCCCCGCCCGGACAGCGGTGACGGCCGAGACCGAACCCGAGGTGCCCGCGCCCGGCCTTGCGCATCGGGCAGATCCGCTCCGGCTCCTCGTAGGCGTCGGGGTCGGTGCCCGCGCTGGTGAACATGAGGAGGATCTCCGCGCCCTCCGGGAGATCGACCCCGCCCAGAGTGGTGGCTCGGCTCGTGACCCGGCGCCAGGCGGTCAGGGACGGCTCCCGGCGCAGGGTCTCCTCGGTCCATCCCCCGGCCAGACCGGGGTCCTGCGCCAGCGCACGCCACTGGCCGTCGCTCTCCAGGGCTCGGTAGACCGCCGTACTGATCATCTGGGAGGTCGTCACATGACCCGCGACCATCAGATTGGAGCAGACGGCTACGGCGACCTCGGGGGGCACCGGGGAGCCGTCGGGCATCCGGACCCGTGCGAGGGCGCCGAGGAGGGAGTCGTCGGGGGCGTCGCTGCGCGTGGCCAGCTCGCTGAGCCATCGGTAGAAGTCGGCGACCTGGAGTGCCAGCTCCCGCTGCCGGTCCTTGTCCGTTCGTCCCCAGAACAGGGTGATGAACGCGTCCGTCCAGTCGGCGACCGTCGTGATGTCGGCACGCGCCTCCTCGGGGACGCCCAGCATCTCCAGCATGACCCGGACCGGGATCCTCCGAGCCGGGCCCTGGGCGAAGTCGTGGTGCCCGGTCGTGTCCAGCGCCTCCGCCATGAGGTCGAGTTCCTCATGGGTGATCCGTTCGACCATCGGCAGGGCGGCGCGTACCTGCTGTGCGCTGAACAGCCTGAGAACGGCCCCGCGCAGCACCGGATGGGTGTCCCCGCTGTTGTTGAACAGCGCGGGCGGCAGGGTCTTGAACCCTGCCCTGTCCAGGATCCGCAGCGCCGGCAAGCGCAGCGGCACGACCGAGCCGAGCGCGTTGTCGTTGCGGTAGGTGGCCGGCTCCAGGAGCACCTGGCGGATGTCCTCGTCCCGGCTGACCAGCCACAGTTTCGTGGCCGGGTCGTAGTGGACCGGCGCGGAGCGGCGCAGCTGGGCGTAGACCGGGAACGGGTCGGCGGCGAACTCCTGGGAGAAGAGGTCGATGCCGGGTGCGGCGTGCGCGGCCGCGGGAGCGGTGGCAGACGTCTCGGTGGTCATCTCGATGGCCCTGGTCAGACCTTGGCCGCGGGGCCCACGAGGGGCAGTGTGCCCTCGGTCACCATGGTGCTCAGGGCCTGTCGCCGTACCTTCCAGGTGGAGGTCATGGGGATCGCGTTCCAGCGGCAGTGCAGCGGTGCGGCCATCGCGGGCAGATCGGCCACCGCTCGCTCCCAAGCCCTGGTGTCGAGAGGCTCGTTGTCGTGGGTCGAGACGACCGGGATGGGGCGCCCCTCCTCGTCGCCCACCAGGACCATCTCCGTCAGTTGCGGCAACCGCTCCATCAGCGTGTCCTCGACCCGCAGGCTGCTGGCCACGCCGTCGATGTGGTCGATCTCGCGGTCCAGCAGGTGAACACAGCCCCACTTGCTGCGGTAGCCCAGGTCGCCCATGCGCCACCAGCCACCGGCGAAGCGCTCGGCGAACTGCTCGGCCCCGCCGATGATGCCCAGGGAGTGGCCGTGCGTGCGGACGAGGATGGGGCCGACCTTCTCGGATCCCGGGGCGTCCGCCAGCGGTTCGCCGATCTTCACCTCGGTGATGCCCCTGAAGGTGTGCCCGAGGCAGCGGCCGTCGGCGGACTCGAGCAGTTTGCGGGTGTAGGGGCGCAGGCAGATCGGGCCGGTCTCGGACTGCCCGTACCCCTGGATGTACACCGGCATTTTGCGCTTGCTCGCGCCCAGCAGGATGCGCATCGTCCGCGGGTGCATGGCGTCGAAGGTGTTGATGAAGTAGCGGATGCTGGCGAGCGGGGCGCGCGGGTCGTCGGCCAGCTTCTCCCACTGGATGAAGCAGTTGGGGTGCGCCTCCAGCAGGCCCGGCCGGGTTTCGCTGAAGAGGTCGGCGACCTTCTTCGGCTCCGGGTCGGTCAGCACCACGGTGTGCTGACCGCGGGAGATGACGATGTACAGCAGGGGCCACATCCTGGCGTGCACCAGGGAGACGCAGACGGCGCGGGTCTCCCTGGCTCGCATGATCTTGGCGGTCTTCAGCTGGGGCTTGAGGTGCCACCACAGGCTGCTGGCCGACTGCTGCACAAGCTTGGGCAGGCCGGTGGTTCCGGAGGTGTGGGTCACCAGGCTGGGGGCGTCGGCCTCCGTGCGCACCGGCGCCCGGAGCGGTGCGCCGGCGAACTCCTCCAGGCAGGTGTGGCCCTCGGCCTCACCGCTGATCAGCAGTACCCGGCGCGTCGCCCCGGACAGGTCGATGCCGTCCAAGGCGCCGCCCAGGGTATCGGCGTCGGTGAGGAGGAGCGGTGGCTCGTCGAACTTGGTGAGCAATTGCGCCACCACGTCGCCGTCCAGCCGCGGGGAGAGCAGCACGGGCACGGCTCCGGCGCGTGCCAGCGCGCAGGCGGTGAGCACCAGGTCGAAGGTGTTGGAGGCGAACAGCACGACGTGTTCGCCGACCCGGACGTCCGCCGCGGTGAGGCGCGCGGATATCTCAGCGACGTGGTCGGCGAGCCGCCGGTAGGTGATCCTGGTCCCGGACTCGGGGAACATGCGCAGCGTGTGGTCGAGGGTCATGTGGCTGTTCGGGTGCTGCTCGGCACCCATGTCGAACAGCTCGCCGATACGAAGGGCCTCACTGGATCGTACGGACATGGGGGGATCTCCAAACGGTACGGTCGGGCGGGATGGTCGGGGATGGCGCTCCGGGCGGGTGCTACGGCAGCGCCCGAGCCGGAGGGTGTGCCGGCAGCCGGGCCTCATCGACGGGCTTCTTCGCGGGTATGACGACCTGCACGGCCTGCGCCGTGCAGACCTTCAGGCCGTCCTCGGTGGTGAACACGGTGTCCACCCACACACGTCGGCCCTGCGTCCGTACGACAGCCGACTCGGTACGGACGCGGCCGCCGGTCACCGGCAGCAGGAAACGCATGGTCAGTTCTCGTGTGGCCAGCCACTGACCGTCTTCGAGAACGGTGTACATGCAGATACCGGAGAAGCTGTCCGCGACGGCCGCCAGGTAGCCGCCGAACATCCCCCCGGGCCCCACCATGACCGGGTCCACGTCCCAGGTGCCCCAGACACGGCCGTCCGCCCATCCGTCGAGGCCGGGCAGGCGGAGAGCCTCGACGACGGCGGGGGGGCTGGCTTCGTCCGCGACGATCCTGTCCAGGAGCCGGTGGTAGCTGCGCATGAGACGTCCTTAACATCAGGTGCGGGCAACTGCCCAGGTCAGTACGGATCGTGAGGAGCGCACGCCGCCGGCCTCGAACCGGACTCCGCGTACGGTGAAGCGCCGGGTGAAGCGCCCGGTGACCGGGAGCCCTCCGAGGAGGCCCACCGGGCACTCGACCTCCTTGACACCGCGGACGGTCACGCGCAGCACGCAGAGCGCCTTGTACAACGACTCCTTCAGGGAGAACAGCGCGGTCAGCCGGTGAGCGGCGTCGCCCGGCCGGCCGTCCAGCCAGTCGCGCTCACGCTCCGTGCACACGAGCCGGGCCGCGGCCAGGGGCAGTGCGTCCGCGAGTTCCAGGTCCACCCCGACCGCGCGGATCCGCGGGCCCGCGGCAGCGAGGCACACCGCCGTGCCGTCACGGTGGCTGATCGAGCCGGTGACGCCGTCGGGGAACCGCGGCAGCCTTCCGTCTGCCAGCACGGGTCCTGGTGTACCCAGCCGGGTCAGGCAGCGCGCGGCCGCCGCCCTGCCCAGCCGGAAGTCGTCCCGGCGCGCGGCGGGCAACGCCGTCATCAACCGGCGCTCCGCCTCGTGCAGGGCATGTGGCGCGCCCTCGTCGTCACGGACGAATCCGATGACCGTTCCCCGGGGCGGGCCGCCGCTTCCCGCGACGGCCGCCGCCATGACCGCCCCCGCCGCCACCGTCGTGTTCCCGGAGGTTACGCCGCGTCCTGTGCGGACGCGGCCGACGGATCGGCCCCGCGCAGGAGGGCGTCGATGCTCGCGATCGTGGTGACCGAGGCGATCTCGTCGTCGTCGAGCGCCCTGCCGATGCCTTCCTCCAAGCGCATCACCACCAGGACGATCTCGCCCGAGTTCAGCCCCGCTTCCCGCAGGTCCTCGTCGTCCGCCAGGGAGTCGAGGATCGCGGGCGCGGATATGCACTGGGCCAGGAATTCGCGGCCGTTCATGACGGGATCTCCTTGAGGGGTTTGACCAGCACCACGTTGCGTGTCGGGGCCGGTGACTGCCGGTGGGTGTGACGTACGGTCTCCAGATCCGCGGGGCAGTCGCAGGGGACCAGCCGGTTGGACACCGAGCCGAGACAGAACTCGACGAACTCCTCCGAGGCTCCCTGCCGGAGGCCGAGCAGCGCGAACACGGGGTCGACGACCTTCCACTCCCCGTCCTCGCGGACCTCCACCCAGGAGTGATCGCTGCCGAGGATGCCCATCAGGTAGCCCTTGCGGCTGCGGGCCTCCAGACCGGCCTCGGTGAAGACCCGCTCCAGGTGGAGGCTGACGCTGATGCAGTTCGCCGTGCCGTTCGCGCGGGCCGCCACCGGGTCGTTGCGCAGGGCCGGCGGCATCGCCTGGTAGTACATCCGGCCGGTGCGCATCTCGTCGAGCGACTCGTGGAAGGCGTCGCGCACCAGCTGGTCGCGGACCGTCCGTACGGCACCGACGGTCCGCACGGTGGCGCTGAACTCCGCCAGCGGCGGGTACCCGTCGACGCTGGCGCCGGACGCGTCCACCGCGCCGTCGGTCACGGTGCGCTCGTCACGTGAGCGCCCCGCGAAGTCCTCCGCGGCCAGTGGTGCGAACTCCCAGGGTTCCCGGCAGTCCGTGACGCCGGGGCAGGCACCCAGGTTCCGTATCGCCCAGGCGCGTTCGTCGATCCACTCCGCCGGTTTGGAGACCGCGAACCGGAACAGATAGCGCTGCACCAGCTCCAGCACCGAACCGCCCGATCCGGACGCCGCGGCGACGTTGCGGATGTCGCTGTCGTCGAACAGCACCCGGCCGCCTTCGGTACGGTGCCGCAGTCCCGCCCGCATCAGCTGGTCGAGGACGTCGGGCGAACACCGCATGATGGCGAGGGCGCTGTCGCGCTCGGTGTCGAAGCGCACGTACCGGTCGGGTGTGGGTACGATTCGGTGCAGTGCGTCGATCCACCCGGCCGTGCCCCGCGGCTCGGCGACGGCCGGGGCCCCCGTTCTTCCGCTCACGGCCCGGACTCCGCCGCGGTCTCGCCGGCGGCCGTCCCGCCCCGCAGGACCCGTACCAGATCGTCCACGGTATCGATGGAGAACAGCGCGTCATCGTCGAGGGCCACGCCGTGGACCTCCTCCAGCGCGCTGACGATACGCAGAAGCTTGACGGATTCCATGCCGGGAAGCAGGGAGAGTTCGGCGTCCCCCGCCACGGAGTCGGCCTCGATATCCAGCTCGGCCACGAGAGCGTCGCGGACGGACGCCTCGACGTCGACTGGAACTGTGGTCCCCACCTTCGTGCTCCTTTCGGTTCTTCGTTCCGCGGACATGGTCACGCCTGGCCACCGGGCCCGGTGGAACCGTCGGCGACGAGCTCGCCGAGAGACGAACGCAACTTGTTACGCTGCACCTTGCCGCTGCTCGTCTGCGGCAGAAAGCGTGTGGGGGCGAGGTAGACCGTGACCTTGTCGAGCCCCATCCGGGAGCGGATCTGCCGGTGGCACTCGGCCACGAGCGCGGCACACTCTTCCTCGGTCTCCAGGGCGGTCTCCACCACGAGCGCCATGTGATCCTCTTCGGGAACGGCGGCGCACCGCTTGCGGAACACTCCGGGCAGGTCACGAATGACCGCCTCGGTGTCCTCCGCGTAGTAGTTGACGCCGCGGACGATGATCATGTCCTTCTTGCGCCCGAAGATGAACAGCTCGCCGTCCGCGATCACGCCCATGTCACCGGTGCGGCACCAGCCGTCCGCCGAGCGCTCGTCCCCGGGCTCCCTGCGGTAGTACCCCTGCATCACGGGAGGGCCCGAAATCTCGATCTCCCCCGGCTCACCCTCGGGCAGGGGGCCTTCGTCCCCGCAGATCCGAACGTCGATGCCGGGCACGGGACGGCCCACTCCGACGAGTGCGCGCGCACCTGCTCCTTCTCCCGAGGGGACGAAACGCCCGTCGGCGAGGGCGTCGCGGTCGACCCAGCGCACCACGGGCTCGCGGCCCAGCGGCGGGAAGGTCACGGTGAGCGTCGCCTCCGCCATGCCGTATACCGGGCACATGGACTGCGGGTTGAAGCCCCAGGGGCGGAAGGACTTCTCGAACTCCGCGAGGGAGCGCGCGTTGACCGGCTCGGCGCCGTTGCACCAGACCCGCCACTTCGACAGGTCGGCCGGCTCCAGTGGTGCCTCCTGCGCCTTGACGGCCTCGACCAGGGCGTCGACGAAGAAGTTGGGCGCGGCCGTGTGGGTGCACCCCTCGGCGGCGAAGCGGCGCAGCCAGTCCAGGGGGCGCCTGATGCCGCCCCGCGGCCGCCACAACACCACATCGGCTCCCGCGGACAGCGCGGTCAGCAGACAGAACATGCCCATGTCGTGGAAGAGCGGCACCCACAGGCCCCAGCGGTCCTCGCTGGTCGTGCCGGAGGGGGTGGCCAGGGCGTGGAGCCCGGCGATGATGTTGGCGTGGGTGAGTGCCACTCCCTTCGGCCGGGACGTGCTGCCGGAGGTGTACTGAATGTACGCCAGCTGTTCGGTGGTGCCGGATCCGGGAGGTACCGCGCCGGCGTCCGCCGTCACGTCCAAGGAGTCGGCCGACACGACGGAGACCTGGGGCAGCGCGGCCTCCAGGGCGCGCCGTACCCGCGCCAGATCCGGGTCCACGACGAGGACGCGGACGTCGGCGTCGTCGAGGATGGCGCGGACGTACTCGACGTACCCGTCCACCCCTCCGTACCCGAAGGGCAGGGCGATGGACAGGGGCACCGCGTGGGCGTACTGGGCGCCGAAGAGCACTTTGAGGAAGCCGCTGCCGTTCTGCATGATGAAGGCGATGCGGTCGCCCGGGGCGACGCCCAGGGATAACAGCCCGCCCGCGGTCACGCGGGATTCGGCCAACAGGCCGTCGAGGGAGAGTCTGCGGTCCTCCTCCACGAAGGTGAGCGAGGAGAGCGCGCCTCGGCTCTCCAGCAACTGCAGTACCGTTTCGGTCATGCTGAGAAGTCCCTTCTGGCCGTTACGAGCTCACGGCTCGGGGTTCACGACTTGGGGGCGGGGCGCGGGAGGAACCTGACGCCGAGGGCGACCAGGGCGACCGCGGCCGCGAGCACGAAGGTGCTCACCGCGTAGGCCATCCGGTAGTCGTGGCGCTTGGCCTCCACGAGTTGCGTCTTCACGGTGCTGTCGGATCCGGTGACCAGCGCGCGGCACGGTTCGGCCGAGGCCTCGTCTCCCTTGCCCTGAGCGATCACGCAGGCCGAGAACTCCTCCGTGAGCCGATCCGCCTGTTCGGCGCCCGCACTCGCTGAGACGGCGGCGCGCACCGTGTCGGCCCGCTGTTCCGCCGAACTCTCGCCGGCGCTGCCGAGCGTACCGAAGAAGACGGCGCCGATCAGTGCTACGCCCAGGACCGCGCCGACCTGTTGGCCGGTGCTCAGCGTGCCGGACGCGGAACCGGCGTCCGAGCTGCGCACCGAGCCCAGAACCACTCCGAGCAGAGGGGCCAGGGCGATGCCGAGGCCGAAGCCGGCGACCACGAAACCAGGAACGAAGTGCCAGCCCTGAAGTCCGTTTCCGGCCAGCAGTGTCGTGGCACCCACCGCGGCGATGCCGATCGCCCAGATCAGCGCGCCCACGGTGACGGCCACCCGCCCACTCGTCTTCTTGGCGAAGGGAGTTGAGGAGTAGTAGCCGACCATCGAGCCGATCGCGAAGGGGCTCATGATCGCCGCGACCGCCAACGCACTGTACCCGTAGGCGAACTGAAGCATCAACGACTGATAGAGGAAGAACGACGCGATGGCCGAGTAGGCCAGCACGTACATCACCAGCCCCACGGTGAACGCCCGGTCACGCCACAGGGACGGAGGCACGAGAGCCGACTGTGTCTCCCGGTGCACCTTGGTGCACCGGAGGTGGAAGGCGGCGAACAGCGGGATGGACAGGACCATCAGGCCGAAGGACCACCAGGGCCAGTCGCGCTCGTGGCCCTCGATCAGGGGGTAGATGAGGCACGCGAGCGCGGCGGTGATCAGCAGGACCGACGGAATGTCGAGCTTGCGGGCCTGCTCCGAACGCGACTCGGGCAGGTACCGCATCGCGGCGAGCACACCGAGCAGGCCGATGGGGAGGTTCAGCAGGAACGCCGGCCGCCAGCTGCTGCCGAAGAGGTCCAGTTCGATGAGGACACCGGAGATCATCGGGCCCGCGATGGTGGCGCCGCTGATGACCATACCGAGGGCGGCGAACGCCTTGGGGCGACGCTCGGGGGGAACCACGACCTGGATGACGGCGAGCGTCTGCGGGTACATGAGGGCGGCCGTCGCACCCTGGAGCGCCCGCGCCGCGATGAGCATGGGGGCGCTGTTCGCGAATCCGCACGCGGCCGAGGTGATCACGAAGCCGACGAGGCCGATCACGAACAGCCGCCTGCGGCCGTACAGGTCGCCGAGGCGGCCTCCGGTGACCAGCAGCACCGCGTAGGTGAGCTGGTAGACGGCCACCACCCACTGGGTCTGGGCGAAGCTGGCGCCCAGATCGCTCTGCAGGACGGGTGCCGCCACGTTCACGATGGACGTGTCGGCGAGGACGAGGAACGCGGCTACCAGAACGATGGCAACAGCGAGACCTGGAGATCGGGGCTTTAATGAATCTGCATTCAACGAAGCAGTCGCGCTGCTGGTCATGGCACCCTTCTGCCTGTATTCCGATAGTGCATGCCGAGGGTGCTCACTTGCGAGAGGTGCGCGACGAAGCACCCAACGCCGGAGGTATCCCGGGAAAGAGTAGAGGACGGGGCGTCTGGGCTCAGATCGCTGCGATCCACTTGCGGGTGACATCCACCACGTGTGGCGCACCCTTTTCCAGACGCTTGGCGAGATCCTCAATGGTCTGTGCCGCCAAGGCCTTTCGCCAGACCATTTCAGCCTTTGCCATCTCGACCTGAACGATGCACGGAAGATTCATGTTACTCAGACCGGACTCGGCGATCACACCGCTTTTCCGGATCTCTACGCACTGGAAGAGCTCGGCTCGGCCCTCCACTGCCGCGACGATGTCCATCAGCGTGATCTCGGCGCTGGGGCGCGCCAGAGAGAAGCCGCCTCGCACCCCTGGAGAGGAACGCAGGACTCCGGATCTCACGAGGGCTTGGAGCTGCTTCGTGAGGTAGGGCTTCGGCAGTCCGTGGAACTCCGCCAGCGCGCCGGCATGCACGGACTCCCCAGGTGGTGCGCACGCCAGTGTGAGGCACACATGGATGGTCCACTCAACCGTCAACGACATCTTCACGACACTCAGGATAGCAGTTGTCCTGGTTCCCGCCCAGGGTCGCTCGGCCGCCAACTGCCCGCGAGCCGACGGATCCTCACGCCACTTCACCGGCCAGAACGCCACATATGGCCATGCGCGCCACTCCGGCAAAGGAGCACGGAGGCGCCAGAATTAGCCAAACCGGAGCCACCATTGAACCCAGGGCCATGCGGTCACCAACTATGCGTGAGCCGACGGATCCTCCCGGCACTTCGGGGCCGGAACGCTCCATGAACCCATTCACGCCACCCCCGCATAGAAGAGCAGGGGCATCAGAATCAGCCAAACCGGAGCCGCGATCCGAATATTTTCGGTCACCAAGAAATATGGATGTAGATGGTTCCGCTTAGCGTGCGCCGCATTTACCCAAAGGGCAATAGCCCGGTCAAAGGGGCAGCACGACGCCGTCACTAACCCTCTTGACGCAGGAAAATTGCGTCCCGTAGGGTCCGCATCTGTATCGCGGTTGCTTCAGGGGATATTTGGCCAACTCGCCTACCCCACCGCAGAGTAATGCGCCCCACACCCATCCAAAGTGGCCCGTGGCAGACATCGCTCCAGGGGTCACCAGGCATGACTGGAGTTCATCACGCATGGCAACCGATGGAGTTACACAAGGGCCCCGCGCGTACCGCGCGATGACCGAGGAGGAGCGGCGCGCCCAGTCCGAACAGACCAACGGCGAGCCGGTCCTGGACTTCAGCGTGGGCCGTGTCAACGAGGACAGCACGCCGTACATCGACTACCACAGCGTGGACGCGCTCCTGAGCCTGCAGCACCCGCGCACCGAAGAGCCGGCGGAGCTGACCTTCTACATCACGGGCCAGGTCCAGGAGCTGCTGTTCAAGCTGCTGTTCACCGAGATCAACCGGGTTCGTGACCTGCTGTTCGACGACAGGATCGACGATTCCCTGCGGTATCTCCGCAGGATCGAGCACATCCAGCGCGTGCTCGTCGCCTGCTGGGAGCCGGTCAGCACGCTGACCCCCAAGGAGTTCGCCAACTTCAGGAACGAATTGGGGGCCGCGTCGGGCTTCCAGTCGTACATGTACCGGCAGTTGGAGTTCTCCCTCGGCAACAAGTCGCGCCGTCTGGCCGAGGCCTACCGGGCCGTTCCGTGGCTGTACGAGCAGGTCACATCGGTCCTGGAGGCGCCGGGTCTGTACGACGCGACGTTGTCCCTGCTGCACCGCAGGGGACGCATCCCCGAGAAGTGCGTCCCCGTGGAGTACGCCGAACCGTACGAGCCGAACGCGCTCGTGGAGGAAGCGTGGGGCGCCATCTACCGGTCCCCCGGGACGGACCCCCAGCTCCACGCCCTCGCCGAAGCCCTCTCCGAGCTGAACTACCAGTACTCCCGCTGGCGCACCACGCATCTGCTGACCGTCGAACGGATCATGGGCCACAAGCCCGGAACGGGCGGCACGCTGGGCGTGGAATGGCTCCGCCGGGTCGCCGAGCACCGCTTCTTCCCCGAACTGTGGTCCGTACGAACGGAGTTCTGATGTTGAAGGAAGGCGGACCGGATACGCTCGTCTACGGAGCGTACGCCCAGAGACCGCTGGACACGCAGTACTCCCCCAGTTCCTGCGTCACCGACATCAGGGTATTCCTGGACGAGTACGCCGCGCTCAGCAAGCGGACCAGGGACGAGCTCACCGTCCGCGCCTGGCTCCCGTACGGAACCGAGACGTGCGAGACGCTGGACTTCTTCCCCGCCTCCGAGCCCGACGCCCCCCTGCTCGTGTTCGTCCACGGTGGCTACTGGCAGGAGCTGAGCAAGGAGGACTCGTCCTTCCCGGCGCGCAGGACCGTGCCCGCGGGCGCCGCCTTCGCCGCCCTCGACTACGGTCTGGCTCCGGCGTACCGGTTGGAGGACATCGTTGCCCAGGTGCGCCGCGGACTCGAGTGGCTGGTCACGCACGCCGCCGAGCTGGGTGTGGACAGACGCCGCATCCTCCTGAGCGGCAGCTCCGCGGGCGCCCATCTGGTGCTCATGTCCCTGCTGGACGACTGGAGACCGGGCGGCCGTCACCCTGCGGACGCCTTCGCGGGCGCCGTCCTGCTGAGTGGGGTCTACGACCTGGAACCGCTCAGACTCACCTACGTCAACGAACCCCTCGGCCTCACGGCGGAGACCGCGCGCCTGATGAGCCCGCTCCACCGGCTGCCCGACCGCCTCCCGCCGCTCGTGGTGGCCCGTGGCGGAGCCGAGACCGACGAGTTCCGCCGTCAGCACGACGAACTGGTGGCGGCGGTGGTCCCTCGCTCACCCGAGGTCCGGGACCTGGTCGTCTCCCACCGCAACCACTTCGACATCACCTTCGACCTCGACGATCCCGCCACGGCTCTCGGTGGGGCCGTCTTCCGTCGGCTAGGACTGACGGCTGCGTGATCACGCACCTTCCGCACCACTCCCTGCAACCAATCACCTTGGGGTTAACACAGCCATGACCAATGACAACCGGATCAAGAGCATCGTCGTGCTCGGAGGCGGTACCGCGGGCTGGATGTCCGCCGCCTACCTGGGACGCGCGCTGGGCGACACCGTGAAGATCACGGTGCTGGAGGCACCGGCGATTCCCAGGATCGGCGTCGGCGAGGCCACCATCGCCAACCTGCAGAAGGTGTTCTTCGACTTCCTCGGGCTGAGCGAGGAGGAGTGGATGCCGGAGTGCAACGCCAGCTTCAAGATGGGCATCCGATTCGTCAACTGGCGGACGCCCGGCGCAGGTCAGTCCGATGGCCGCCCGCACGGCAAGGGCAAGGACCACTTCGACCACCTCTTCGGCCTCCTGCCCGAGCACGACAACCTGCCGCTCTCGCACTACTGGACGCACAAGCGGCTCAACGGGCTGACCGAGGAGCCGTTCGACCGCTCCTGCTACCCGCAGCCGGCGGTCTTCGACCAGAAGCTCTCCCCGCGCTATCTCGACGGGACCAAGTGGGCCAGCTACGCCTGGCACTTCGACGCCAACCTGGTCGCCAACTTTCTGCGGCGCTTCTCCACTGAGAGGCAGGGCGCCGTCCACATCGAGGACAAGTTCGTCGGGGCGGAGATAGACCAGCGCGGCCACATCACCTCCATCAGGACCGAGGGCGGTCTCACGCTGGAGGCCGACCTCTTCGTCGACTGCTCCGGTTTCCGCAGTCTGCTCATCAACCAGACGATGAAGGAACCGTTCCTGGACATGAGCGACCACCTGCTCAACGACCGTGCGGTCGCCACGCAGGTGCCCCACGACGACGAGGCCAACGGCATCGAGCCGTTCACCTCCTCGATCGCGATGTCGTCCGGCTGGACCTGGAAGATCCCCATGCTCGGCCGCTTCGGCACCGGCTACGTCTACTCCAGTCGGTTCGCCACACAGGACGAGGCCACCGAGGAGTTCTGCCGCATGTGGGGCCTCGACCCCGAGACGCAGCCCCTCAACCACGTCAAGTTCCGCGTCGGCCGCAACCGCCGCGCCTGGGTCAAGAACTGCGTCGGCATCGGCCTGGCCTCGTGCTTCCTGGAGCCGCTGGAGTCCACCGGCATCTACTTCGTCTACGCGGCCCTCTTCCAGCTCGTGAAGAACTTCCCCGACAAGCGCTTCGACCCCGCCCTGACCAACCGCTTCAACGGCGAGATCGAGACGATGTTCGACGACACGCGGGACTTCGTCCAGGCCCACTTCAGCTTCGCCCCGCGCAACGACACGCCGTTCTGGCGCGCCTGCAAGGAGCTGGAGCTCGCCGAGGGCTTCAAGGAGAAGGTCGGGCTCTACAAGTCCGGCCTCGGTGTGAACCTGCCGATCACGGACGAGAGCAACTACTACGGCAACTTCGAGGCGGAGTTCCGCAACTTCTGGAGCAACGCGAACTACTACTGCGTGTTCGCGGGCCTCGATGTCCTGCCCGACCACTCCATGCCCGCGCTCGCCCACCGCCCAGAGTCGATCGCCACCGCCGAGGCCGCGTTCGCCGAGGTCAAGAAGCGCGAGGACGAACTGTTGAGGACCCTGCCCAGCACCTACGACTACCTGCGTCAGCTGCACGGCAAGTAGGCCTCAGGCCGCCCGGGCCCTGCGCGGCCCGGGCGGCCGGCCTCCTCCCGACACCGACAGGAACCCTCGTGACAGCCCCAGAACTACTGCTTCGAGCCGCTCATCTGCTCGCGGTCCTCAGTGCTGCGGTGCTGGTCGTGCGTGCGGGCCGGCTGGTGGCTCGCACCACACGCCAGCCCGAGGTGATCGGCGAGATCGTGGCGGGCCTGCTGATCGGCCCCGTCCTCATCCGGCTGCTCGGACCCGAGACCTTTCGGACACTCATCCCCGACGCCGTCCTCGACAACCTCAAGACGATCTCCGAGGCCGGTCTCGTTCTGTTCATGGTGGGGATGGTCGGCCATCTCCACCCGGGTCCCGCCGGCTCCAGGTCCAAGCCCACCTGGTGGGTCATCGCCGGATCGTTCCTGCCCGCGTTCGCCGCGGGACTGATGCTCGCGGGCTGGGTGCTGCTCACCGACGACCGGGCCGCCCGCGGCAGCGCCCCGCTGGCCTCCTTCCTGCTCGTGGTCGCGGTGTCCATGTCCATCACCGCGGTTCCGGTGCTGGCCCGGATCCTCGACGACCGGGGGATGGCGGACACCGCCACGGGCCGCACCGCGCTCCTCGCCGCGATCGTGATCGACTGCGTGGCGTGGCTGTTGCTCCCCGTGGCGGTGGGTCTGCGCTCCGGCGACATCGGCGGCTTCCTGCGGGCGGTCGGGGTCCTCGCCGCGGGCACACTCGTGGCGGTGGCGGTGCGCACCCTGCTCGCGACCCGCGTCAGTACCCGTGCCTGTACACGGTTCCCCAGGGCGGCCGCGCTCCTGGTCGCCCTGTTCGCCGTCGCCCTCGCCTTCACGATGGAGAAGCACGGCATGACCGCGATCGTGGGAGCCGTGCTCGCCGGGCTGGCCGTCCCCACCCGGCACCGGCAGGTGTGGCAGCGCCCCGTGGCGAGCGTGACCAAGGTCGGACGCGCGCTGGTGCCCGTCTTCTTCGTGGTCAGTGGCATCACCGTACTGACCCAGGCCCTGGGTTCCGCGTCGGTCGTCCTGATCACGCTCACCATCCTGCTCGGAACCGCCGGCAAGGCGCTGGGCGGGTACGTCGGTGCGCGCCTGGGCCAGTACGGGCACTTCGACGCCCTGCGGATCGGGACGCTGATGAACACCCGCGGACTCACCGAGCTGATCGTGCTCCAGATCGGCTACAGCACCGGGGTGCTGACCGGCACGCTCTACCTCGCCCTCCTCGTCATGGCGCTGGCCACCACGGCCCTGACCGGGCCCGCCCTGCTGACCATCGACCGCGCCGAACACCGCCGCCTGCTGGACACGGTTGCGGCCTCTGGGCTCGCACCAGCGAGAGGAAACGTTTCGTGACCGATATATCGACCATCTCCCCCAAGCCCGTGACACCCGAGGAGTTCCGCACCCTCATGTCCGAGTTCCCCACCGGGGTCTCCGTCGTCACGACGCACGACCGCGAAGGGCGGCCGTGGGGCATGACCTGTTCCTCGCTGTGCAGCCTCAGCGTGTCACCGCCGACGGTCCTGGCCTGCCTGCGCTCGGAGAGCCCCACGCTCGCCGCCCTGTTGGAGAGCGGCGCCTTCGCCGTGAACCTGCTGCACGGAAGGGCGGAGTCCGCCGCCGCGCTGTTCAGCTCCGGGGACTCCGACCGGTTCGACCGGGTGCCGTGGTCGCCCGGCGGGGGCGGGCCCCACCTCCTGCAGCAGGCGCACGCCGTCGCGGACTGCCGGGTCACCAGGACCGCCGACGGCGACACCCACGTCATCGTGTTCGGCGAGGTCTTCGGCGTCACCACCGTGCCGGACCTCCAGCCCCTGCTCTACGGACGGCGGCGCTACAGCACCTGGCCCGAAGCCTGACCGCCTCGCCGCGTCCCCGGCGCGGGCGTCCACGGACGCCCGCACGACACGACGACCCAAGATCCGATCGGAGATCCCGTACATGACGAGCCGAGCAGCCGCCGAGCGGCTGGACCGTGCCGACCCCCTCGCACCCGCTCGTGACCGCTTCGAGCTTCCGCCCGGCATCGTGTACCTGGACGGCAACTCCCTCGGCGCCATGCCGGCCGGCGTGCCGGACGCCCTGGACCGCACCGTGCGGCAGCAGTGGCGCAACCACCTGATCAAGGGCTGGACCGACGACGGGTGGCTGGACTCCCCCATGCGGACGGGCGACCGCATCGGCCGGCTGATCGGCGCCGCGGCGGGGCAGACCGTAACCGGCGACTCCACCTCCGTACAGCTGTTCAACGCGCTGACGACGGCCGCCCGGCTCAGGCCGGAGCGCACGGTCGTCCTCTCCGACAGCGACGGCTTCCCCACGGACCGCTACCTCGCCTCCTCCGTCGCCAGGCTCCTCGGGCTGGAGGTCCGGCAGACCCCCATGGGCGGCATCGGCGCCGCCCTGGACGCGTACGGCGACGAGGTCGCCGTCGTCCTCGGCACTCCGGTCGACTTCCGCACGGGCGAGGCGTTCGACGTGGCGGCGGTGACCGCGCGGGCCCACCGGGCGGGCGCGGTCACCGTGTGGGACCTGTGCCACGCCGCCGGGGCCCTGCCGCTGTCGCTGGACGCGGACGGCGTCGACCTCGCGGTCGGCTGCAGCTACAAGTACCTCTCCGGGGGCCCCGGCGCCCCGGCGTACATCTACGTCGCCCAGCGGCACCGCGCCGCCGCCGACCCGCCCCTGACCGGATGGCTCAGCCATGCCACGCCCTTCGAGATGACTCCCGACTACCGTCCGGCCGACGACATGTCGCGGTTCCGTATCGGCGCGCCGCACATCCTCTCGCTGTCGGCGCTCCAAGCGGCCCTGGACATGTTCGACAGCGTGTCCATCGAGGACATCCGGGCGAAGAACGTCCAGCTCGGCCGGTTCTTCATCGAGTGCTTCGACGATCACCTGGCCGGCCTCGGATTCGATCTGGTCACGCCCCGCGAGGACGAACGGCGCGGCAGCCAGGTCACGTTGAGCCACCCGGACGCGTCCCGGCTCATGGACCAACTGGCCGAGCGCGGCGTGATCGGCGATGTACGTCCACCCACGCTGCTCCGCTTCGGCTTCAACAGCCTCTACGTCTCGTACATGGACATCCACGATGCCGTAACGGCCCTCGGCGAGCTGGCGGAGTCGAACCGCCTGTCGCGCGGACGGACGGATGCGGCGCACAGACTCATCGGAGAGACCCATGTGGCTCAGTGAGATTCTCGACCAGCACTGCCAGCAGCGCGGGGACGCACCCGCCGTGGTGGAGGGCGACCGCAGCCTCACCTGGCTCGAACTCAGGGGGGCCGCGCATTCGATCGCGGCGTACCTGAGCGAGCACGGCATCCGGCACGGTGACCGCGTCGCTGTGTACTCGCGCAACAGGCTCGAAGTCATCGCGAGCTACTTCGCCCTGGCGCACCTGGGGGCGCCCTTCGTCCCCGTCAACCACGCCATGTCGCCGACGGAGTTCGCCGACGCCGCCGAGCGCATGGAGATCCGGCACGTCATGGGCGAACAGCGCCCGGTGGAGAAGCTCGGCCTCGCCGAGGACCGGACGACCGTCTTCGACTCGGAGGAGTTCCAGAAACTGCTCGTCGCCGGGCGGACCCCGCCGCCGCTCGCCGCGACCCTGGACGACCCGCTCGCGGTGCTGCTGACGTCCGGCACGACCGGCACGCCCAAGGGCGTGCTCCAGACGGCGGGCGCGCTGCGGCAGATGACGCTGTCCTGGCTCGCCCAGGCCCGCGTGGACGACAGCGTCCGCCTGCTCAACCTCAACGCGCTGTCGCACGGCAGCATCACCGCGACGCTCCACTACGTCGCGGCTGGAGCCACCCTGCACGTCATGCGCGAGTTCCAGCCCCGGGCCGTCCTGCGGCAGATCACCGAACGCGGCATCACGCACATATGGATGGTGCCGCAGATGCTGCGGTTCGTGATGATGGCGGTCGGAAAGGACACCAAGGTCCCCAACACGCTGCGCGAGATCATGTTCGGCGCCTCGCCTATGAGCCCCGAGCTGCTCCGGGACGCCCGGCACGCCTTCGGCTGCGGCTTCCGCAACGTCTACGGCATGACGGAGGCCGGCGGCACCTTCTGCACCTGGCTGTCGGACGCGTCCACGGAGAAGGACGGCAGCATCCCGCTGGAGTCCAGCGGACGGAGTGTGCCCGGCATCCGCGTCGAGATCCACGACGAGGAGAACCGTCCGCTGCCCGTCGGCGAGATCGGCGAGGTGTGCGTGCTGGCCGTGGGGCGCATGTCGCACTACGTCGGCAACGCGGCCGAGACGAGCCGCACCATCGTCGACGGCTGGGTCCGCACCGGCGATCTGGGCTGGATGGACGCGAGCGGCTACATCCATCTCAAGGACCGCAAGAAGGACGTGATCAAGCGGGGCGGCCAGAACGTCTTCCCCGCCGAGATCGAGAACGCCATCGCCGGTTTCGACGGGGTGGCGGACGCCGCGGTGATCGGCGTTCCCGACGACGTGTGGGGCGAGGTCCCCCTTGCCTTCGTCGTCGTCGAGGAGGGAGCCACGTTCTCCTCCGACGCCCTCCTCGTCTTCCTGCACGGGCGGCTCTCCTCGTACAAACTCCCGAAGGAGGCGCGGACCGTGTCCGAGATCCCCCGTAACCCCGCGGGAAAGATCCTGCGCCGGGTGCTCGCGGAACAGGTTGGCCCGGCCCTGTGACCGGCCCCCGCTCCGGCAGCACGCGCAGGACGGTCGCCTGCGTGGGGGCAGGCCCCGCGGGCCTGCTGGCCGCCACCCAGATCAAGAAGGCCCGCCCCGACTGGGACGTCGTCGTCCACGAGCGGTCGCCGAAGGACGTGACGTACGGGTACGGCGTGGTCTTCTCCGACGTCGCGGTTCGCACGATCGAGTTCATGACGCCGTCGCTCGGCGCCGTCCTCTCCTCCCAGGTGACCTGGCAGGACGTCGAGGTCCGGGCGCACGGCCAACGGCACCGCAGTTCGGGCCATGGGTACGTGGCCCTGTCCCGGCAACAGCTGCTCTCCGAACTCGCCGGGCAGGCGCTCCACGCGGGTGTCGAGCTGCGCTACGAGTCGCCCGTCGAGATCGACGGTCTCCGCTCCCGCTACGACCTCGTGGTCGCCGCCGACGGCGCGCACAGCCGGACCCGGACCGCTCTCGCATCGGCACTGGGGGCGCGCGTCGGATACGGCCGGTCGCGATTCGCGTGGCTCGGCACCACCGCCGCGTTCGACGCCATGACGTTCATCTTCGAGGAGACCGCGGCGGGCCTCGTCATCGCCCACGGCTACCCGCACGGCGACGGCATCAGCACGTTCGTGGTCGAGGTGCCCTGCGGAAGCCAGGAGACGCGGGAGGACCTGGAGCAGGACCTCGGCCACTGGTCACAGGTCTTCGCGGAGCACCTCGACCACAGGCCCCTGCAGGCCAAGGATCTGCGCTGGGCACATTTCCCCACCGTCCACCTCGACCGGTGCGTACACGAGAACGTGGTGCTGATCGGCGACGCGGCGCACACCGCGCACTACTCGGTGGGCTCCGGGACGCGTCTGGCGCTGGAGGACTCGTTCCTCCTCGGGCAGGCCCTGGGGCGCGACGACGACATCGGGACCGCTCTGGCGGAGTACGAGCGGCGGCGTATGCCCGGCGTCCGGGAGCTGAGGGCGGCGGGCGAGCGCAGCATGCGCTGGTTCGAGCGCGCCCCGGAGTATCTGTCCAGGCCCGCGCCGCAGTTCACCGTGCACCTGCTCAGCCGCGCCTCGCTGGCCCCGCTGGAACGGATCGAGGCCGACGCCCCTGACCTGGTGGAGCAGGCGACGCGGCTGCTGGCCGGGGACGCTCCGCCGTCCGCCGGGGTGCTCTCGCTGCCCCTGGATGTGGGCGCCACCCGCCTGCCCGGACGCCTCGTGCGGGACCTCACCTCCGGCGCCCCCGGGCCCGAAGAGCACGAGGACCAGACGTACGGGTGCGTGCTGGGC
>NZ_NTGZ01000097.1 GCF_002551245.1 Streptomyces sp. rh34
ACCGAGCTGCCCGCCGACACCACGGTGTGGTGGACGGTGTGACACTGCCCGCGCCCAGGACCGCCGCCGCGCCCCGCCTCTCCGACATCGCCGGACAGGCGGCGGTCAGCGAGGCGACGGTCAGCCGGGTCCTGAACGGGAAGCAGGGCGTCGCGGACACCACGCGTCAGCGGGTGCTCGCGGCGCTCGACATCCTGGGCTACGAGCGGCCCGTACGGCTGCGCCAGCGCAGCGCCGGACTGATCGGCCTGGTGACGCCCGAACTCACCAACCCGATCTTCCCGGCGTTCGCGCAGTCCGTCGAACAGGTGCTGGCCGGGCACGGCTACACCCCCGTGCTCTGCACCCAACTGCCGGGCGGTGCGACGGAGGACGAACTCGTCGAGCAGCTCGTCGAGCGCGGCGTCGGCGGCATCGTCTTCCTCTCCGGGCTGCACGCGGACACCTCCGCCGACCCGGGCCGGTACGCCGCGCTCACCGAGCGCGGCGTGCCGTTCGTCCTGATCAACGGCTACAACGAGCGCATCAGCGCCCCGTTCGTCTCGCCCGACGACAACGCCGCCGTGCGGATGGCCCTCCAGCACCTCGCCGACCTCGGCCACCGCCGGATCGGCCTGGCCATCGGCCCGCAGCGCTACGTCCCCTCCCGCCGCAAGCGCGACGGGTTCGTGGAGGCGGCCGTCTCGCTGCTCGGCATGGACCGGTCGGAGGCCGAACTGCTGGTCTGCTCCACGCTGTTCAGCGTCGAGGGCGGCCAGGTGGCGGCCGGCGCACTGCTGGACGCGGGCTGCACGGGCATCGTCTGCGGCAGCGACCTGATGGCCCTCGGCGTGGTGCGCGCCGCCCGGGGAAGGGGCCTCGACGTGCCCCGTGACGTCTCGGTCGTCGGCTTCGACGACTCGCAGCTCATCGCGTTCACCGACCCGCCGCTGACCACGGTGCGCCAGCCCGTGCAGGCGATGGCGGCGGCCGCCGTGGGCGCGCTGCTGGAGGAGATCGGCGGAAGCCCGGTGCAGCGCACCGAGTACGTCTTCCAGCCGGAGCTGGTCGTACGGGGCTCGACGGCGGCGGTACGCAACGGCTGACCGCGACGCGGAAGCGGGCACGTACAGGAGAGGCACCAGGAGTCGGCCCAGGAAGGGCCGGCGGGGAGTTGTGGCGACTCCGGGTGCCTCTCTTGCCGTGACCGGCCCGGCCGGCCGGGCGCGTGGGGTCCGACGACGACGTGAACGCGGCGCCGGGCCCCCATAAAGACAGCCGGCCGGACCGGAGTCGGGATGAAACGTAGCAGGTCCGCAATATCTTGCGAAAGACCTTGCAGCGGGAAATCGGGACGGGGACGGGAAGGAATCTCCGCTGTTTCGCGGATGTGAGCGGGGGGTGTCCAAAGGGTTGACCGGTGGGGGGAGGGCTCGTACGGTCTGCTCCGCGGCAAGGTTTGCATTCTTGCAGCAAGAACCTTCATAGGCCTTGAGGGCACGGCGCGTTGCCGACCGAGGCTGCACCGTCATCCCCGTTTCCCCCACCCGCAGGAGGAAAGACATGGCACGCGGACCCCTGTCTGCCGCGCTCGCCCTCGTGGCGTGCGCCGCCGCCCTCGTCGTCCCCACCGGATTCGGCGCCACAGGCACCGCACAGGCCGCCGCTCCGGGCGACAAGGACGTCACCGCCGTGATGTTCGAGTGGAAGTTCGCCTCCATAGCCAAGGCCTGCACGGACACCCTCGGTCCGGCGGGCTACGGCTACGTCCAGGTCTCGCCGCCCCAGGAGCACATCCAGGGCGGCCAGTGGTGGACGTCCTACCAGCCCGTCAGCTACAGGATCGCCGGCCGGCTCGGTGACCGGGCCGCCTTCTCCGCCATGGTGAACACGTGTCACTCGGCCGGGGTCAAGGTCATCGCCGACTCCGTCATCAACCACATGTCGGCGGGCAACGGCACCGGCACCGGAGGCACCGCGTACACCAAGTACGACTATCCGGGCCTCTACTCCGGCAACGACCTCGACGACTGCCGGTCTCAGATCAACAACTACAACGACCGCGGCAACGTCCAGAACTGCGAACTGGTCGGCCTCGCCGACCTGGACACCGGCGAGGACTACGTACGCGGCAGGATCGCCGGCTACCTCAACGACCTGCTCTCGCTCGGCGTCGACGGCTTTCGGATCGACGCCGCCAAGCACATGCCCGCCGGCGACCTCGCCAACATCAAGTCCCGGCTGACCAACCCGAACGTCTACTGGAAGCACGAGGCGATCTTCGGGGCCGGTGAGGCCGTCTCGCCCTCCGAGTACCTGGGCAGCGGAGACGTCCAGGAGTTCCGGTACGGGCGGAGCCTCAAGCAGGTCTTCCTCAACGAGAACCTCGCCCACCTGAAGAACTTCGGCGAGGGCTGGGGCTTCATGGAGTCCGGGAAGTCCGCCGTCTTCGTCGACAACCACGACACCGAGCGCGGCGGCGACACCCTCAACTACAAGAACGGCTCCGCCTACACGCTCGCCAGTGTCTTCATGCTGGCCTGGCCCTACGGCTCCCCGGACGTCCACTCCGGCTACGAGTTCAGCGACCACGACGCCGGACCGCCGAACGGCGGCCAGGTGAACGCCTGCTACAGCGACGGCTGGAAGTGCCAGCACGCCTGGCGCGAGATCTCCTCCATGGTCGGGCTCCGCAACACCGCACGCGGCCAGGCCGTCACCGACTGGTGGGACGACGGCGGGGACCGGATCGCCTTCGGCCGGGGGAACAAGGCGTACGTCGCCATCAACCACGAGGGATCCGCGCTCACCCGGACCTTCCAGACCTCGCTGCCCGGCGGCGACTACTGCGACGTCCAGTCCGGCAAGGGCGTCAGCGTCAACGGCTCCGGCCAGTTCACCGCCACCGTCCCGGCGGGCACCGCCCTCGCCCTGCACGCCGGTGCCCGGACGTGCGGGGGAGGCGGCACGAACCCCGACCCGGGCCCCGGCGACGGGACCACCGGCGCCTCCTTCGGCGTCAACGCCACCACCCGGCCCGGCCAGAACATCCACGTCACCGGCGACCAGGCGGCCCTCGGCAACTGGAACCCGGCGAACGCGCCGAAGCTCGACCCGGCGGCGTACCCCGTCTGGAAGCTGGACGTGAACCTGCCCGCCGGGACCACGTTCGCCTACAAGTACGTCCGCAAGGACGCGGGCTCCAACGTCACCTGGGAGAGCGGTGCCAACCGCACCGCAACTGTCCCGGCCTCCGGCAAGGTCACGCTGACCGCCGACGTCTGGCGCAGCTGACCCCTCGCCCCCCGGCGGGCCGGTGGCACCGCCCCCGGCCCGCCTCCCCACTGATCGACCGAGCGGTCGACCGAGCGGTCGACCCACCGCTCGGCCCACCGCTCGACCGATCGACCAAGCCCCAAGGAGCACCCTCCGTGTCCCGAACCATCCTCGGACGATGGACGGTGGCCGCCCTGTGCGCGGCGCTGCTGCCCGTCGTCCCTGCGGCCACCGCCGCCGCGTCGCCCCGGCCGCCCTCCCCGCCCTCGGACGCGAAACTCGCCCGTGAGGCGGACCGGCACGACCTCACGCGCGAGCAGTTCTACTTCGTCCTGCCCGACCGGTTCGCCAACGGCGACGCCTCCAACGACCGGGGCGGGCTGACCGGTTCGCGGCTGGAGACCGGCTACGACCCCACCGACAAGGGGTTCTACCAGGGCGGCGACCTCAAGGGCCTGACCCAGAAGCTCGACTACATCAAGGGCCTCGGCACCACCGCCATCTGGATGGCGCCGATCTTCAAGAACCGGCCCGTGCAGGGCACCGGCAAGGACGCCTCGGCGGGCTACCACGGCTACTGGATCACCGACTTCACCCAGGTCGACCCGCACTTCGGCACCAACGCCGACCTGGAGCGGCTGATCGACAAGGCCCATGCCAAGGGCATGAAGGTCTTCTTCGACGTCATCACCAATCACACCGCGGACACCGTCGACTACGCGGAGAAGACCTACGGCTACCGGTCCAAGGGCGCCTTCCCCCACCTCGACGAGGACGGCCGCCCCTTCGACGACCGCGACGGCGTCGCCGAGGTCGACGAGGACTCCTTCCCGTACACCCCGGTGAAGACGCCCGGCACCGGCGAGAAGGTCCCCTCCTGGCTCAACGACCCCACCATGTACCACAACCGGGGCGACTCGACGTGGGCCGGCGAGTCCAACGAGTACGGCGACTTCTCCGGGCTCGACGACCTGTGGACCGAGCGTCCCGAGGTCGTGAAGGGCATGGAGAAGATCTACGAGAAGTGGGTCCGCGACTTCGACATCGACGGCTTCCGCATCGACACGGTCAAACACGTCGACCTGGACTTCTGGACCCAGTGGGCCACCGCGCTCGACGCGTACGCCGCGAAGCGCGGCCGGGACGACTTCTTCATGTTCGGCGAGGTCTACTCCGCCGACACCGAGGTGACCTCCCCCTACGTCACCCGGGGCCGCCTGGACTCCACGCTGGACTTCCCGTTCCAGGACGCGGCCCGGCAGTTCGCCTCCCAGGGCGCGCCCGCCGACCGGCTCGCCTCGGTGTACGGGAACGACTACCGCTACACCACCGACAAGGCCAACGCCTACGAGCAGGTCACCTTCCTCGGCAACCACGACATGGGCCGCATCGGGACCTTCCTGAAGCAGGACAACCCGAAGGCCGATGACGCCGAGCTGCTGAAGCGGGCCCGGCTCGCCAACGAGCTGATGTTCCTCGGCCGGGGCAACCCGGTGATCTACTACGGCGACGAGCAGGGCTTCACCGGAGCCGGCGGCGACAAGGACTCCCGCCAGACGCTCTTCGCCTCGAGGACCGCCGACTACCTCGACGACGACCAGCTCGGCACCGACCGGACGCACGCCTCGGACGCGTACGACACGGAGCACCCGGTCTACCGCTCCATCGCCGCCCTCTCCCGGCTCACCAAGAGCCACCCGGCGCTGCGCGACGGCACGCAGATCGAGCGGGCCGTCGAAGGGGCGGACGGCTCGGTGTACGCCACTTCGCGCATCGCGACCGAGCGCCCGTACGAATACCTCGTCGCCTCCAACAACGGCACGAGCCCGAGGAAGGTCCAGCTCACCACCGAGTCGGCCGACATGGACTTCCGCACCCTGTACGGCGGTTCCGGCTCGGTCCGCAGTGGCCCGGACCAGAAGGTCACCGTCACCGTGCCCGCCCTCTCCAGCATCGTGCTGAAGGCGGACCGGCCGGTCGGCTCCCCGGCCGCCGAGCCGTCGATCGCGCTGAAGGCCCCGGCCGCCGGCGCCACCGGCACCGTCGAGATCACCGCCGACGTGGACGGGGGACAGCTCAACCGGGTCGTCTTCGCCGCCCAGGTGGGCAACGGGAAGTGGAAGACGCTCGGTTCGGCCGACCACGCCCCGTACAAGGTCACCCAGTACCTCGACGAGACGGTGAAGGCGGGAACGCCGCTGCGCTACAAGGCCGTCGCCGTCGACCGGGCGGGCCGCACCTCCGGTGCTCTCGCCTCGACCACCGCCGGTCGGACCCCGCCGAAGCCGAAGCCCGTCGCCGTCGAGCGTGACCGGGCGGTCGTCCATTACCAGCGCCCCGACGGCGACTACGAGGGCTGGCAGCTGAAGTCCGGCGGGAAGAGCGCCGAGTTCATCGGTCGGGACGCCTACGGCGCGTTCGCCTGGATCGACCTGGAGAAGGGCGCCGACTCCGTCCCGTACACCGTCGAGAGGAACGGCACGGCCGACGGACCGCAGCGGACCGTCGACCTCGGCGTGACCGGACAGGTCTGGATCGAGCAGGGCAAGGACGGGCAGCGGGCCGAAGCCCCCGGGACCCCGCCGCAGGACACCGGCAAGGCCGTCCTCAACTACCACCGCCCGGACGGGAACTACGACGGCTGGGGGCTGCACACCTGGGCCGGGGCCCAGGAGCCCACCGACTGGTCCAAGCCGCTGATGCCGGTGAAGAAGGACGCCTACGGGGTCACCTTCGAGGTGCCGCTCGTCGACGGCGCCACCACACTCAGCTACATCCTGCACAAGGGCGACGAGAAGGACCTGCCCAGCGACCAGTCCCTCGACCTGGCCACCTACGGCCACGAGGTCTGGATGCTCGGCGGCAAGCCCGGCTACCTGCTCCCGCAGACGGGCGGCGGCGCGGCCCCCGACCTGTCGAAGGCCGAGGCGCAGTGGCTCGACGCGGACACCGTCGTCTGGAAGGTGAAGGCCACCGACGCCACCAGCCAGCAGCTCGTCCACGCGAAGAAGGGCGGCATCTCCGTCGTCGACGGGGCGCTCTCCGACGAGGGCCAGTGGCTCCGGCTCACGCAGTCCGCGCTCAGTGACGCGCAGAAGGCGAAGTACCCCCACCTCAAGGACTACCCGGCGTTCACCGTGGACGCCCGGGACCGGGACCGGGTCCGGGAGTCCCTGCGCGGCCAGATCATCGCCACCCAGCGCGCGGCCAACGGCGCTCTGCTCGCCGCCACCGGCGTACAGACCGCCGGCATCCTGGACGACCTGTACGGGAAGAAGGCGGCCTCCGCCGAACTCGGCCCCGTCTTCCGCGGCTCGACGCCCACGCTCTCCGTGTGGGCCCCCACCGCCCGGACCGTCTCGCTCGAACTCGACGGCCGTACGCACCCGATGAAGCGTGACGACCGCACCGGCGTCTGGTCGGTCGCCGGGAAGAAGAGCTGGCGGGGCAAGCCCTACCGGTACGCCGTGACCGTCTGGGCCCCCACCGTCCAGAAGATGGTCACCAACAAGGTCACCGACCCCTACTCCACCGCCCTGACCGCCGATTCCGCCCGCAGCCTCGTCGTCGACCTCACCGACCCGAAGCTCGCCCCGCGCGGCTGGTCCGGCCTGAGGAAGCCCGCCGCCACTCCGCTGCGGGACGCCCAGATCCAGGAACTGCACGTCCGGGACTTCTCCGTCACGGACCGCACGGCGACCCACCCCGGTGAATACCTCGCCTTCACCGACACCCGCTCGAAGGGCATGAAGCACCTCAAGAAGCTCGCCGACTCCGGCACCAGCTACGTGCACCTGCTGCCCGTCTTCGACATCGGGACGGTCCCGGAGAAGAAGAAGGACCAGCAGAAGCCCGCCTGCGACCTCCACGTCCACGCCCCCGACTCCGAGGAGCAGCAGGCCTGCGTCGGCAAGGCCGCAGCCAAGGACGGCTTCAACTGGGGCTACGACCCGCTGCACTACACCGTCCCCGAGGGCTCCTACGCCTCCGACCCGGACGGCACCCGGCGCACGGTCGAGTTCCGGCAGATGGTGCAGGGCCTCAACCGGGCCGGACTGCGCACCGTCATGGACGTCGTCTACAACCACACCGTCGCCTCCGGGCAGGACGACAAGTCGGTCCTCGACCGCATCGTGCCCGGCTACTACCAGCGGCTCCTGGAGGACGGCAGCGTCGCCACCTCCACCTGCTGCGCCAACACCGCGCCCGAGAACACCATGATGGGCAAGCTCGTCGTCGACTCCGTCGTCACCTGGGCGAAGGAGTACAAGGTCGACGGCTTCCGCTTCGACCTGATGGGCCACCACCCCAAGGACAACATCCTCGCCGTCCGCGAGGCGCTGGACGGGCTGACGCTCGCGAAGGACGGCGTCGACGGCAAGAAGATCATCCTGTACGGGGAGGGCTGGAACTTCGGCGAGATCGCGGACGACGCCCGCTTCGTCCAGGCCACCCAGAAGAACATGGCCGGCACCGGCATCGCCACCTTCTCCGACCGGGCCCGCGACGCCGTGCGCGGCGGCGGCCCCTTCGACGAGGACCCCGGCGTCCAGGGCTTCGCCACCGGTCTCTACACCGACCCCAACTCCTCCCCGGCCAACGGCACCCGCACCGAGCAGAAGGCCCGGCTGCTGCACTACCAGGACCTGATCAAGGTCGGCCTCACCGGCAACCTCGCCGACTACACCTTCACCGACACCTCCGGCCGCACGGTCAAGGGCTCCGAGGTCGACTACAACGGGGCGCCCGCCGGATACGCCGCCGCACCCGGCGACGCGCTCGCCTACTCCGACGCCCACGACAACGAGACCCTCTTCGACACCCTCGCTTTCAAGCTCCCGGCCTCCACCACGGCCGCCGAACGGGCCAGGGCCCAGGTGGTGGCCATGGCCGCCTCCGTCCTCTCCCAGGGACCCTCGCTCTCCCAGGCGGGCACCGACCTGCTGCGCTCCAAGTCCCTGGACCGCAACTCCTACGACAGCGGCGACTGGTTCAACGCCCTGCACTGGGACTGCCGCGACGGCAACGGCTTCGGCCGGGGCCTGCCGCCCGCCGCCGACAACCAGGACAAATGGGCGTACGCGAAGCCGCTCCTGGCCGCCACCGGCGCCATCGCGCCGAACTGCGCGCAGATCGACGGGGCCTCGGCCGCCTACCGCGACCTGCTCACCATCCGCAGCACCGAGAAGGAGTTCTCCCTCAGTACCGCGGACCAGGTGCGGTCCACCCTGTCCTTCCCGCTCTCCGGCACCACGGAGACCCCCGGCGTGATCACCATGCGCCTCGGCGAGCTGGTCGTCGTCCTCAACGCCGCGCCGACCACCGCCGACCAGCGGCTCGCCGCGCCGGCGGGGAGGACGTACGCGCTGCACCCTGTCCAGGCCAAGGGCGCGGACTCTACCGTCAAACGAGCCAGGTACGACGGGAAATCGGCCACTTTCACCGTCCCGGGACGCACGGTGGCCGTCTTCGCGCTGCGCTGACCTCGGGCGGCACTACGGTGACGGCAGACGTCGGCAATGGAGCCGCGACAGCCGTCCTGGTTCACCGGGCCGGTCCCGCTCTCCCCTCGGGGATAGCGGGACCGGCCCGGTGCGTGCGGCAGGAGCCCCACCCGGGGCGGTCGGCCCGCCGGCGCACCCTGCCCGAGCGCCCGGACGGTGATGATGACCAAGGTGGGATACCTTCCCGACGAGACGAGCAGCTTCGTCGGGAGGCGGGCCGAACTGGCCCGGCTGGGAACCGCGTTGGTCACCCGGAGGATGACCACCCTGATCGGCCCCGGAGGCGTCGGCAAGACCCGGCTCGCCGTCCGGGCCGCCCGCGCCGCCGCCGACCGTTACGCGGACGGCGCGTGGTGGGCCGACCTCTCACCGCTCCCCGACGACGGGCTGCTGCTCCCCACCGTCTCCGACGCCGTCGGACTCGCCGACCACACCCTGCGTATGCCCGTCGAAGTGCTCTGCGAATGGCTCGGTGACAAACACCTCCTGCTCGTCCTCGACAGCGCCGAGCACCTACGGGGCCCCTGCTCCCATCTGCTGGCCGAGATCCTGACCACCTCGACGGGCCTGACCGTCCTGGTCACCAGCAGGCAGCCGCTCGGCACCCGGGGCGAGTACGTCGTCGAGGTGCCGCCGCTCCCGGTCGACGGCGCGCCCGACGCCCTCCAGATCTTCACCGACCGGCTGCGCGAGGCCGACCCCCGGGCCGGCCTCGACGCCCCCGGCGACGAGGCGGCCGCCACCGAGATCTGCCGCCGCCTCGAAGGCATCCCCCTCGCCATCGAACTGGCCGCGGCGGGCATCGGCCGGCACAGCGTGGCCCAGCTCGCCAACCGGATCGGCACCCGCTTCGACGCCCGGAGCGCCGGCTTCGGCGTGCCCGGCCGGAGCGGCGGCCTCGCCCTCGCCCCCGGTTTCGAAGCCCCCCGCTTCGAAGCACCCGGTGTGGACGGCGCACCCGGGTTCGACGGCGCACCCAGGTCGGACGGGATCGACGGATTCGACGGGATCGACGGCGCCGACGGCGATCCGGGCACGGCCCGCCTCGACCTCCTCGCCGACGCGACGGTGTGGCCCCGCCGCCACCGCACCCTGCGTACCGCCATCGGCTGGTCCCACGAGCTGTGCACCCCGCTGGAGCGCCTCCTGTGGGCCCGCCTCACCCCGTTGCGGACCGACTTCGACGCGGCCGTCGCCCGCGAGGTCTGCGCGGGCGGCCCGCTCACCCCGGACGAGGTGGACCGGGCGCTCCAGGGCCTCGTCGCCCAGAGCGTCGTCCAGCGCGACGGCGACCGCTACCGGATGCTCGACACCCTCCGCGAGTACGGCCGGATGTGGCTCACCGAGCTGGGCGAGGCCCGCGCCGCCGCCGACCGGCACGCGCGGAGCTTCCTCGGCCTCGCCCGCCGCGCCCACGACGGCTGGACCGGTCCGGACCAGGTGTCCTGGTACCACAAGGTGTCCGACACCCACCTCGACCTGTGCGCCGCCCTGGAGCACCTGCTCGCCCACGACGTCGCCGGCGCCCAGGAGATGGCGGGCCGCGTCGGCTTCTTCTGGGCCTGCTGCGGCCATCTCTCCGAGGCCCGGGGCTACGCCCAGCGCGCCCTGGACGCGGGCCCCGTCGACGGGCCCCACCGGACCAGGCTGCAATGGGTCCTCGGCGTCTCGGCGCTGCTCCAGGGCGACTTCGCGACCGCGGAGAAGTACGGCGCGCTCTGCACGGCCGGCGCCCTGTACGACCGGGACGACGAGGGCATGCTCGGCGCGACCTATCTCTCCGGCCTCACCCAGCTGATGACCGGGGAGCCCGCCGCGGCCCTGGAGGCGGCCGGGCGGGTCCTGCGGATGACCGAGAGTGTCCCGGCGGACTCGGCCCATCGGATGCGCTGCCACCTCATCACCGTCTTCGCGCTCACCGCGCTCGGCCGGCTCACCGAGTCCGAGGCGGCGGCCACCGCACTGCGCCGGGCCTGCGAACGAGGCGGCGAACACTGGACCCGCTCCTACGCGGACTACCAGCTCGCCCTGATCGCCCTGCTCCAGGGCCGCCCGGCGGCCTCCGCCGCGCACGCCCGGTCGATGCTCGCGGGCAAGCACCGGCTCCGCGACAGCTTCGGCATCGCGCTCGGCCTGGACATCCTGGCCGCCGCCATCGCCGCCCAGGGCGCGGGCGCCCAGGCTGCCCGGGTCTACGGCACCGGACACGCCTACTGGCGGATGGTCGGCCATCCCCAGCGCGGCACACCCGAGCTGGGGCCGGTCCGCGCGAGGTGCGAGCTCCAGGCGCGGGCGGCCGTCGGCGACGAGGCCTACCGGCGCGCCTTCGAGCGCGGCCAGTCGGACAACGTGGAGGTCGGCCTCGCCGCCGCGCTCCGTACCGAGCTGCAGCTCTGACCCGGGCGCGAGCGGGGATCGGTGCGCCGGTGGAGTCCCCGGACTACCCGCACCCGGATCATGTGGGTAAGGTTAGGCATACCTAAGTAGCCACTTGGGTTCCGCTGACCCTTCCTGGAGAACTCGGATGCGTCTTTCCCGCCCCCGTGCCACGCGGCCGACCCGCGCCGAGCGCGTCCGGTCGATCCTGACGGTCGCCCACTCCATGACCGTGGTCAGCGACGGACTGCACACCGAAGTCCGCCGCCTCGACGGCACGAGCGCGATGGGCCACATCCACCTGCACGCCCCGAACGACGGCGGCCACAGTCCGGGCGCGGAACGCGTCCCGGCCCGCCTGGAGTTCACGGACATCGCCCCCACCCCCGTACGCGACCGGCTGCGCGCCCGCGTCACGGTCACCGGGCTGCTCACCGCCCCGTACCGCACCGACACCGAGCGGAGCACCTGCATGGAGTTCGGGCAGGCCGTCCTGGAGGACGCCGAGGGGCGCACCTTCGTCACCCTGGAGGAACTGGAGGAGGTGGAGAGCGATCCGATCGCCGCGTGCGAGGCGGGCATGCTCACCCATCTGGTGGACGACCACGCCGAACTCGTCCCGCTGCTCCTGCGCCTCGTCCACCCCCGCCCGGAGCGCGGCATGACGCGGGCCGTGCCGCTGGCGATGGACCGCTTCGGGGTGACCCTGCGGCTCGAATACCCCGGCACCCACGAGGACGTGCGGCTGCCGTTCCCCCGCCCGGTCACCGAGATCGACCAGGCGGGCCCGCAGATCCACGCCCTGCTGGCCGCCGCCCGCCGCGTCTCCCATCGCAACGGCCTGCCGGCCTGACCCCGCTACCCGCCCGGGGCGCTCAGTGCGGCAGGCGCTGCGCGGGCACGGCGGGCACGTCCGGGGTGAACGCGGAGAGCCGGGCCAGCAGTTCCCCGAACGGGCCGTCCGACGGCTCCTGGGACAGCACCCGCAGCACGATGCCCGCCATCTCCTGGTCGTACGCGGCGCTGACCGCCGCGAGCGCGGCGAAGTCGTGGACCAGCTGCGTCTCCAGCTCGGCGCGCGGGATGCGCCGCCCGTCCAGCCAGATCAGCGCCGTCGACTCGGCGAGCGAGACCCAGGAGCGGACCACCAGCTCCAGCCGGGCCGGCGGTTCGGCCACCCCGAGGTGCGTGATGATCTGCTCGTACGCGGCCTGCCGCACCCCGTCGATCATGGCGTTCGCCGTCGAGGAACCGACCGCGGGCCCGCCCCGCATCAGCGCCGAGAAGCCGGGGCCGTGCTCGTCGACGAAGTCGAAGAACCGCCCCATCACCCGCAGCAGCCGCGCGCCCAGGGGCCCTTCGAGGGGCTCCAGGAAGCGGGCCGCCAGCTCGTCCGCGGCCCGCCGCAGCGCCGCCTCGTACAGGCTCTGCTTCCCGGGGAAGTAGTGGTACACCAGCGGACGGGAGATGCCCGCGGCGGCGGCGATCTCGTCGATCGACACCTCCTCGGGCGAGCGACGGCTGAACAAGTCCAGCGCGACGCCGATCAGTTGCTGTCTGCGCTCGTCGACGCCCATCCTGCGCCGCGCCCCGGTCGTCATGCGGACAGCCTATCCGGGGTGCGAACGGCGGGAACGTGGAGAGTCGAGCAACCACCTCGTTGTCAGGTCGTGGACGTCGACACGGCTGCGATCGCCGTGTTCGGCGAACACGAACCGGTCGGCGATGTGCGGCGAGAAGGTGATCAGGCAGCGTGCCTCTACTTCGTCCTCGTCGGCGCAGAAGGCGCAAAACAGCGAACGCAGGGTCCATGTGGCGGTTGTCGACGCGCCGGACACGTTCGGCGACCGCCGGATCGCGCCGGGCCCCATCGCGAATCGCCAGGCCGGTCGTGACGTCCGTGTCGGGCCCTTCCCCGGAGTCGACGATGGCGAACAGCGCTCGCCTCCCTGAGCGGCACCGTCGCCGTAGCAGCGCACAGGCGTTGGCCTCGGGCCTTCACGCGAGGGGCGTCGTTTGTGCCGAAGAGGATCAGTACGTGACTACGCCGTAACCGCCTACAGGTCCAGAACGAGACGCCCGCCGCGGCAGCGCGAGACGCAGATCAGCATCGAGTCGGCCCGCTCGTCGTCGGTCAGCAGATCGTCCCGGTGATCGATCTCGCCCTCCAGGACCCGCTGTCGGCAGGTCCCGCAGAACCCCTGCTCGCAGGAGTACGCGACATGGGGCGCCGCAGTACGGACAGCGGCCAGCACCGACTGCCCCGCCGCGACCGGCACCGTGCGCCCGCTGCGCCGCAACTCCACCTCGAACGCCCCGGAGCCGGGCCCCGCCGCTTCCCCCGTCGCGGCCGAGAACCGCTCCAGGTGCAGGGGGTGCCCCGCCGGGAGCGCGGCGGCGACGGCGTCCATCAGCGGCCCGGGGCCGCAGCAGTAGACCGCCGTGCCCGGGGCGAGACCGGTCAGCGCCGCCGCGACGTCCGGGTGGCCCGCCTCGTCCTGGGCGACGACCGTGACCCGGTCCGCGTCAGCGCCGAGCCACTCGATCTCGTCCAGGAACGGCATCGATCCCCGTGACCTGCCCCCGTACAGCAGCCGCCAGTCGGCCCCCGACGCGGCCAGCACCCGCAGCATCGGCAGGACCGGGGTGATCCCGATGCCGCCGACGACGAAGACGTAACTTCCGGCCTCGGCCAGCGGGAAGCGGTTGCGCGGCCCGCGCACCTCGATCTCCAGGCCCTCCCGGAGCTGTTCGTGCACCTCCCGCGAACCGCCCCGGCCGTCCTCCATCAGCCGGGTCGCCACCGTGTACGCGCCGGTGTCCTCCGGATCGCCGCACAGCGAGTACGGCCGCACCAGACCGGACGGCAGCACCAGATCCAGATGGGCCCCCGGCTCCCAGCGCGGCAGACCGGTCCCCTCCAGCCGGAGCTGGACAACACCGTCGGCGACCACGGTCCGCCCGGTGATCCGCAGTCGGCGGGCCGAGGTCGTACGACGCTTCGAGTGGCCCGATATCGGCTCGGGCAGCGCGGGCAACGGCCACAGCGGGGACCGGGCGATCCGGCGTTTCAGGGCGCGCCGGGTGAGCAGGGCGGCGCCGGAGGCGAGGACGACGGTGCGCAGACGGGGCAGCGCCATGGTTCACGCCCCTTCCGTCGTGACGGCCTCGGCGGCGAGCGCGGCGGGGGAGCGGGTCAGGTAGTCGACGGCCTGGGCCGTACTGCCCTCCTGGGAGGGGTGGTAGGACCGGCTGAGATAGCTCGGCACGGACCGCAGGATCGCGCCCGTGCTGGGCAGCGTGCCCTGCTGTCCGCTCGCGTGGAACGCCTTGAGCGAGGCCTTGCCGCCCAGCAGCGTGGGGTCGTTCGCCATGAAGAAGCGGATGCCGCGCTGCCAGAGGAACACGAGCGCGGAGAACGCCGCCGCCCAGGTGCGCACCCGCCGCCGGTAGCCGCCGTCCACGTGCATGAAGACGTCGAAGGCCACCGACCGGTGCTCGACCTCCTCCGCCCCGTGCCAGCGCAGCAGATCGAGCATCGTCGGATCCGCTCCCCGGCGGTCCAGGGCGTCGGCGTTGAGGATCCAGTCGCCGAGGAACGCGGTGTAGTGCTCGATCGCCGCGATCATCGCCACCCGCTCCATCAGCCACCACTTCGCGGCCCGCCCCGGCGGCAGCGTCCGGTCCCCGAGCAGCTTCTCGAAGAACCAGTCGACCTGCGCGGTGTACGGGGTCGGGTCGAGACCCAGCTCCCGCAGACGCGGCAGCACATCGTCGTGGGCCTGCGAGTGCACGGCCTCCTGGCCGATGAACCCGATGACGTCCTCGCGCAGTTGGTCGTCGTGTATGTACGGGAGTATCTGCCGGTAGACGTGGATGAACCAGCGCTCCCCGGCCGGGAGCAGCAGGTGGAGCACGTTGATGGTGTGCGTGGTGAACGGGTCGCCCGGCACCCAGTGCAGGGGAGTCCTCTCCCAGGCGAACGACACCTTGCGGGCCTTGAGGGGCGTCCGCTCCGACGCGACCGCCGCTGGCTGCGTGTTAGACATGCTGTCAATGTACTGACGGGTATGCGGGGGGACCAGAGGCGTGCAGGGGTTTCCGTGCCGCTCCCGAAGGTCCTGCGCGATGATTGCCGGATGACGAAACCCGTGCAGGCCCGGTCCTTCGACGCCATCGCCGCCGCCTACGACGCGCACCGCCCCTCCTACCCGCCCGCGCTGTTCGACGCCGTCGAGGAGCTGGCCGGACTGCCGCTCGCCGGGGCCCGGGTCGCGGACGTCGGAGCGGGGACGGGGCTCGGCACGGCGCGGCTGTACGAGCGCGGGGCCCGGGTCACGGCGGTGGAGCCCGGTGACGGGATGGCCGAGCAGTTCCACCGCGGCCTGCCGGACGTGCCGCTGGTCCGGGGCGACGGGAACAGCCTGCCGCTGCGGACCGGCTCCATGGACCTGATCACGTACGCCCAGGCCTGGCACTGGACCGACCCGGCACGCTCGATACCCGAAGCCCGCCGGGTGCTGCGCCCGGGCGGAGCGCTGGCGCTCTGGTGGAACGACTGCGACCCCGCCGTGGAGTGGCTGGTCGACCAGGAGAACCGGATGCGGGTCTTCTTCGGGGTGGAGGTCCCCGCCTTCCCGTCCCACGAGGCCCGCTTCCGGGCCGAATTGCCCGACGGGCTCGACTTCCGCACCCGGCAGGTGGCGTGGAGCCGCCGCGTACCGGTCGACGCCCATATCGCCAACCTGGCCACCCACTCCGACTTCCTGATCGGTGACCCGGTCGAGGTCCGCGACTTCTTCGACCGCGAACGGGCCCTGCTCACTGCCCTGTTCCCGGACGGCGAGGTCGAGGACGCCTACGTCGTGAGTCTTGCCGTAGCTCACCCCTGAGCCCGTTTTTTCCGGGTGCGGGATGGGCTGCCGGCTCTCAGGCGAAGGCGGCCAAGGGGGCGTCCACCGGCGCCCCGGTGAGCCGGTTGGCCAGGGTCGACAGGGTGTACGCGCCGATCCCCAGGACCACTTCGATGGCGTTCTGCTCGGTGTAGCCGTGCGCCAGGAAGTCCCGCAGGACGGCGTCGTCCACCGCCCCCGCCGAGGCGAGCACCTCCAGCGTGAACCGCCGTACGGCTTCCAGACGTTCGTCGGGAAGCGGGGGGCCGGTGCGGTCGCGCAGGGCGGCGACGAGCGCCGGATCGGCATCCAGGGTGGTCAGCTTCGCGGTGTGCATCGCGACGCAGAGGTGGCAGTCGTTGCGGGTGGCCATCGTCATGATCAGGACCTCGCGGGAGAGCGGGTCCAGGGTGCAGGCCTCGAAGAGCGCGCTGATCCTCAGGAAGCCGTCCAGGGTGTGGGGCGAGGCGGCGAGCCGGGCGATGGCGGCGGGCCGGTAGCCCAGTCGCTCGGTCACCGCCTCCATGGCGCGCCGCGAACCGGGAGGGGCGGTCTCGGGGGTGTGGTCGGGGAAGGGCATGACGGACCTCTCGGAGCGGGGGCGGGTCGGGCGGGGTCAACTACGATCGACAACATGGTTGATGAAAAAAAGGTAAACCAGGTTGTCGAATCTGGCAATGGCTTCGAGTTGCCGCTGCTGCTCCTCGCCGGCTTCCGCTCGATCATCGACGCCCTGCACCGGGACCTGGCCGAGCACGGACACCCCGAAACCAGGCCCGCGTACGGCTTCGCCCTCCAGGCGGTCGGACGCGACGGCGCGGCCATCAGCGAGGTCGGGCGGCGGCTCGGGGTCTCCAAGCAGGCCGCCGGAAAGACCGTCGAGAGGCTGGAGGCGCTCGGTTACGTGGAGCGCGCCCCGGACCCCGCCGACGGCCGGCGCACCCTGATCCGCCTCACCCCGCACGGCGGCGACCTGCTGGCCCGGTCGGCCGAGGGGTTCGACCGGCTGCGGGCGGAATGGGCCCGGGAGCTCGGCGAGGAGCGGCTGGCCGCCCTGGAGCGGGACCTGCGCACGATGGCCCCCGCCGGCGCGTTCCGACTGGACGCGGCGGGCTGGTTCACGGGGTGAACACCCTGGATCACCGGCTGGGCGGAGCCCAGGAGCCCGCCGCCCGCCCGCTCGACGGCCGACGGGGGCCGGAGACGGACGGAGGGGGCCGCGTCAGCCGTGGTCCAGATACGCCAGGACGGCCAGCACGCGGCGGTTGTCGTCGTCCGACGGGGGCAGATCGAGCTTGCCGAAGATGTTCGACGTGTGCTTGGCCACCGCCCGCTCCGTGATCACCAGCTGCGAGGCGATGGCGGCGTTGGAACGGCCCTGGGCCACCAGCCCCATCACCTCCCGCTCGCGCGGGGTGAGTCCGCCCATCGGCTCGTCCTGCGAACGACGCGACAGGAGCTGGGAGATGACCTGCGGGTCCATCGCCGTGCCGCCCGCCGCCACCCGCCGTACCGCGTCGATGAACTGGTCCGCGTCGAAGACCCGGTCCTTCAGCAGATAGCCGATGCCGCCGTTGCCGTCCGCCAGCAACTCCCGTGCGTACAACTGCTCCACGTGCTGCGAGAGCACCAGCACCGGAAGCCCCGGACGCGCCCGGCGGGCGGCCAGGGCGCACTGGAGGCCCTCGTCCGTGTGGGACGGCGGCAGCCGGACGTCGACGACGGCGACGTCCGGCTGCAACTCGGCCAGCGCCTTGGTCAGTTCCGGCCCGGTCTCCACAGCCGCGGCGATCTCGAAGTCGTACGCCTCCAGCATGCGCACCAGGCCGTCGCGCAACAGGAAGAGATCTTCGGCTAGGACAACTCGCAAGGAATCTCCATGGTCACCATGGTGGGACCGCCCGCGGGGCTGCTGACGGCCAGTACGCCGTCGAATGTACCCAGTCGCCGTTCGATTCCGCTCAGACCCGAGCCCGATCCGACGACCGCACCGCCCTTGCCGTCGTCCGTCACCGAGATCCGGAGCATCCCCTCCGCGTGGTGGAGGTCCACGAAGACCCGCGTCGCCTCCGCGTGCTTCACCGTGTTCGTCAGGGCCTCGCTGACCGCGAAGTACGCCGCCGACTCCACCGGGGCGTCCGTCCGCCCCGGCAGCTCCACCGTCACCTCGGAGGCGACCGGCAGCCGCAGGGCCAGCGCCCGGACCGCGTCGCCGAGGCCCCGCTCCGCGAGGACCGGCGGGTGGATGCCCCGGACCAGGTCCCGCAGCTCGGTGAGAGCCTCCGCGGACGACTCCCGGGCCATCGCCAGCATCTTCTTCGCCCGCGCCGGGTCCTTCTCGATCAGCGCCTCGATCGTGCCCAGGTTCATACCCATCGCGACCAGCCGGGCCTGCGCCCCGTCGTGCAGGTCCCGCTCGATGCGGCGCAGCTCGGAGGCGGCGGTGTCCACGGCCTCGTGCCGGGTCTCGGTCAGCCGCTGGACGCGCTGCGCCAGCTCCTGGTCCTGGGTGGGCGCGAGCAGCGCCCGGGCGAGCACGAAGTGCAGCCGCAGCAGCGGCCTGCTCGCCCACAGCCCGACGTGGAAGAGCACGATCCCCAGCGCCAGGGCCGCGAACCCCGTCGCCTGGCTGTCCACCGGCACGAACCCGTACCAGTACGGATCGTCCCGGAACACCCGCCACAGCCCCGCTGCCAGCACCAGCCCTTCGACGGGGTAGATCATCAGGGCCGCCGCCAGGACCGCCACCACCGTGCCCGCCGTCATGTCGACCAGCAGCCACTGCAGGTCCCGCCAGGTCGCCGGGTCCTTCAGCATCAGTGTGGTGCGCTCGACCTGGCCGGTGACGCCCGACCGCAGGTCCTTCGGCAGGGGCCGGTACGGGACCGGGATCCGTACGTCCGACCAGGTCACCGCCCACAGCCGCCGCTGGTTGGCGTGTTTGCGGACCGCCTCCAGCACGACCGGGGTGGTGAACACGCCGATGCCCAGCAGGATGAAGGCGATCGAGAGCACCGCGAGCACGAACAGAGTGATGGACGCCGCCAGACCGGCCACCGACAGGAACAGTCCGCGTCCCGCCGCCAGCGCCGCCGGCCGCAGCCGTCCTGAGAACACCTTCATCGCAGGTCTCGCCCCCCTCACAGGAGCCGGGCTGGTCCCGGTCCGGGTGCCAGTCTCACCCGGGCCGGCCCCGCGGCGTCAGCCGGTCCGCCACCCGGCGGGGGTGTACCTGGCACCACCCCCGTATCCGCCCCCTACGCCTCCGTGACCGGGGGCTTCGACGGCTGGGGTGGACCGCGTCCGATTCCTAGATTCGAAGTGTCCCGATCACTTACCTGACGCTTACCTCCGGGGGAAACCGTATGAGGCGCAATCTCGCCGCACGCATCGGCGTGTGGAGCACCCACCATCGCAAGACGGCCATACTCGGCTGGCTGCTCTTCGTCGTGCTCGCCACGGGCATCGGCGGGGCCACCGGCATGGTCGAGATGACCAACGCGGAGAACGGCGCGGGCGAGTCCGCCCGCGCCGAGCAGATCCTCCTCGACGCCGGACTCGACAAGCCCGCGGGCGAACTCGTCATGGTCTCCGCCCCCGCCGCGGGCGACTGGAAGCCGGCCGCCGAAGCCCTCGCCGATGCCGTACGGGACACGGGCGAAACGCAGAACATCGCCCCGCCCGTCGCCTCCGAGGACGGCAAGGACGCCCTGATCACCTTCGAGATGAAGGGCGAGGCCGCCACCTCCTCCGACCGGATCCAGCCCGTCCTGGACGCGGTCGCCGCCGTGGGCAAGGACCACCCGGACACCGAGATCCACCAGTTCGGCGAGGCCAGCGCGGGGAAGTGGCTCGGCGACCTGCTGGCCGAGGACTTCAAGAAGGCCGAGTTCACCGCCGTGCCGCTGGCCCTCGGCATCCTCCTCGTCGCCTTCGGCGCGGTGGTCGCCGCCCTGCTCCCGGTCGGGCTCGCCCTCACCGCGTGCATGGCCGCCTTCGGCCTGCTCTCGATCGCCAGCCACCAACTGCACCTGTTCCAGACCACGTACTCCGTGATGTTCCTGATGGGCTTCGCCGTCGGCGTCGACTACTGCCTCTTCTACCTGCGCCGCGAACGCGACGAACGCGCCGCCGGACGGGACGCCGAGACCGCCCTGCGCATCGCGGCCGCCACCAGCGGCCGGGCGGTACTCGTCTCCGGCCTCACCGTGATGGTCGCGATGGGCGGCATGTTCCTCTCCGGGCTCCTGCTGTTCAAGGGCTTCGCGCTCGCCACGATCATCGTCGTGTTCATCGCGATGCTCGGCTCGGTCACCGTCCTGCCCGCCCTGCTCTCCTGGCTCGGCGACCGCATCGACGCGGGCCGCATTCCCCTGCTGAACCGTCGCGCCAAGCACGGCCAGGCCGGCAGCGGCCGCATCGTCGGCCGGGTGCTCGGCCCCGTCCTCGCCCGGCCCCGCGCCTTCGCCGTCGCCGCCGTCGTCCTGCTGCTCGCCCTCGCCGCTCCGGCCCTCGGCATGAAGACCGAATCCCTCGGCCTGGAGAAGCAGTTCGGCTCCGACTCACAGCTCTCCATCGCCCACAGCAGGATCACCGACAGCTTCCCCGGCGGCCCCGCCCCCGCCCTCGTCGTCGTCACCGCGCCCGACATCACCGCCCCGGAGGTCACCAAGGCCCTCGACGGGTTCGAGGACGCCACCGTCCACCGCGCCGAGAACGTCGCCGAGATCGAGATCCCCCTCCCCGGCGGCACCGCCGACCTCACCGAACTCCGCGAGAAGCGCCTGCCCGCCGCGTTCGACGGCACCGGGGCGAAGGCCCACGTCACGGGGGAGACCGCCGGATCGGTCGACTTCAACGACCAGCTCCGACGCGGCATCGTCCCGGTCTTCGCCTTCATCACGGCGGTCACCTTCCTGCTCATGCTGGTCTGCTTCCGCAGCTACGTCATCGCCGTGACGTCGATCGTCCTCAACCTGCTCTCGGTGGGCGCCTCCTACGGGGTGATGACCGCCGTCTTCCAGCACGGCTGGGGCGCCTCCCTCATCGGTTCCGAGGGCGTCGGCGCGATCGAGGCATGGATGCCGCTGTTCGTCCTCGTCGTCCTGTTCGGTCTGTCCATGGACTACCACGTGTTCGTCGTCTCCCGGATCCGGGAGGCGCGCGGCGGCGGCCTGGACAACCGGGCCGCGATCGAGACCGGCATCCGTCGCACGGCCGGGGCGGTCACCGGAGCGGCGGCCATCATGGTGGCGGTCTTCGCGGTGTTCGGCACCCTGTCCATGCAGGACATGCAGCAGATGGGCGTCGGCCTGGCCGTCGCGGTGCTGCTGGACGCCACCGTCGTACGGATGGTGCTGCTGCCCTCCGTGATGCTGCTCCTGGGGGAGCGGAACTGGCGTACGTCGCGCGGCCTTTCGCGCCTGCCGAGCCTGGAGGACGAGAGCCACGACGGCTACGGCGAACCGGCCGGGCCGATGGACGCGCAGGCTCCGGCGGCCCAGCGGGTCTGAGACGCCCGGACGGCCCCGGACCACGGTGAGGAGGAACCGTGGCCCGGGGCCGCCGGACGTACGGGGCGAACCGGGCGGTCAGGGCGTGTACTTGTACCCGACCCGCCGGACCGTCTGGATCGAACGGCGGTACTGGGCACCGAGCTTGCGGCGCAGCCGGGCGACATGGACGTCGACGGTGCGCCCGTCGCCCACATGCCCGTAGCCCCACACGGTCGTCACCAACTGGTCGCGGGTGTGCACCCGGTGCGGGTGCGCCACCAGGTGGGACAGCAGCTCGAACTCCAGGTACGTGAGGTCGAGGGCGACGCCGTCGACCGAAGCCGTACGCCGGGCGGCGTCGATCCGGACCGGCCCGGCGGACACCCCCGCGTCGGTGGCCGGGACCGGCGCCGGCCGCTGGTCGGCCGGCACGAGCACCAGGTAGCCGATCATCGGCGGCTGTCCGGGCAGGGCGGGCAGGGTGTGCTGCGGGGCGGGGAGCCAGGTGGCCCCGGGCGGGAGGAAGCCCGCCACGTCGGCCGGCCCGGCGGCCTCGTCGCTGTCGACCGCGCGCAGCCGGTGCCGGTTGGGGTGGGCGGGGAGGGAACGGGTGGGACGGGCCGCAGCGGATGCCGGGGGCGCCGCGGTGGCGGCGGACGCGGCGGAGAGGGTACGGGTGTTCGCCATGAGGGTCAGCTCTTTCGCGCGAGGAGTCGTCAGGGACGGACTTGCGTCGTGCGCGCGGACCGAAGGCCGGGGTGAGCGGCTTTAGAGGGCCTGCGCGTTCCACGCGCGGCAACACACCCGGTCGAAATCATGGTGCTGACGGGACGGCCAGAACGGTTCGAGGTCGCTGCGACCCGACGCGATGTGCTGGTAGCTGGCCATGTGCCCATTGAAGCAGACATCGCGGCGGTGCATCAGACTCCTCTCACCCGTCGGTACGGGCCCTTGGCGTCACGTTCCTCACGCCCGGCCGTCACCGCCCACGGAGGGGAAGCCCGCACCGCACGGCAGAGGGGCCCGCCGGTTCGGCGGGCCCCTCTGCCGTGACCGGCGTCGGGATTCAGGCCTGGCCGGCCTTCTCCAGCGCGGTGCAGCAGGTGTCGACGATCAGCCGGGTGACGACGTACGGGTCGACGTTGGCGTTGGGGCGGCGGTCCTCGATGTAGCCCTTCCGGTCCTGCTCGACCTGCCACGGGATGCGGACCGAGGCGCCGCGGTCGGAGACACCGTAGCTGTACTCGTTCCACGGGGCGGTCTCGTGCAGGCCGGTGAGCCGGTCGTCGATGCCCGCGCCGTAGTTCTTCACGTGGTCCAGCGGCTTGGAGCCCTCGCCCAGCGACTCGCACGCGGTGATGATCGCGTCGTACCCCTCGCGCATCGCCCTGGTGGAGAAGTTGGTGTGCGCGCCCGCGCCGTTCCAGTCGCCCTTGACCGGCTTCGGGTCCAGGGTGGCGGAGACTTGGAAGTCCTCGGCGGTGCGGTAGAGCAGCCAACGGGCCACCCACAGCTGGTCGGAGACCTCCAGCGGGGACAGCGGGCCCACCTGGAACTCCCACTGACCGGGCATGACCTCGGCGTTGATGCCCGAGATGCCGAGCCCCGCCGCCAGGCAGTTGTCGAGGTGCTTCTCCACGATCTCGCGGCCGAAGATCTCGTCCGCGCCGACACCGCAGTAGTAGCCGCCCTGCGCGGCCGGGAAGCCGCCCTCGGGGAAGCCGAGCGGGCGGTGGCCGTCGAAGAAGGTGTACTCCTGCTCGATGCCGAAGACCGGGGCCTGGCCCGCGAACCGCTCGGCGAGCGGACGCAGCGCGGCGCGGGTGTTGGACTCGTGCGGCGTCATGTCGATGTCGAAGACCTCGCACAGGACGAGGATGTCCTCGCCGCCGCGGATCGGGTCCGGACAGGTGAAGACGGGCTTCAGTACCCGGTCGGACGCGTGGCCCACGGCCTGGTTGGTGCTGGAGCCGTCGAATCCCCAGACGGGCAGCTCCGCCACGTCTCCCGACGGCGCGCCGTCCATGATCTTCGTCTTGGAGCGAAGCTTGGCGGTCGGCGCGGTGCCGTCTATCCAGATGTACTCAGCCTTGAACGTCACGGACGCCATCCTTTGCGGGTGCAGCGGTCTATGCGGCGCAGCTTGGCAAGACGCGATTTCCCGTCCGTTGCCCGGATGTGAACCCCGTGTTACCTCGGGCCTTCGTAGAACTGCGCCAGGAGAGCCACGAGAGATCGCGGGTGGTTCCGGCGTGGGGGCGGCCCGGGCTTTCCGGCCCTGGCCGGAGCCCGGGCGCCGTGCGCGAGCGTCCCCAGGGGTGCTGGTGGGCGGTCATGAGGGGGAAGCGTCGCCCCCGCGGGCCGCGGTGGCGTGGTGGACGCAGTCCCGGAGCAGGGCGCGGCGCCGGTCGTGTACGTCATCGGGTTCCTGGCTGCCGGCCGCGTATACGTTGCTGACCGGTGACCAGGCCATGGACATGGCGATCACCACGGCCATGATGTCGAACGGGTCGCCCGCGCGGACCCGCCCGGCGTCCTGGGCCTCGGCGATGGCCCCGAGCTTGCGGTCGTCGTAGTTCTGGTGCGTCTCGACGAGGTGCCCGGAAGGGCGGCGCTCCAGTCGCGTCCAGGTCGCCAGTCGGATGAGGTCGGGGCGGCGCAGATATTCGTCGTAGAGACGGACGGCCCAGCCCGCGAGATCGTCGGCGTCGATGGGCACGACGTTGGTGATGCGCTCCAGCGAACTGAGGAAGATCGCGTCGAAGAGTCGCTCCTTGTCGCCGAAGTAGGCATAGAGCTGCGCCTTGTTGGTGCGCGCTGCCGCCACGATGCGTTCGATGCGCGCCCCGGCGATGCCGTGCTGGGCGAACTCTTCTGTGGCGGCGTCCAGGATGCGCTGGTAGGTCGCGGCGCCTCGCGGGGTCTGGGGCTGTTCCGGCATGCCCGCACTCTACCAAACAGAACAGTTGGTTTGCCTTGGGGTGCGGCCGCGCCTACGCTGCGACAGACAGAACAGTCTGTTTAAGGAGTCACGTATGCGAACGACCACGGGATGGCGGGCGGCCGGTCCGACGGCGCTGCGGCGCACGTCGCTGGACCGCCGTGACCTGCGTCCGGACGACATCGCGGTGCGGGTCGACCACTGCGGCGTGTGCCACACCGATCTGCACGCCCTGAACGCCCATGACCAGCACGCGAAGGCACCTCTGGTGCCCGGTCACGAATTCACCGGCGTGGTGACCGGGACCGGCCCCGAGGTGACCGCCTTCTCGGTCGGCGACCGCGTCGCGGTGGGCAACATCGTCGACTCCTGCGGCGTGTGCGCCATGTGCGCGGCCGGACAGGAGAATTTCTGCCACTCCTTCCCGACTCTGACCTACGGCGGTACCGACCGGCAGGACGGGTCGACCACCCTGGGCGGCTTCTCCCGCGAGTACGTCGTGCGCGACACCTTCGCCTACCCGATTCCCTCCGGCCTCGACCCGGCCGCGGCCGCCCCGCTGATGTGCGCCGGGATCACCGTCTGGGAGCCGCTGCGCTCCCTGGGCGTGGGCCCCGGCAGTCGCGTCGCCGTGGCCGGGCTCGGCGGCCTGGGCCACCTCGCGGTCAAGATGGCCGTGGCGCTCGGCGCCACCACGACCGTCATCAGCCGTAACCGGGACAAGCACGACGACGCCCGCAAGCTCGGCGCTCACGACCTCATCGCCTCCACCGACCCCCGGCACATGGCCACGGCACGCGACGCCTTCGACGTCGTCATCGACACCATCTCCGCCCCGCACGACCTCGCCCCGTATCTGAGGCTGGTGGCGATGGACGGCACCCTCAGCCTCCTCGGGTACCTGGGCCCCGTCACCGTCGAGGCCATGGACCTGCTCATCGGCCGCAAGAAGCTCAGCTCGGCGGGCAGCGGAGGCCGCTTGGCGACAGCCGAGATGCTCCGGTTCTGCGCCGACCACGGCATCGCCGCCGACATCGAAGTGCTTCCGTCGTCACAGGTGGACACGGCACTCGACCGCCTCCGGCGAAACGACGTCCGCTACCGCTTCGTGCTCGACATGTCCGACCTGGACTGAGGAGACGGTCGGCCGGGGCGTGGTGCACGGGCCGGACAACGCCGCGCGCACGGGCCGGACAACGCCGTGCGCACGGCCCGGACAACGCCGCGCGCACGGCCCGGCGCCCTGCAGAGCCACCGCATACGCGGCCCTGTCCGCGCACCGGGCACACTGGCCACCATGACACCAGCTGCCGCCACCGCCCCCCTGCGCATAGGCCTCCTCGGCGCCGGCCCCTGGGCGCGCAACACCCATGCCCCCGCGCTCGCCGCCCATCCCGGCGTCGAACTGAGCGGAGTGTGGGGGCGCAGGGCCGAGG
>NZ_NTGZ01000098.1 GCF_002551245.1 Streptomyces sp. rh34
AGATGTGTATAAGAGACAGGCCCTGGCCGGGCTGCTGCGCGCGGCGGCCCTGCTGGCGTTCCGGCCGCTGCTGGTAGCCGTCGCCGTGGTGCGCTCGGGCGCCCGGGCCGCGGCCCGCCGCTCCCGGCCCGCCGGGCGTCCGCACCCGCCGCTGACCGCCCGCTTCCTCGTGCACTGCGTGGGACGCAGGGGCCCGCCGCTCGCGACGTACGCCGCTGCCTGAGGGCACGGCGACGCGACGACGGCAGCACCGCCCCTCCCCCACACACGTACTCACGGAGAACGATCATGAGCAAGCGCAACACCCAGGCGAACAAGGCAGCGGCCCGCGAGCGGCTGCGCGCCGAGCGCGAGGCCCAGGCCAAGAAGGACAAGACCCGCAAGCAGCTCGTCGTGGCCGCCTCGGTCGTCGCGGCCCTCGCCGTGGTCGGCGGCATCAGCTACGGGGTGACGCAGCTGAACAAGCCGGACGCCTGGGAGGCGGCCGCGGACGCGAAGAACGTCACCGCGCCGAAGAACACCTCCGGCGACGACGGCACCACCGTGGTGATCGGCAAGTCGAGCGCGAAGAAGACCCTGGAGCTGTACGAGGACTCGCGCTGCCCGGTCTGCGCCACGTTCGAGCAGGGCGTCGGCGAGACCGTCTCGAAGGACGTCGAGGCCGGCAAGTACAAGGTCCGGTACGTCGGCGCGACCTTCATCGACAACACCGACAACGGCGAGGGCTCCAAGAACGCCCTGAGCGCGCTCGGTGCGGCGCTGGACGTGAGCCCCGAGGCGTTCCTGGAGTACAAGGCCGCGCTGTACTCGGCGAAGTTCCACCCCGAGGAGAGCGACGACAAGTTCGCCAAGGACAGCTATCTCATCGAGGTCGCGGACTCGGTCGACGCGCTCAAGGGGAACAAGGACTTCCAGAAGGACGTGGAGGACGGCACCTACGACGGCTGGGCGATGAAGATGTCCGCGTCGTTCGACAAGAGCGGGGTGCAGGGCACGCCGACGCTGAAGATGGACGGCAAGAAGATCACCAGCGAGGGCAGCGAGAACGCCCCCATGACGGCCGACGAGTTCACGAAGGCCATCGACAAGGCGCTCAAGGCCTGACGCCCTCGCCTTCCGTGGCACCCGGCGCACCGGGCGGGCCGACCGCCCGGTGCGCCGGGTGCCGCGCGTTCTACAGGGTGGCCAGGAAGCCGAGCGCGACCCTCCAGGTCTGCTCGGCGGCCGCCTGGTCGTAGTCGTGCAGATCGGGGTCGGTGAACAGGTGCCCGGCCCCGGGGTAGCGGTAGACCTCGACGTCCGCGCCGGTGCGCTGCATCTGGAGGTACCAGCTGGTGAGCCAGTCGTGGGACTCGAAGGGGTCCGGGTCCGCGACGTGCAGCTGCACGGGGAGCTCGTCCACCGAGGCGTTCTCGGCGATGTCCGAGGTGCCGTGGAACAGCAGCAGCCCGCGCGCCTTCGCGTCGCCGAGCGCCAGGGTCTGCGCGGTCGCCGCCCCGAGGGAGAATCCGGCGTAGACGAGTCCCTGGTCGGAGTAGGGCGCGGCGGCCAGCACGGCGCGCTTCAGCAGCTCCTCCTTGCCGATTTCGTCCTTGTAGGCCATGCCCTCTTCCACCGTGTCAAAGGTGTGCCCCTCGAACAGATCGGGCACGCGCACCTCGTGGCCGGCGTCCCTGAGGCGCGCGGCCGCGGCGTGCACGGCGGGCCTGAGCCCGTACGTCGAGTGGAAAAGCATGATGTTCATGAGGCCCATGGTGCCATTTGTGCCCTGGGGGCTGCCCTACAGCTTGGAGGACGAGGGAATGGAGAGCGTGCTGCGCCCGCTGATCGTCATCGGCGGTTCCGTGGTGATCACCCTGCTGGTCGGCTGGCTGGTCGACCTGCTGCTGCGGCGCGCCGACAGCCGTCACCACGAGACCCCGCTATGGGGGCTGCTGCGGCGCTGCCGGCCTCCGTTGCAGGTGGTGATCATCACGGCGCTGCTGCGCGGCAGCTACCGGCAGTCGGGCATCGCCTGGCTGTGGGAACACCGGGCCGGGATCGGCCAGACCCTGACCCTCGTGCTGATCGGCGCGTCCGCGTGGCTGGTGGTGCGGATCGCGGCGACGGTCGTGGAGGCCAGTTACGCGCGGTATGCGACGGGCACCCGTGATCCGGCCCGGGTCCGCCGGGTCCGTACGCAGGTGACGCTGATCCAGCGGGTGGTCATCGCGGTCGTGACGGTGGTCGCGCTCGCGGCGATGCTGCTGACGTTCCCCGCGATGCGCGGGGTCGGCACCTCGGTGCTGGCCTCGGCCGGGGTGCTGGGCGTCGTCGCCGGTGTCGCCGCCCAGTCGACGCTCGGCAATCTCTTCGCCGGATTCCAGATCGCGTTCGGCGACATGGTGCGGATCGGCGACACCGTGGTGGTGGACGGCGAGTGGGGCACGATCGACGAGATCACGCTGACGTTCCTGTCGGTACGGACCTGGGACGAGCGGCGGATCACGATGCCGGTCTCGTACTTCACCAGCAAGCCGTTCGAGAACTGGTCGCGCGGCGGGGCACAGATGACGGGCACGGTCTTCTTCCACCTCGACCACTCCGCTCCGGTCGCCGCGATGCGGGAGAAGCTGCGGGACCTCCTCGGGGACATCGCCTCCTGGGACGGCCGGGACTGGTCGCTGGCCGTCACGGACACGACGCCGTCCACGATCCAGGTGCGGGCGGTGGTCACGGCGAAGGACGCGGACGACATCTGGACGGTGCGCTGCGCGGTGCGTGAGCAGCTGATCGGCTGGCTGCGCGATCACCACCCGTACGCGCTGCCGCGGATCGCCACCGGGCCCGCCGTACCGCCGCCGGGCGAGCAGTGGGCGGAGCCGACGGGTGCGGGAGGCCGGGCGGGCCGCGATCGGACGGTGCCGCCCGCCGAAGGGGACGACTCCAGGGCCCCGCGCACGGGCCGCGGCTGAGGCCGCCCCGCGACGGCCTTCAGCGCAGCGAGCGGACGTCCAGATACCGCAGCACCCGGTCCACGACCTCCGGGTCGGAGCCGGGCTCGCTGCGCGCGGAGAGCACCTCGTGGCGGGCGGCCGACATCATCTCGCGCTGGACACGGCTGACCGCCTTGAAGCGCTCGGCGCGCTTGGCGTAGGCCTCGCGCCGCTCCTCGTCGACCATGTCCGGGCTGATCCGGGCGCCGATGTCGTACGCGGCGCGCTGGAGCCGCTCCATGACCTCCTCGGGGAACTCCTCGACCTCCTGGATCTCCTTGAGGCGGTATTTGGCGGCCTTGGCGGCCCGGACGGCGAGGTCCCGCTCCAGTGCCTCCTCGGCGTCGGTGTCGGCCCGGACCCGCAGCTTGCGCACCAGCCAGGGCAGGGTGAGCCCCTGGAAGACCAGGGTGGCCATGATCACGGCGAACGCGATGAAGATGATCTCGTCGCGCCCGGGGAAGGGCTGCCCGTCGTCGGTCTCCAGCGGGATCGCCAGCGCCAGGGCGACCGAGGCCACCCCGCGCATCCCGGCCCACCACATCACGACGGTCTCCCGCCAGCTGGTGGGGATCTCCTCGCTGACGTCGCGGCGGGTGTGGAGCCGCTTGGCCAGCCAGGTCGCGGGCAGCAGCCACAGCAGCCGTACGCCGACGACGACCGCGACGATCGCGAGCCCCCGGCCGACCATCTCCAGGGCGTGCCCGTGGGCGGTGCCGAACACACTGTGCAGCTCCAGGCCGATCAGTCCGAAGGCCACACCGGTGACCAGGGTGTCGACGATGTCCCAGAACGTACGTCCGGTGAGCCGGCCCAGCACGTCGTCTGCGTCGGCGGTGTGCTCGGCGAGGTACAGCGCGGTGGTCAGCACGGCCAGCACGCCGGAGCCCATCAGCTCCTCCGCGAGGACGTAGGAGACGAACGGCACCAGCAGGGTCAGTCCGACCTGGAGGGTGGCGTCGCCCAGCAGGCCCATCAGTTTGATGGTGAGCCAGCCGAGCGCGAGGCCGACGGCCACCGCGACGACGGCGGAGAGGACCAGCAGCCCGAAGGCCTCGGGGAGCGAGAAGGTGCCGCTGACGGCGGCGGCGATGGCCACGTGGTAGAGCACGATGGCGGTCACGTCGTTGAAGAGCCCCTCGCCCTCCAGGATCGACACCAGCCGGCGCGGCAGCCCCACGGAGCCCGCCACGGCCGTCGCCGCGACCGGGTCGGGCGGGGCGACGAGCGCGCCGAGGGCGACGGCGGCGGCGATGGGCAGCCCCGGCACGATCGAGCTGGCGACCGCGGCGACGGCGGCGGTGGTGACGAAGACGAGGGCCACGGCCAGCAGGAAGATCGGGCGTCTGTTGGCGGCGAACTGCCGCCAGGAGGTGCGCTGCACGGTGGCGTAGAGCAGCGGCGGAAGCAGCGCGGGGAGGATGATCTCCGGCGGGATGTCGACGTTCGGCACGAACGGCATGAACGCCATCGCGATGCCGATGAGGGTCATCAGCACCGGCGCGGGCAGCCCCAGCCGGTCGCCGAGCGGCACCGTGACCACGGCACCGAGCAGCAGCAGGAGCAGGAGGGACATCTGTTCCACGAGGCGCCTTCCGGAGCGAGCGGTTCCGGCACACCACGAGCGGCCGAACAAGGCCCCCACCCTGCCACGCGGAACGCGCGATGCGGCTTATACCCCCCGTTGTCCGGCGCTCAGGCCGGGCTGATCTCCCGCCGCATGGCCCGGTGCGCCATGCCCGCGTCGGGGAACTCGGGTCCGTGGGCGACGTATCCGAGCCGCTCGTAGAAACCGAGGGCGTGCGTCTGGGCGTGCAGGTCCACGGCGGCCAGGCCCAGCGCCCGCGCCTCGTCCTCGATGGCCCGCACGAGGGCCGCGCCGACCCCGAGGCCGCGGGCCTCCCGGCTCACGGCGAGCCGGCCGAGCGAGCCGACGGCCGGATCGCCGCCGGTCTTCCCGACCGCGTCGGCGCCGTGCAACAGCCGGCCCGTGCCGAGCGCGGTGCCGTCGGCCGCGACCGCCAGGACATGCACCGCGGTCGCGTCGTGGGCGTCGTACTCCAGCTCTTCGGGCACGTTCTGCTCGCCGACGAAGACCTCCTTGCGCACCTGGAAGCAGGCTTGGAGGTCGCTCTCCTCGACGGCCCTGCGGGTGCTGTACGAGGAGGGGGCGGAGCTCACTGACTCTCCGCGGAGATGGTGTCGAGGGCGTACTGGAGGTCGGCCGGGTAGGTGCTGGAGAACTCCACCCAGCTGCCGTCCCTCGGGTGCTCGAAGCCCAGCCGCACGGCGTGCAGCCACTGGCGGGTCAGCCCGAGGCGCTTGGCCAGGGTCGGGTCCGCGCCGTACGTCAGGTCGCCGACGCAGGGGTGGCGGTGGGCGGACATGTGGACCCGGATCTGGTGGGTGCGGCCGGTCTCCAGCTTGATGTCGAGGAGGCTGGCGGCGCGGTAGGCCTCGATCAGGTCGTAGTGGGTCACCGACGGCTTGCCCTCGGCGGTGACCGCCCACTTGTAGTCGTGGTTGGGGTGGCGCCCGATGGGGGCGTCGATGGTGCCGCTCATCGGGTCCGGGTGGCCCTGGACGAGCGCGTGGTACTTCTTGTCGACGACCCGGTCGCGGAACTGGGCCTTGAGCAGGGTGTAGGCGCGCTCGGACTTGGCGACGACCATCAGGCCGGAGGTGCCGACGTCGAGGCGGTGGACGATGCCCTGGCGCTCGGCGGCTCCGGACGTCGAGATCCGGTAGCCGGCGGCGGCGAGGCCGCCGATGACGGTGGTGCCGGTCCAGCCGGGGCTGGGGTGGGCGGCGACGCCGACCGGCTTCATGATGACGACGATGTCGTCGTCGTCATGGACGATCTCCATGCCCTCGACGGGTTCGGCGACGACCTGGACGGGAGCGGCCGCCTGTGGCATCTCCACTTCCAGCCAGGCGCCCCCGTGGACCCGCTCGGACTTCCCGGCCACCGAACCGTCCACCTGGACCTTCCCGGCTGCGGCCAGCTCGGCGGCCTTGGTGCGGGAGAAACCGAACATCCGGGAGATGGCGGCGTCGACGCGCTCGCCTTCCAGGCCGTCCGGTACGGGCAGGGTGCGGATCTCGGGGTGCGTACTCACCTGTCGAGTATGCCTTGCGCGGAACGCTCTCCGCGCCGGGGCGGTCAGTCCTTGTGCACGGTCCCGTCGGGGTCCAGACCCTTGAAGGAGAGGATCACGATGAGGATGCCGCCGCACACGATGGCGGAGTCGGCGAGGTTGAAGACGGCGAAGTGCTTGGGGGCGATGAAGTCCACCACCGCGCCCTCGAACACACCGGGCGCCCGGAAGAGCCGGTCGGTGAGGTTGCCGAGCGCGCCGCCCAGGAGGAGGCCCAGGGCGATGGCCCACGGCAGACTGTAGAGCTTGCGGGCCAGCCGGACGATCACCACGATCACGCCGGCGGCGATGATGGTGAAGATCACCGTGAACGCCTCGCCGAACCCGAACGCGGCGCCCGCGTTCCGGATCGCCCGGAACTGCAGCCAGTCGCCGATGATGTCGATCGGCGGCTGATGCTCCAACTTCGCGACCACGATCATCTTGGTGACCAGGTCCAGCAGGTAGGCCACGACGGCCACGCTCAGGAGAACGAGGACCCTCCGCTTGCCCCGGCCCGCGTTCACGGCGGCGTCGGCGGCCGTGCTGCCGCCTTCGTCCGTGCCTTCGGCATCGGGATCTTCCGGCGTACCGATGATGCGCTCCGCCTCTGCCACGTGAGTCCCTCAACCTAGGTGCCTGCCTGAGGATGAGGGTACGACACACCTGCGCGGGTCAGCCGCGCCGCTCCTGCTTCTGCTTGTCCTCGACGCACAGGGTGGCCCGGGGGAAGGCCTGCATCCGCGCCTTTCCGATCGGTTTGCCGCAGACCTCGCAGAGCCCGTACGTCCCCGCCTCCAGCCGGGCGAGCGCCCGCTCGGTCTGCTCCAGCGTCTCCTGGGCGTGGGCGGCCAGCGACAGCTCGTGCTCGCGGGTGATGTTCTTGGTGCCGGTGTCGGCCTCGTCGTCGCCCGCGCCGTCGCCGGAGTCCCGCATCAGCCCGGCGAGCGCCGCGCCGGAGGCCTCCAGCTCGCTGCGGAGCCGCAGCGTCTCGCTCGTCAGCAAGGTGCGCGCCTCGGTGACCTCCTCGGGCGTCCAGGGGTCCTCCCCGGGCCGGACGGCCAGCTCGTCGGGGGCGGCGGCGCGGGCCGGCGGCACGGGGGCCGTGGCCTGTGCGCCTGCTGCGTGACGACTCGCGCTCTTCTTGGTTACCACCGTGTGGGCTCCCGTCTGCTCGGCGGCCCGGGCCGCCTCCGTGGCCGCCGCTGCGCCCTTTTCCGACGCCTTCCCGGCGGTGCTCTTCTTGGCGGCGGCCTTCTTCGCCGTCGCCTTCTTGGCCGCCGTCTTCTTGGCGGTGCTCTTCTTGGCGGCGGCTTTCTTCGTCGTCCTCTTCGCGGGCGCGGGCGCCTGCTCGGCCGGTGACTCGTGGGCGCCGTCGCGCTCGGCCACGGTCTCTTCCGCCGTCTTCTTCGCCACCATGGCCGCGGCCCCTTCACATATTGTGATCTTGCTCGCGAATCGTGCTGGGACGATAAATCGACTCCAGCCCCGCGGCAACGGGGCACGCCGCCTTCTCGCCCTCCCCGTGTCCGGTCGTGGCGCGCCTGCCTGCGTTGTTCCCAGCTCCCCGCCCGGTAATCCGGCTCCCCGGGCGCCGCCGGGAAGTCCTTGTACCCCGTCCCGCCACTCGGGTCACGCCCACGCGCCACCGATAACCGGTCGGCCGTCGCCCGTACGGGCCCGTACACTGAGCCCAGCGAGAGGCTTGGATGGGACGAGTAGCGCCGTACGCAGCCAGTAGCGACCCGGGGACGGTGGGAGCCCGGGGGCGAGCGCGTCGCGAAGATCACCCCGGAGCCGCCGGAAGAACGCTTTGGACCGTGGGCTCCGCCCACCGGCGCAAGGCCACTAGACCCGGCATCGCGACCCCAATGAGGGGGCCACGGGCCTGTGCCCGGGGCCAAGGAGGGTGGTACCGCGGGAGCCGAGACGCTCTCGTCCCTCCGACGGAAGTGGAAGACGTCCGCCGGAGGAAGCCGCACATGACATCGCCGCAGTACCGCCAGGTACCCGCCCAGGTCGACCTGCCCGCGCTCGAGCACGCCGTGCTCGACTTCTGGCGCGAGAGCAAGATCTTCGCCAAGAGCCTCGACCGGTCCGAAGGCCGCCCCGAGTGGGTCTTCTACGAGGGCCCGCCGACCGCCAACGGCATGCCGGGCGCCCACCACATCGAGGCCCGCGTCTTCAAGGACGTCTTCCCCCGCTTCCGCACGATGCAGGGCTACCACGTCGGCCGCAAGGCCGGCTGGGACTGCCACGGGCTGCCGGTCGAGCTCGCGGTCGAGAAGGAGCTGGGCTTCAACGGCAAGAAGGACATCGAGGCGTTCGGCATCGCCGAGTTCAACGCCAAGTGCCGTGAGTCGGTGACCCGGCACACCGACGCGTTCGCCGAGCTGACGACCCGCATGGGCTACTGGGTCGACCTGGACGACGCGTACCGCACCATGGACCCGGAGTACGTGGACTCCGTGTGGTGGTCGCTCAAGGAGATCTTCAACAAGGACCTGCTGGTCCAGGACCACCGCGTCGCCCCCTGGTGCCCGCGCTGCGGCACCGGCCTGTCCGACCACGAGCTGGCCCAGGGCTACGAGACGGTCGTCGACCCCTCGGTCTTCGTCCGCTTCCCGCTCACCTCCGGCCCGCTGGCCGGCGACGCGGCCCTCCTGATCTGGACGACCACCCCCTGGACGCTGGTCTCCAACACGGCGGTCGCCGCCCACCCCGAGGTCCGCTACGTCGTCGCGACGAACGGCGAGGAGCGGCTCGTCGTCGCCGAGCCGCTCCTGGAGAAGGCGCTGGGCGAGGGCTGGGAGGCCACCGGCCAGTCGTTCACCGGCGCGGAGATGGAGCGCTGGAGCTACGAGCGCCCCTTCGCCCTGGTGGACTTCCCGGCCGAGGCGCACTACGTCGTCAACGCCGAGTACGTCACGACCGAGGACGGCACGGGTCTGGTCCACCAGTCCCCCGCGTTCGGCGCCGACGACCTCGTGGTCTGCCGTGCGTACGGCCTGCCGGTGGTCAACCCGGTCCGCCCGGACGGCACCTTCGAAGAGAATCTCCCGCTGGTCGGCGGCGTCTTCTTCAAGAAGGCCGACGAGGCGCTCACCGCGGACCTGGACGCGCGCGGCAAGCTCTTCCGCCACGTCCCCTACGAGCACAGCTACCCGCACTGCTGGCGCTGCCACACCGCGCTGCTCTACTACGCGCAGCCCTCCTGGTACATCAGGACGACGGCGGTCAAGGACCGGCTCCTCCAGGAGAACGAGAAGACCAACTGGTTCCCTGACTCGGTCAAGAACGGCCGCTTCGGCGACTGGCTCAACAACAACGTCGACTGGGCGCTCTCCCGTAACCGCTACTGGGGCACGCCGCTGCCGATCTGGCGCTGCGAGGACAACCACCTGACGTGCGTGGGCTCACGCGCGGAACTGACGGATCTCACGGGCACCGACCAATCGGGGCTGGACCCGCACCGCCCCTTCATCGACGAGATCACCTTCACCTGCACGCACGAGAACTGCCAGTTGGAGGCGTACCGCGTCCCGGAGGTCATCGACGCCTGGTACGACTCGGGTTCGATGCCGTTCGCGCAGTGGGGCTACCCGTACAAGAACAAGGAGATCTTCGAGAGCCGCTACCCGGCGCAGTTCATCTCGGAGGCCATCGACCAGACCCGCGGCTGGTTCTACACGCTGATGGCGGTCGGCACCCTGGTCTTCGACAAGTCGAGTTACGAGAACGTCGTCTGCCTGGGCCACATCCTCGCCGAGGACGGCCGCAAGATGTCCAAGCACCTGGGGAACATCCTTCAGCCGATCCCGCTGATGGACCAGCACGGGGCGGACGCGGTGCGGTGGTTCATGGCGGCGGGCGGCTCCCCCTGGGCGGCACGGCGTGTGGGCCACGGCACGATCCAGGAGGTCGTCCGCAAGACGCTCCTCACCTACTGGAACACGGTCGCCTTCCAGGCCCTGTACGCGCGCACGTCGGGCTGGTCCCCGTCGGCGGCCGACCCTGCCCCGGCGGACCGAACGGTCCTGGACCGCTGGCTGCTGAGCGAACTGAACGCGCTGGTCGACCAGATGACCGTCGCGATGGAGGGCTACGACACCCAGCGCGCCGGCAAGCTGCTCTCGGCGTTCGTGGACGACCTCTCCAACTGGTACGTACGCCGCTCGCGCCGCCGCTTCTGGCAGGGTGACAAGGCGGCGCTGCGCACGCTGCACGAGGTCGTCGAGACGGTGACCCGGCTGATGGCCCCGCTGACCCCGTTCATCACGGAGCGGGTCTGGCAGGACCTGGTGGCGCCGGTCACTCCCGACGCCCCGGAGTCGGTCCACCTGTCCTCCTGGCCGAAGGCGGATCTCACGGCGATCGACCCGACGCTCTCCGCCCAGATGGCGCTGGTGCGCCGCCTGGTGGAGTTGGGCCGGGCCACGCGCGCCGAGTCGGGCGTGAAGACCCGTCAGCCGCTGTCGCGGGCGCTGGTGGCGGCGGCAGGCTTCGAAGGCCTCTCGGCAGAGCTGCGCGCCCAGATCACGGAGGAGTTGAACGTCACCTCGCTGGCCTCGCTCTCGGAGGTGGGCGGCTCCCTGGTCGACACGACGGCGAAGGCCAACTTCCGCGCCCTGGGCAAGCGGTTCGGCAAGGGCGTCCAGGCGGTGGCCAAGGCGGTGGCGAACACGGACGCGGCAGCCCTGTCCCTGGCCCTGCGTGAGGGCACGGCATCGGTGGAGGTCGACGGCGAGCAGATCACCCTCTCCCCCGACGAGGTCATCATCACGGAGACCCCGCGCGAGGGCTGGTCGGTCGCCTCGGACGCGGGCGCGACCGTCGCCCTGGACCTGGAGATCACCCCGGAACTGCGCCGCGCGGGCCTGGCCCGTGACGCGATCCGCCTGATCCAGGAGGCCCGCAAGAACAGCGGCCTGGACGTCGCGGACCGCATCGCCGTCCGCTGGACCTCGACGTCCCCGGCAACGGTGGAAGCCCTCACCGAGCACACCCCGCTGATCTCCGAGGAGGTGCTCGCCCTGGACTACGCGGAGGGCGAGGCGGACGAGACGTACGGCGAGGTGTTCGAGGACGAGGGCCTGGCGCTGACGTTCCGCCTGCGGAAGCGGTAGCGGTAGCCCGCAGGACCAGAGGGGCCCGCCGGACCGGATTCCGGCGGGCCCTTCCGCGTACCCCCTCGGGGGCTCCGCCCCCGAACCTGCGCGCCTCAATCGCCGGACGGGCTCGGTTGATCAGCCCCTCCGGCGAGTGAGGAGCGGGGCCCGGGGCAGCGCCCCGGTTTCGGGAAGGGGCGGGGAGGGGAACAGGCCCGCCGCAGGCGCCTCACCCGCACCCGGCAGCCGTGGCCGAGCCCACGCCAAAGGGCCGGGCCCCGGGAAATCCCGGGGCCCGGCCCTTTGCCTGCCGACGGCTACGCGCTCAGCGAGCGCGAACCGCTCAGTTGTCGTCCTCGTCGATCAGGAACCCACGCATCGGCGAAGGCGCCTGCTGCATCGGCTGCGGCGCCTGCGGCCGCACCGGCGCCATCGGCTGCGTCATCGCGGGCGACATCTGCTGCTGGCCACCGTAGGACGGCGCACCGCCCATCGTGGACGGGCCGCCACCCATCTGCTGGCCGCCGTGGCCACCGTGGTTGGAGCCGCCCATGGAGTGACCCATCGCACCCGCACCGGCCGGGGCCAGCGAGGGGGACGGCGGCAGCGAAGCCGCTGCCGGAGTCCGCGGCGGGGCGAGCGAGTCGTCCGCCTGGGTCTCCAGCTGACGCAGCTGGCTCTCCAGGTAGGACTTCAGCCGCGTGCGGTACTCGCGCTCGAAGCCACGCAGATCCTCGACCTTGCGCTCCAGCGTCGCGCGGGCCGACTCCAGCGAGCCCATCGCCACGCGGTGCTTCTCCTGCGCGTCCCGCTCCAGGGCGTCGGCCTTGGCACGCGCGTCGCGCTCCAGACCCTCGGCACGGCTGCGCGCCTCGCCGACGATCTTGTTGGCCTCGGAACGGGCCTCCGCGATCGCCTGGTCGGCGGTCTGCTGTGCGAGCGAGAGGACACGGGCGGCGCTGTCGCCGCCGGGGCCCTGCCCCTGCTGCTGCATCTGCGGCGGCTGCATCTGCTGCATCTGCTGCTGCTGGGGGTGCTGACCCATGGGGCCGCCCTGCATCGGGCCACCCATGGGACCGCCCTGCATCGGGCCGGGGCCGTGCGGGCCCTGCGGACCGGGGCCGTGGCCGCCCTGGGGGCCGTGGCCGCTGGGACCTGCGGGCAACTGCGGCGCGCCACCGGGCAGCTGGGGCGGACCCATCTGCGGGGGCTGCTGCTGCTGCGGCGGTCCTGATATGGCGGCGGGAACGGGGGCACCGGGGCGATCCTGCTGCTCCGGAGGCTTGCGCATACCCTGCTGCTGTTGCTGCTGCTGGTTCTGCGCGGCGGCACGCGTCGCGGCGGCCAGCTTGGCGCGCAGGTCCTCGTTCTCACGGAGCAGACGGGTCAGCTCCGATTCGACCTCGTCGAGAAAGGCATCGACCTCGTCCTCGTCATAGCCTTCTCGGAGGCGGACGGTCGTGAACTGCTTGTTCCGCACGTCCTCGGGGGTCAACGGCATCTCTTCTTCACCTCTACGTAGTCGTCGGCAGTCGGCAAGACCGTATCGCTCACAACCTGACCACAACGCTGATCAGGATGTAGACGATGATCATCAGAACGAAGAAGGACAGGTCGAGTGCCACGCCCCCGAGACGCAGCGGCGGAATGAACCGCCGCAGAAGCTTGAGCGGTGGATCGGTGACAGTGTAGGTGGCCTCAAGTACGACCACCATCGCCTTGCCGGGTTGCCATGAACGTGCGAACTGGAAGACATAGTCCATGACCAGCCGGAAGATCAGCACGATGAGGAAACACATCAGCGCGATATAGACCACATCCAGTGCGACGCCCATGTCCCGCGGTTCCCTCTCCCCTGGCTCTCGTCAGCTCCGGCCTCGTGGCCGGCACCGGCCTCTCGGCCGGGTTGTTCCCGGTGTCGTGTTCTCAGCTCTGGTTGAAGAATCCGCCCTCTGCGATGCGGGCCTTGTCCTCCGCCGTGACATCGACGTTAGCAGGCGACAACAGGAACACCTTCTGCGTCACGCGTTCAATGCTGCCATGGAGACCGAAGACGAGCCCCGCGGCAAAGTCGACAAGTCGCTTCGCGTCCGTGTCGTCCATCTCCGTGAGATTCATGATCACCGGAGTGCCCTCACGGAAGTGTTCCCCGATGGTACGGGCCTCGTTGTAGGTCCTGGGGTGCAGCGTGGTGATGCGGTACGGCTCCCGCTCGGACACGACCTTGGGCATGATCACCGGTGCGTTCTTCTCCATGTTCGGGCGTTCAGGTGTGATGGATGCCACGGGTGCGATCCGGGCGGGTCGCACGCTTTCCGCGGGGAGCTGAACCGGCTCGCGCTGGGCGGGCGGTTGTACTACTCGTACCGGTTCGTCCCTTTCGCGCTCGCGTTCCCGCTCCGCCTGGTGCGGGGGCTGATGCCGCCGCCGGTCGCGCTCGGGCTCCGGCTCAGGTTCGAATTCGTCGTCGGGGTCGAACCCCGGACCGTCGTACCCATCGTCCTCCACGAGGCCGAGGTAGACCGCCATCTTGCGCATCGCGCCGGCCATGCTCCGAGTCCTCCGCTCTGTGGTGGATCGGCATTCGTCACCAAGTGCCCGCGATCCACTGTGGTCTGACCGCTGTGAGCGGTAATGACCATATTTTCTGCTGTGGTCCGACTTGCTTCGCGACGTTACCCGAGCCGGGGTCGGACTCCGAGTACCGCCGTACCGACGCGTACATGTGTCGCTCCGGCCGCCACCGCGTCCTCCAGGTCCCCGCTCATACCTGCGGAGACCATGTTCGCAGCCGGATGACCGGCGCGCAGGCGGGATGAGATTTCCATCAGCCGGTCGAAGGCGGCCCGTTGCCGGCCCGCGTACTCCCCGGCCAGCGGCGCCACGGTCATCAGTCCGTCGAGCCGGAGTCCGGGAGCCGCGCCGATCGCGGCCGCCAACTCCTCGACCCCGTCCGGCGCGACGCCGCCGCGCTCGCCGCGCGCGCCGCTCTCCGCGTCCAGGGCGACCTGGATCAGGCAGCCGAGCTCGCGCTCGACGCGCACCGCGGCGGCGGAGAGGGCGGTGACCAGCTTGGCGCGGTCCACCGACTGCACGATATCGGCATAACTGGTCACAGAACGAACCTTGTTCGTCTGCAGTTGTCCGACAAAGTGCCATGTCAGCGAAAGATCCGCACAAGCGGTGGCTTTGGGGGCCGCGTCCTGGTCACGATTCTCCGCGACATGGCGCACACCGAGTTCACGCAGGATCCGCACATCGCTCGCGGGGTAGGTCTTGGTGACCACGATCAGGGTCACTTCCTCGCGCTTACGACCGGCCGCGGCACAGGAGGAGGCGATCCTTTCCTCCACCTGTGCCAGATTCGCGGCGAGTTGAGCCTTACGGTCCGTCATGCCCTATCAGTCCAACCAGACATATCCGGCGAGCCGCCCGGTGGTGCGGTCGCGGCGGTACGAGAAGTGGTCGCCCGATTCCAGCGTGCAGTACGGCGAGGAGTGCCGGTCCGCCACACCGAGGGCGGCGAGCTGGGCGTGGACTCCGCCGGTGACATCGACGGCCGGGGTGCCCCAGCTGGTCTCGGACCAGGTGCCGGGAACGGCCTCGGCGACCTCCGCCCGCATCGCCTCCGGCACCTCGTAACACCGTCCGCAGACGGCCGGTCCGGTGTGCGCGGTGATCCGGGAGGGGTGTGCGCCGAGCGCGACCATGGCCTCCACCGCCGCCGGAACGACTCCGGCGACCAGTCCCGGCCGCCCGGCGTGCGCCGCCCCGACGACTCCGGCGACCGGGTCGGCGAGAAGAACGGGGGTGCAGTCGGCGGTGAGGACCGCGAGCGGCAACCCGCGCCGGGCGGTCACCACCGCGTCCACGGCCGGAATCTCCGCGTCCGCACCCCAGGGTCCGTCCACCACGGCGACGTCCCGGCCGTGCACCTGGTTCATCCAGACCACGCGGGCCGGGTCGAGACCGAGTCGGCCGGCCGCACGCTCCCGGTTCGCGCCGACGGCGGCGGGGTCGTCGCCGACCGCGCCGCCGAGGTTGAGCTCACCGTACGGAGCGGCGCTCACTCCGCCCCACCGGTCGGTGAAGGCGAAGTGAGCGCTGCCCGTGACGGGTTCCGCCCGGTGCTGGGCTATCACTTCAAGAAGTCCGGAACGTCCAGCTCTTCGGCCTGGGTGTCCTGGTAGGGACGGGCCGGCGGGACGTGCGGCGGCGAGACCGGCCCGAGCGCGCTCTCACTCGAAGCCGACGCGGGGGTGGGCTCGGCCGGAGCCGGGCTCTCCTCGCGCGGAGGCACGGAACCTAGTCCGCCCGTCGGGCGCGTGGACTCGACGGAGGACCTGGCCGGGGCGGCCGGCTCCTCGCGCTTGTTGCTGTTCGCGCCGAGGACGTTCTCCCGGCGGGCCGGCGGCTGACCGCCGTCGAAGCCCGCCGCGATCACGGTGACCCTCACCTCGTCGCCCAGGGCGTCGTCGATGACGGCGCCGAAGATGATGTTGGCCTCGGGGTGCGCGGCCTCACTCACCAGCTGGGCGGCCTCGTTGATCTCGAAGAGACCGAGGTCGCTGCCGCCGGAGATGGAGAGGAGGACACCGCGGGCGCCGTCGATGGAGGCTTCCAGGAGGGGCGAGGAGATCGCCATCTCCGCCGCCGCCACCGCGCGGTCGTCGCCGCGCGCCGAGCCGATGCCCATGAGCGCCGATCCGGCCTCGGACATGACCGACTTGACGTCGGCGAAGTCGAGGTTGATCAGACCCGGGGTGGTAATGAGGTCGGTGATGCCCTGGACACCCGAGAGCAGCACCTGGTCGGCCGACTTGAACGCGTCGAGCACGCTGACCTGACGGTCCGAGATGGACAGCAGGCGGTCGTTGGGAATGACGATGAGGGTGTCGACCTCTTCGCGGAGTTCGGCGATGCCGTCCTCCGCCTGGTTCGCGCGTCGCCGGCCCTCGAAGGTGAACGGGCGGGTGACCACGCCGATCGTGAGGGCGCCGAGCGAGCGCGCGATGTTGGCGACGACTGGTGCGCCGCCGGTGCCGGTGCCGCCGCCTTCTCCGGCGGTGACGAAGACCATGTCGGCCCCCTTGAGGACCTCCTCGATCTCCTCACGGTGGTCCTCTGCCGCCTTACGACCGACGGCCGGGTTCGCCCCGGCGCCGAGGCCCCGGGTGAGTTCGCGGCCGACGTCGAGCTTGACGTCGGCGTCGCTCATCAACAGGGCTTGTGCGTCCGTGTTGATCGCGATGAACTCGACGCCCTTGAGACCGACCTCGATCATTCGGTTGATGGCATTGACACCACCGCCGCCGACACCGATGACCTTGATGACTGCGAGGTAGTTCTGCGGTGCTGCCACGTCGAAGGCCTCTCGCCTCGAGTTACGTGTCGTCGCTCTGCGGTAGCCCCGCGGCGACGACTGATGTCGATGGGGACGGTCCGAACGCCGACCCAAACCCTAACGTTGAAGTTTAGGGTTACCGGTGTGTCTGCTTCCTGGACTCTTCCGAACAGGACACTAAGTCGACAAGTGGCGCACGTTCAACGAACACGCCGAACCTCCCGTTTTTCTTTTCACCCTATGTGATCACCCGTAGCGCTGACCAACCAGGGTGCTGGCCAGCACAAATACCCGTCAACTCGCCGATACCGCCGGGGCGGTGGGGGCGCTTACGTCGAAGTGTCCCACTTTGGGGGTGGCTTTCATGAGTGCGGTGAGGACGCGCGCCTTCACCGGCCCGTCTTCGCCACTCCCCCAGGTCACCACACGATCCCGGGTGAGCAGCAAGGAGATCGCGTCGTACGAGGTGACCCGTACGACCTCGGTGTCCTCGGCCACACCTGCCGGAAGGTCGCCGACGACCCGGACCGCTTCCCGCAACAGACCGTCACCGCCGAAGCGGCGAAGGCTCGCGGACGGTTCGGGAGTCAGCTCCAGCAGGGGCACGCCCTTCGGGGCCTTGTCCACGGTGGCGAAGCGCACGCCCTTGGCATCCACTTCCACGAACGCGCCGTCCTTTTCGACCAGCAGGACCGGCTTCCGTTCGGTCACCTTAAGGCCGATGCCGTCCGGCCAGGACCGAACGACATCAACTGTGTCGATACGAGGCAACTTCTGGCGCAACCGGCGTTCCATGGCGTCGGTGTCCACGGAGACCAGCGGGGCGCCGATCGGCGTGGCGGCAACCGCTTCCACTTCTTCGCGGGTCAGGACCTCGACGCCGCTCGTGCCGACCTTCTCGACGCGGAGCCAGGAGGAGCCGTAGAGCAGCCAGATCACGAACGCGGTGAACAGGGCAGCCGCGACGCCGATCAGGATCAGCAGGGTGCGGCGGCTGATCCGGGGCTCGTCGGGGCCGGTCCGCGGCGGGCGGGCGGAAGTGTCCGCCCGCCCGGGCGCGCCGCGCTGGGCGGTCGTCGGTCCGGCCACGCTCGCTCCTTCACCGGACCCGTGGCGCCCGCCCCGGGTCCGCACCGCATCGCGCCGGGCGCCTAGCGGCGCGCGGCAATCGCTTCGTACACCATGCCGACGAGCAGGTCGTCGGCGTCGCGCCGGCCGAACTCGGCGGCGGCGCGGGACATTTCGTACAGCCGGTGAGGGTCCGACAGTACCGGCAGGACGTTGCCCTGCACCCACTCCGGGGTGAGCGCCGCGTCGTCCACCAGCAGGCCGCCGCCGGCGTTGACCACCGGCTGGGCGTTGAGCCGCTGTTCGCCGTTGCCGATGGGCAGCGGCACGTAGGCGGCGGGGAGCCCGACGGCGGAGAGTTCGGCGACGGTCATCGCGCCCGCGCGGCACAACATCATGTCGGCCGCGGCGTACGCGAGGTCCATCCGGTCCACGTACGGTACCGGGATGTAGGGCGGCATCCCGGGCATGTTGTCGATCCGCGGCAATTCGTTCTTCGGGCCGACCACATGGAGGATCTGGATCCCGGAACGCTGCAGCAGCGGCGCGACCCGCTGGACCACCTCGTTGAGGTGGCGCGCGCCCTGCGATCCGCCGGAGACCAGCAGCGTGGGCAGGTTGGGGTCGAGGCCGAAGGAGGCGCGGGCCTCGGGTCGGACCCGGGCGCGGTCCAGGGTGGCGATGGTGCGGCGCAGCGGGATGCCGATGTAGCGGGCGCCGCGCAGCTTGCTGTCGGGGGTGGAGACGGCGACCCCGTGGGCGTACCGCGAGCCGATCTTGTTGGCCAGGCCCGGGCGGGCGTTGGCCTCGTGGACGACGATCGGCACACCGGCCCGCTTGGCGGCCAGATAGCCGGGCAGTGCGACGTAGCCGCCGAAGCCGACCACGCAGTCCGCCTTGGTGCGCTCCAGGATCTGCTCGGCGGCCTTGATGGTGCCACGCAGCCGGCCCGGGACGGTGATCAGTTCGGGCGTGGGCTTACGGGGCAGCGGCACGGCCGGGATGAGCGCCAGCTCGTACCCCCGCTCGGGCACGAGTCTGGTCTCCAGGCCGCGTTCCGTGCCGAGGGCAGTGATTCCCACGGTCGGGTCCTGCCTGCGCAGGGCGTCTGCGAGGGCAAGCGCGGGCTCGATGTGTCCGGCGGTCCCCCCGCCGGCGAGTACGACATGCACCGAAATTCACCGCTCTCCGGACGGACGCTTCTTGACGCGCCGTCTCATCGTCTTCCATCTCACCCCGGGCTTCCGCATGGCCAGGGCCGCCTTGGCGGCTGGGTCCTCCCGTGCGAAGGCGATCATCAGCCCGACCGCGAACATCGTCGGCAGCAGGGCCGACCCCCCGTAGGAGAACAGCGGGAGCGGAACCCCGGCGATCGGCAACAGACCGAGCACCGCACCGATGTTGATCACGGCCTGGGCCGTGATCCACGTGGTCACGCCTCCCGCGGCAAACCTCACGAAGGGGTCCTCCGTGCGTCCGGCCACGCGGATACCCGCATAGCCTAGAGCCGCGAACAGGGCGAGCACCGACAACGTCCCCGCCAGGCCCAGTTCCTCACCGGTGATCGCGAAGATGAAGTCGGTGTGGGGTTCCGGGAGTTGACCCCATTTTTCCACACTCGCACCCAGCCCGGAACCGAACCATCCGCCGGACGCCAGAGCATAGATCCCGTGTGCGGCCTGCCAGCAGCCGCCCTCCGGATCGGGTTCGCTCACTCCCATGCAGGCGAGCCGGGACATCCGGTTGGGGCTGGTCCTGATCAGCAGGAACGCGATGACGGAGGCGAAGCCGAGCACCGCGGCGAACAGCCGGGTGGGAGCGCCGGCCAGCCAGAGCAGACCGAACAGGATCGCTGTGAGAATGATCGCGGTTCCCATGTCGCCGCCGAGCATGATCAGTCCGAGCAGCATGAAGGCGACCGGCACGAGCGGCACGAGCATGTGCTTCCACTGCGTCAGCAACCGCTTGTCCTGCTTGCGGGCCAGCAGGTCCGCCGCCCACAGAATGAGGGCCAGCTTGCCGAACTCGCTGGGCTGGAGCTGGAAGGGGCCGCCCAGGTAGAGCCAGTTCTGGTTGCCGTTGACCGACATCCCTATCCCCGGCACCTGGACCAGGACCATCAGGAAGACGGTGACCATCAGTATCGGGTAGGCCAGCGCCCGGTGGAGCTTCACGGGCATCCGGGCGGCGACCAGCATCAGCGTGCCCCCGATGACGGCGGCGAGGAACTGCTTTCCGAAGAAGTACGTCGCGGGCTTGCTGATGTCCAGCGCCTTGATCATCGAGGCGGAGTAGACCATCACCAGGCCCAGCACGGTGATCAGGAGGCTGGAGCCGAGGATCACGTAGTAGGCGGTCAGGGGCCGGTCCCAGGCCCGCCGTGCCCGCTCATAGGTCCGGCGCGGTCCGCCGCCACGCCCGGTGCGCGGAGTGCGGGGCCCCGGGCCGCCGCGTCCGGAGCCGCGGGGCGTCTGCGGGCGCCGGGCTCCGGTGGCGAGGCGCCCGCGCAGGGCGAGCCCGTCGGGCAGCGGTACTCCGGAGGGTGCGGGCGAGGCGGCGAGGCGGCGGGGAACCGAGGCCCGTGCGCGGTCCCGCCGTACGGCGAATCTCTCGTCGGCCGGCATTGTCGCTGTCCCCTCCACTGCTCGTGCCCGGGGCCCGTGACCCCGGGCGCGGAGGCCCGGTCGGTCAGGCGCTCTCGTCGGCGCGTGCGCGGACCGCGTCCGCGAACGCCTCGCCCCGCTTGTTGTAGTTGGTGTACATGTCCATCGAGGCACAGGCCGGGGCCAGCAGTACCGTATCCCCCGGCCGGGCGAGCGCGGCCGCCCGTGCGACCGCTTCGGACATCGCCCCAGTGTCGGTCCGGTCGAGGTCGACCACCGGGACTTCGGGGGCGTGTCGCGTCAGGGCTTCGCGGATCAGCGCCCGGTCGGCGCCGATCAGCACGACCCCGCGCAGCCGCTTCGCCGCACCGGCGACCAGCTCGTCGAACGTGGCGCCCTTGGCCAGTCCGCCCGCGATCCAGACGATGGAGTCGTAGGCGGCGAGGGAGGCCTCGGTGGCATGGGTGTTGGTGGCCTTGGAGTCGTCCACGTAACGGACTTCGTCGATGTCCGCGACGTGTTCGATGCGGTGGGCGTCCGGCCGGAAGGCGCGCAGTCCGTCGCGGACGGCGGCCGGCTCCACGCCGAAGGCGCGGGCGAGGGCGGCGGCGGCGAGGGCGTTGGCGATGTTGTGCGGGGCCGGCGGATTGACGTCGGTGACCTCGGCCAGTTCCTGGGCCTGCTTCTGGCGGTTGGCGACGAACGCCCGGTCGACGAGGATGCCGTCGACCACGCCGAGCTGCGAGGGGCCGGGGGCGCCGAGGGTGAAGCCGATGGCCCGGCAGCCCTCTTCGACGTCCGCCTCGCGCACCAGGTCCTCGGTGGCCGGGTCGGCCACGTTGTAGACGCAGGCGACCGTGTTGCCCTCGTAGACGCGGCCCTTGTCGGCGGCGTACGCCTCCATCGAGCCGTGCCAGTCGAGGTGGTCCGGCGCCAGGTTGAGGACGGCCGCCGAGTGGGCGCGCGGGGAGGGCGCCCAGTGCAGCTGGTAGCTGGAGAGTTCGACGGCGAGGACGTCGTACTCGGTCTCGCCGAGCACCGCGTCCAGCAGCGATACGCCGATGTTGCCGACGGCGGCGGTGCGCAGGCCCGCCGCCTGAAGGATCGACGCCAGCATCCGTACGGTCGTGGTCTTGCCGTTGGTGCCGGTGACCGCGAGCCAGGGAGCGGCCTTCCGGCCGTTCGTCCCGCGCAGTCGCCAGGCCAGTTCGACGTCGCCCCAGACCGGGACGTCCGCCTCGGCGGCAGCCAGGAAGAGCGGCTTGTCCGGCTGCCAGCCGGGGGCGGTGACGACGAGTTCCGTGGACGGCGGCAGGGTCGCGCCGTCGCCGAGGCGCACCGTGATGCCGAGCGCCTCCAGTTCGGCCGCCTGCGCGCGGGCGCGTTCGTCGTCGCCGTCGTTGACGACGGTGACGAGCGCGCCGCGCTCGTGCAGGGCGCGGGCCGCGGGGATGCCGCTGACGCCGAGCCCGGCGACGGTGACGTGCTTGCCCTGCCAGTCCACGGTGCTGCTCACTTCTTGGCTGCCCATCCCGCGTAGAAGAGGCCGAGGCCGACGATCACGCACATGCCCTGGATGATCCAGAAGCGGACCACGACAAGGACTTCGGACCACCCCTTGAGTTCGAAGTGGTGCTGGAGCGGCGCCATCCGGAAGACCCGCTTGCCGGTCATCTTGAACGAACCGACCTGGATGACCACGGACATGGTGATCATCACGAAGAGGCCGCCGAGGACGGCCATCAGGAGTTCGGTGCGGGAGAGGATCGCGAGGCCCGCGATCGCGCCGCCGAGGGCGAGCGAGCCGGTGTCGCCCATGAAGATCTTGGCGGGCGAGGTGTTCCACCACAGGAAGCCGAAGCAGGCGCCCATCAGGGCGGCGGCGACGACGGCGAGGTCGAGCGGGTCGCGTACCTCGAAGCAGGCGCTGGGGTTGGTCAGCTTGTCCGCGTTGGCGCAGGACTCCTGGAACTGCCAGAGGCCGATGAAGGTGTAGGCGCCGAAGACCATCACCGAGGCGCCGGTGGCCAGACCGTCGAGGCCGTCGGTGAGGTTCACGCCGTTGGACATGGCGAGGATCATGAAGAGCGCCCAGACGCAGAACAGCACCGGGCCGATCGACCAGCCGAAGTCCTCCACGAAGGAGAGCCGGTCGGAGGCCGGGGTGCTGCCCGCGGAGTTGGGGAACTGGAGCGAGAGCACCGCGAAGGCGATGCCGACGATCAGCTGTCCCGCCATCTTCGCCTTGGCCCGCAGACCGAGCGAACGCTGCTTGACGATCTTGATGTAGTCGTCGAGGAACCCGACGAGCCCCATCCCGGTCATGAGGAACAGCACGAGGACACCGGAGTAGCGGATGTCCTCTCCCGTGAGGACCTTCGCGAGGAGGTACGCGATGATCGTCGCCAGGATGAAGGCGATGCCGCCCATCGTGGGCGTGCCCTTCTTGCTGCCGTGGGTGCGCGGGCCGTCGTCCCGGATGAACTGCCCGTATCCCTTGCGGGCCAGCAGCTTGATCAGCAGCGGAGTACCGACCAGGGTCAGGAAGAGCCCGATGGCCCCCGCGAAGAGGATCTGCCTCATCGGCCGGCGACCTCGCCCTCGGTCGAGTTCTCCAGCAGTGCCTGGGCGACCTTCTCCAGGCCGACCGACCGGGACGCCTTCACCAGCACGACGTCTCCCGGGCGCAGTTCACTGCGCAACAGGTCGACGGCCGCCTGTGCGTCGGACACGTGCACCGACTCCTCACCCCACGAACCCTCGTTATATGCGCCCAGTTGCAGCCAGGAGGCTTCTCTCCCCCCGACAGCGACGAGCTTGCTGACGTTGAGCCGGACGGCGAGCCGTCCGACCGCGTCGTGCTCGGCGAGCGACGCGTCACCGAGCTCGGCCATCTGACCGAGCACCGCCCAGGTGCGTCCCCCGTCGGCCCCTCGGGCCTGGCCCATGGCAGCCAGCGCACGCAGTGCGGCTCTCATGGATTCGGGGTTCGCGTTGTAGGCGTCGTTGACGATCGTCACACCGTCCGGACGCTCGGTGACCTCCATGCGCCAGCGGGAGAGGGTGCCCGCCTCCGAGAGCGCCTCGGCGATCTCGGTCACGGACATGCCCAACTCATGGGCGACGGCGGCCGCGGCGAGCGCGTTCGACACGTGGTGCTCACCGTACAGGCGCATGGTCACGTCGCTGCACCCGGTGGGTGTGTGGAGCTCGAAGGCGGGCCGCCCGTCCGCGGTCATCCTGACCTTCTCGCCCCGTACGTCCGCTTCCGGGGCTTCTCCGAAGAGCAGGACGCGGGCCTGCGTGCGCGAGGCCATGGCGCGGACGAGCGGGTCGTCCGCGTTGAGCACGGCGCAGCCGTCCTCGGGCAGGACCTCGACCAGCTCGCCCTTGGCCTGGGCGATGGCCTCCCGGCTGCCGAACTCGCCGAGGTGCGCGGAGCCGACGTTGAGGACCAGGCCGATCCGGGGCGGCGTGAGGTTGGCCAGATAGTGGATGTGGCCGACGCCGCGGGCCCCCATCTCCAGGACCAGGTGCTCGGTCTCGGCGGTGGCGGTCAGGGCCGTGACCGGCAGGCCGATCTCGTTGTTGAGGGAGCCGGGCGTCCAGACGGTCGGGCCCTTGCGCTGGAGGAGCTGCGCGATCAGGTCCTTGGTGGACGTCTTGCCGGCGGATCCGGTGAGTCCGACGACGGTGGTGCCGAGGCGTTCCACGACGGCACGGGCGAGGGCTCCGAGGGCGCCGACGACGTCGTCCACGACGATCGCCGGAACGCCGACGGGGCGGGCCGCCAGCACGGCTGCCGCGCCCGCCCCGACGGCGCGCTGGGCGTAGTCGTGGCCGTCGACCCGTTCGCCGGCGAACGCGGCGAACAGGCTGCCGGGGGCGACCTCGCGGGAGTCGATGACGACGGGTCCGGTCACGGTGACTGCCGGATCCGGTATGTCGTACGACTGCCCGCCGACGATTTCGGCGATCTCGGCGAGGGAAAGGGTGATCACTTGGTCATCCCTGACTGTTGTTCTCGAGGTGAGGGGCACGGTCCGCGGCGCCGGGACGCGCCAGGGACCGTTCGATGGCTGCGTGCAGGACCTTGCGGTCGTCGAAGGCGCGTACCACCCCGTGGATGTCCTGGCCCTGTTCGTGCCCCTTGCCCGCGACGAGGACGGTGTCGCCCGGTTCGGCGCGGGCGACGGCGGCGGCGATGGCCGAGGCGCGGTCGGCGTCGACCAGCACGTCGCCGCGCTCGTGGACGGGCACTTCGGCGGCTCCGGAGAGCATCGCGGCGAGGATCGCGAGGGGGTCCTCGGAGCGGGGGTTGTCGGAGGTCAGCACGGCCGTGTCGGCGAGCCGGGCGGCTGCCGCGCCCATCGGGCCGCGCTTGGTGGTGTCGCGGTCGCCGCCGCAGCCGAGGACGATGTGCACCTGGCCCTCGGTGACCTTGCGCAGGGAGCGCAGTACGGATTCGACGGCGTCGGTCTTGTGCGCGTAGTCGACAACGGCGAGGTAGGGCTGTCCGGCGTCCACCCGCTCCAGCCTGCCGGGGACCCCGGGGACGGCCGCGATGCCGTCGGCGGCGGTCTGCGGGTCGACGCCCGCGACGGCCAGCGTGACGATCGCGGCGAGGGTGTTGGCGACGTTGAACGGGCCGGGCAGCGGGGCGCGGGCGGTGATCCGCTCGCCCTTCGGGCCGACGGCGGTGAAGGTGCTGTCCTGCGGTCCGACCTCGACGTCCTCGGCGTGCCAGTCGGCGTCCGGGTGGCCCTCGGCGGAGAAGCTGGTGACGGGCACCCCGGACTCGGTCAGGAGCCTGCGGCCGTACTCGTCGTCGAAGTTCACGACGCCGCGGTGGCTGCGTTCGGGGGTGAACAGCTGGGCCTTGGCCTGGAAGTAGTCCTCCATGCCGGAGTGGAACTCCATGTGCTCCGGGCTGAGGTTGTTGAAGACGGCGACGTCGAAGACGCAGCCGTCGACCCGGCCGAGCACCAGGGCGTGGCTGGAGACCTCCATGGCGACGGCCTCGACGCCGCGTTCGCGCATGACGGCGAACAGGGCCTGGAGGTCGGTGGCTTCGGGGGTGGTGCGCTCGGACTTGATGCGCTCGTCGCCGATCCGCATCTCGACGGTGCCGATCAGCCCGGTGGGACGCCCGGCGGCGCGCAGTCCGCCCTCGACGAGGTACGCGGTGGTGGTCTTGCCGGAGGTTCCGGTGATGCCGAGCTGGAGGAGGCCGATGCCGGGCCGACCGTAGATGTCGGCGGCCAGCTCGCCCATCACGGCGCGCGGGTCCTCGGTGACCAGCACCGGCAGGCCGGTGGCCGCGGCGCGCTCGGCGCCGGCGGGGTCGGTGAGGACGGCGGCGGCGCCGAGGCT
>NZ_NTGZ01000099.1 GCF_002551245.1 Streptomyces sp. rh34
GCGGCCGGGGGCGCGGAGGCGGGCCGGTCCACCGCCGCCCACCAGGCGGCCGGATCGGCCTTGCCGCGTCCCGAGAAGCGGTACAGCGAACCGCCCTGAGGATTGTGCCCGGACAGGGAGAGCTCCAGGGCCCCGGGCGTCAGCGGTTCGCGCAGCCGTATGCTCGCCCGGACGGAGAAGGAGGCCTCCTCCAGGATGCTCTCCACCTCGATGGAGCGGGAGGGCCGCCACTCGCGCAGGACCGTCGCCCCCGACAACGGGACAGCGCCCGGGGCATCGTCCGTCCCGGCGCCGTCCGGTGTACTTCCGTATCGCGCCCCCGGCCGCAGGTGACGTCCCTTCACCAGCCGGACGCCGTCCACGGCCCGTCCGTCGGCCAGCAGGATCGCCCCGCCCTCGCCCTCCCGGGAGGCGTCGAGGAGGTCCAGCAGCGCCCTGGTGGCCTCCTCGAACCAGTCACGGTCCAGGGCCCCGACGGTGACCGTGTGCTCGAAGCGTGCCATGAGCGCGGCCCGTGCTCAGGCGCTCATGGAGCGGGCCTGGTTGAGCTGGCCCATGACCGCGGGGAAGGTGTACGGGCCCATGGCCGGGATCATCGTGGAGTGGTGCCGGCCGCCGCTGGTCACCGTGACCTGGATGAAGCCGGTGGTCCGCTTCTCCTTCATCAGCAGGAACAGCAGACCGATCAGGCAGAACAGGGCGAAGATGATCGCCAGCACGACCGCGTGCGTCGGGATCTTCTCCTCCGTCCGCGACATGTCCGTGGCGGTCCAGACCGCGCCCTTGAGCGGCATCGACCCGGACGGCGTGACGATCGCGTCGCTCATCACGGTGATGTCGCCGATCGACAGCACCGGGACGCCGCCCTGGCCGGGCGCTCCCTGCGGCACCGGGAAGAACTGGCCGGGCATCGTCGGCTGACCGTGCTGGGGGTACCCGTAACCGGGGCCGGGCTGGGCCGCGGAATCCGGCAGCGGCTGCGGATAGCCGTAGGCGGGCGGGGCGCCCGGCGCCGGGTAGCCGTACCCCTGGCCGTCGGCGACGGTGGGCTGGTGGCCCGGCTGCTGGGGAGGGCCCCACTTGTACGCGTCGTCCGCGTACGGATTCGGCTCGCTCACGACGATCCCCGTTCTCTTTCGGTCTTAAGCTCGCTGAACCGTACCGCCCGTCCGGCCCGGGCGCAGCAACAGGCCCCGCCCCCGCGGGGTCAAGGCTGCGGGGGCGGGGCCTGTCGGCAACGGGTGCTACGGGAGGGTCAGAAGCGACGCGTGATGAGCGCGCGCTTCACCTCCTGGATCGCCTTGGTGACCTCGATGCCACGCGGGCAGGCGTCCGTGCAGTTGAACGTGGTGCGGCAACGCCACACGCCGTCACGGTCGTTGAGGATCTCCAGGCGCTGCTCGCCGGCCTCGTCGCGCGAGTCGAAGATGAAGCGGTGCGCGTTGACGATCGCCGCCGGGCCGAAGTACTGGCCGTCGTTCCAGAACACCGGGCACGAGGACGTGCACGCGGCGCACAGGATGCACTTGGTGGTGTCGTCGAACCGCTCGCGGTCCTCGGCGGACTGCAGGCGCTCGCGGGTCGGCTCGTTCCCCTTGGTGACGAGGAAGGGCATGACGTCGCGGTACGCCTGGAAGAACGGGTCCATGTCGACCACGAGGTCCTTGAGGACCGTGAGGCCCTTGATGGCCTCCACCATGATCGGCTTGTCCGGGTTGATGTCCTTGATCAGCGTCTTGCAGGCGAGCCTGTTCTTGCCGTTGATCCGCATCGCGTCGGAGCCGCAGATGCCGTGCGCGCAGGAACGGCGGAACGTCAGGGTTCCGTCGAGCTCCCACTTGATCTTGTGAAGGGCGTCGAGGACACGCTCCTTCGGGTCGATCTCGATCTGGAAGTCCTGCCACTGGACCTCGTCGGAGACCTCCGGGTTGAAACGGCGGATCCGGAACGTGGCGGTGATGAACGGGGAGTCGGCGAAGCCGGCCTCGGGCTTCGCGGTCCCGTCGGTCTTGTCCAGGGTCGGGGTAGCCATCAGTACTTACGCTCCATCGGCTGGTAGCGGGTCGTCACGACCGGCTTGTAGTCGAGCCGGATCGACTCGGCGCCGTCGGCGGCCACCTCGCGGTACGCCATGGTGTGGCGCATGAAGTTGACGTCGTCGCGGTTCGGGAAGTCCTCGCGGTAGTGACCGCCGCGGGACTCCTTGCGGGCGAGCGCGGAGACCGCCATGACCTCGGCCAGGTCGAGCAGGTTGCCCAGCTCGATGGCCTCCAGCAGGTCGGTGTTGAACCGCTTGCCCTTGTCCTGGATGGACACGTTGAGGTACCGCTCGCGCAGCTCGGCGATCTTGTCGACCGCCGTCTTGATCGTCTGCTCGGTGCGGAACACCATCACGTTGGCGTCCATGCACTCCTGGAGCTCCAGGCGCAGGGTCGCGACGCGCTCGGTGCCGGTGGAGCTCCGCAGCCGCTCGACCTGGTCGGCGACCAGCTGGGCGGGGTTCTCGGGCAGCTCGACGAAGTCGGTCTTCGTCGCGTACTCGGCGGCGGCGATGCCCGAGCGCTTTCCGAAGACGTTGATGTCGAGCAGCGAGTTGGTGCCCAGGCGGTTGGCGCCGTGCACCGACACGCAGGCGACCTCGCCGGCGGCGTACAGGCCCGGGACGACGGTGGTGTTGTCGGCCAGCACCTCGCCCTCGACGTTGGTCGGGATGCCGCCCATGGCGTAGTGCGCGGTCGGCTGGATCGGGATCGGGTCCGTGTAGGGCTCGATGCCGAGGTACGTCCGCGCGAACTCGGTGATGTCCGGGAGCTTGGCGTCCAGCTGCTCCGGCGGCAGGTGCGTCAGGTCCAGGTACACGTGGTCGCCGGCCGGACCGCAGCCGCGGCCCTCACGGATCTCCGTGTAGATGGAGCGCGAGACGACGTCACGGGACGCGAGGTCCTTCATGACCGGCGCGTACTTCTCCATGAAGCGCTCGCCGTCCTTGTTGCGGAGGATGCCGCCCTCACCGCGGGCGCCCTCCGTCAGCAGGATGCCCATGCGCCAGATGCCCGTCGGGTGGAACTGGAAGAACTCCATGTCCTCCAGGGGCAGGCCGCGCCGGTAGCAGGCGGCCTGGCCGTCACCGGTCAGGGTGTGGGCGTTCGACGTCACCTTGAAGAACTTGCCGGTGCCGCCGGAGGCGTAGATGACCGACTTCGCGTGGAAGACGTGGATCTCGCCGGTCGCCAGCTCGTACGCGACGACGCCGGAGGACTTCTTGACCCCGTCGACCTCGGTGATCAGCTGGTCCAGGACGTAGAACTCGTTGAAGAACTCCACGCCCTCCTTGACGCAGTTCTGGTACAGCGTCTGGAGGATCATGTGACCGGTGCGGTCCGCGGCGTAGCAGGACCGGCGGACCGGGGCCTCACCGTGGCTGCGGGTGTGACCGCCGAAGCGGCGCTGGTCGATGCGGCCCTCGGGCGTCCGGTTGAACGGCAGGCCCATCTTCTCCAGGTCGAGGACGGCGTCGATGGCCTCCTTCGCCAGGATCTCGGCGGCGTCCTGGTCGACCAGGTAGTCGCCGCCCTTGACCGTGTCGAAGGTGTGCCACTCCCAGTTGTCCTCCTCCACGTTGGCGAGCGCGGCGGCCATGCCGCCCTGCGCCGCGCCCGTGTGGGAGCGGGTGGGGTAGAGCTTCGTCAGCACGGCGGTACGGCTGCGCTTGGTCGACTCGATGGCCGCGCGCATGCCGGCGCCGCCGGCGCCGACGATGACGGTGTCGTACTTGTGGATCTGCATGGTTTCCTCTGGTCCCTCTGTCCCGGCGCCTAGCGGATGTTCGGGTCGAAGGTGAAGATCACCAGCGTGCCCAGCAGGACGGTGAACACCGTGGCGGTGTACAGGAGCATCTTCAGCCAGAAGCGGGTGTTGTCCCGTTCGGCGTAGTCGTTGATGACCGTACGGAGGCCGTTGGCGCCGTGGAGCATGGCGAGCCACAGCATCGTCAGGTCCCAGACCTGCCAGAACGGCGAGGCCCAGCGGCCCGCCACGAAGGCGAAGCCGATCTTGGAGACGCCGCCGTCGAGCACCAGCTGGATCAGCAGGTGGCCGATGACGAGGACGGTCAGGAGGATGCCCGACAGGCGCATGAAGAGCCAGGCGTACATCTCGAAGTTGGTGCGCGAAGCCTTGGGTGTCTTGCCCGTGCGCTTGCGCGGGGGCTCGATCACCGGGGCCGGGTGGTCGACGTCGTAGAGGCTCACGCCTTCGACGTCGCCGATCGCGGCTGCGGAAGAAGTCTCGCTGGACATGGGCCTCAGCTCCCGAAGACGTCGCGTACGGCGTGACCGAGGACGGGGTACAGGGCCCCGACCATCAGCACGATCCAGATGCCCACCACGGTCCAGAGCATCTGCTTCTGGAGTCGCGGGCCCTTGGCCCAGAAGTCCACGGCGATGATCCGGAGACCGTTCAGCGCGTGGAAGAGAATCGCGGCCACGAGGCCGTATTCGAGGAGCGCGACGATCGGCGTCTTGTACGTGGCCACGACTTCGTCGTAGGCCTCGGGGGAGACGCGGACGAGAGCGGTGTCCAGGACATGTACGAACAGGAAGAAGAAAATGAGGACACCGGTGACTCGATGAGCCACCCAGGACCACATGCCTTCCCGGCCGCGGTACAGCGTTCCAGCCGGCACGGAAGAACCCTCCGGGAGCGGGGATTGGGGTCGGCCGGCTTGACTGTCGGTCTGACCCGGCCGGGTACGGTCCACCGGCCCCGGCCATCGTAGCGACGCATTGTCGGTTCGTTCGCGCCGGGGCCTCTGGTGTGATCAAAGTGGCAATCAAACAGGCACGTACGGGCTAGAGCGCCCCTTACCGCCGGGGGTCCGCCGTCACCAGCTCGACGATCCTGCTCCGGGCGAGTCGCCGCAGTTCCTCGGCGGTCACGGCCCGCTCCTCGTCCGGGTCGTGCGCCAGCCGGACCCGGATCCCGGCCAGCACCTGGTCCACGTGCTGGGAGGGCCCGAAGGAGTCCAGGCAGATCACGAAGGCGTGGCCGAACCGGCTCTCGTACGCCGCGTGCGCGGCCCGCAGCGCAAGATGGGCGGCGCGGGGAGCGTCGTGGTGCAGGCAGGGGGCCGGCTCCGCGGCCAGGGCCTCCGCGATGTCCCGGGGCGCGAGGTCGTAGCCCGCCTCGTCGGACGCGGCCAGTAGAGCGCCGAGATCGGGGTAGGGGCGGTGGGCGGCCATCCGGTGGGCCCAGCGGAGACTGCCGCAGCACTCCAGGAAGGCCGCCTCGGCGGCGGCGAAGGGCAGGTTGTTGAAATGGGCCAGGCCGACGGCATGATCAACCGGCGGCGCGCCGGTGGGCGGTGCTCCCGGGCCGTCGGCCGGAACCGGGGGGTGCGGCTGCACGGGCACGGCCGAGTGGCCGGCCGGGGGCGCGGATCGCTTCGGCAGGCCGGCGGGGGACTCGCTGGACCTGGACAGCGTGGACTCCTCGTATCAACGACAGCTATGACTCCGTGGCTCCGAAAGGAACCCTCTGCCCCTGGAAGACAGACCAGGGCGCACCGAGGTTGCCCGGCGTGGGAGTGAGTTCCGCGGAGGCGGGAGTGGAGGGGGGCGGGAGTGAAGGGAGAGACGAATGTGCCGCAACGCTAGCGAGATCGGTCGACGGCCGTCCGGCGGACCGCGGAAGAATCACCCGAACGGGAGAGTTTCGGAACGTGTGATGGACGTCTGACCTGCACCGACCGGGGTTCTGTTCGATCCCCCGGAGTCCTCGGTGGGCGAGGCCCCGGCAAAAATGCCAACCTTGCACCCTATTCACTCGTTTCACCCACCCTTGCCCCCTCAACGGAGGAATCTGCCCGATGTCGCCCACGCGTGGTGCCCTCGTCACCGGCGCGGCTGTCACGGCCGCGGCCGCCGTCGCCCTCACCGTCGTCGTCTGGCCGGAGGGGTCCGGCAGCGGATCGTCCGGCGACACGGCGTCGCCCTCCGGCACCTCCGCCGAGGCCGCCGCCCCGTCGCCCTCCCGCAGCTACCCGATGTCCAGCACACCGAGCACGATCCCCGCGGTGCGCGAGCACACCCCGGCCCGGGGGCCCGGCTGGCAGCCGGGCAAGGACAGCACCGTCGTCATCGCCCAGGGCAGCCAGGTGCTCGCCGACGAGGCGGAGCTGCTCGCCAAGGAGCTGAAGATCCGCTACCGGGGCGCCGAGCCGGCGCGGACGGGAGACGTCGAGCTGGCGCTCGGCGACAAGGACGCGGGCCCCACCGAGTCGTACACGCTCACCGTGCGCGACCGGAAGGTGAAGATCACCGCACCCGACGAGTCGGGCGTCTTCTACGGCACCCGCACGCTGAAGCAGTCGCTCAAGGCGGACAGCACGGTCCCCGAGGGCGTCGTCAACGACCGGCCGGACCGGCCGCAGCGCGGACTCAACCTCGACATCGCGCGCAAGCACTACAGCGCGGAGTGGATAGAGGACCGCATACGCGAGATGGGCGACCTCAAGCTCAACCAGCTAGGCCTGCACTTCTCCGACGACCAGGCCTTCCGGATCGAGTCGAAGTCGCACCCCGAGGTGGTCTCCGACGAGGCCCTCACCCAGGACGAGGTCCGCCGCATCGTCTCCCTCGCCAACAGCCGGCACATCGAGGTCGTCCCCGAGATCGACTCGCCCGGACACCTCGGCGCGGTGCTGGCCGCCCACCCCGACCTCCAGCTGCGCAACACCGCGGGCGTCGAGTCGAAGGGGTCCATCGACATCTCCGAACCGGGCGCGGCCAAGCTCATCGACGAACTCCTCGACGAGTACACCGAGCTGTTCCCGGGGCGGTACTGGCACCTCGGCGCGGATGAGTACCAGGCGCTGACGGTCCAGAACCCGGCCGCCTCCTACCCGCAGCTCCAGCGCGCGGCGGAGGAGAAGCACGGCGCCGGAGCCACGATCGAGGACCTGGCCACCGGCTGGCTGAACGACCGCGCGGCCGTCGTCGTCCCGAAGGGCCGGACGGCCAAGGCCTGGAACGACGGGCTCTTCCGGGACACGAAGGTCAAGGCCGACGAGAACATCGAGATCGAGTACTGGACCGGCAAGGAGATCGGCGCCCGCCCGCCGCTGGAGTACCTCGCCGCCGGCTACAAGATGCTGAACCTCAACGACGAGTTCCTCTACTACGTACTCGGCGAGCCCAACGAGTTCGTCTACCCGACCGGCGAGCGGATCTACGAGCAGTGGACCCCGCTGGTCATGCGCGGCACCGAACCGGTGGCGGAGCGCTACTCGCCGCAGATCCTCGGCGGCCGGTTCGCCGTCTGGGGCGACCTGCCGAACGCGCAGACCACCCAGCAGGTGGCGGACGGCATCAGGATGCCGCTGGTGGCGACCTCGCAGAAGCTGTGGGATCCCCGGAAACCCTCGCTGAGCTGGGCGCGGTTCCAGGAACTGGCGAAGCGGACCGGCAGCGCGGGCTGAGGCCGGGGGCGTCTCCCGGCGGCGTGTGAGCCCGTGGACAGCGGCGCTGTCCACGGGCTACGGTCCGCCGACCGCTCGGCTCCTGGGGAGGGACGTGAGGTCACACGCCGACACCGCGTCCTGTGGGGGGACTCTTCATGCTCTGCATCCGTTGCCGCATCAGAACGGCCGTGACCTACGACGACCTGTGCACCTTCTGCTCGGGCACCCGGCCCCCGCTGCCGGGCGGCCCGACGGCCCCGGCCCCAACCGCCCCTGTACCCGGCTCCGGCTCCGGAGACTGGAGTGTCGCCCCCTGGCCGCGTTCGCCGGTCGGCCTGTCCCGCGCGGTGATCGCCCTGCTGGGCTGCGTCATCGCGAGCGACCTGTTCGTCATCGGAGCCGGTCTGCACCTGCGCGGCCTGTGGGAGGAGTTGGCGGCTGACGAGTCCCTGGACATCTACGCCGGCCCCGGCCTGCGGGCGCAGGAGCTGTACGACCTGGCCGGGACGGTCCAGACGGCGGCGTTCGTGGCCACCGGCGTCCTCTTCATCATCTGGTTCCACCGGACCCGCCGGAACGCCGAGGTCTTCGAGTCCGGCGTGCAGAGGATGGGACCGGGCTGGGCGGTGGGCGGCTGGTTCGTCCCGGTCGCCAACCTCTGGTTCCCCTACCGCGTCGCGAGCGGCATCTGGGAGGCGAGTGTCCGGCTCCACCCCGACGGCGGTTGGCGCACGGTTCCGAAGACGGTGCTGAACCTGTGGTGGGGTGGCTGGATCGTCTCCGTCCTCGCCTCCCGGATCGCCGTGAGCCGGTGGAACCGGGCCCAGGAGCCGGAACAGATCTCCGACGCGGCGGCCCTGGTCGCGGCCGCCGACGCGCTGGACCTCGTGGCCGCGGTGCTCGCCATCGTCTTCGTACGCGCGGTGACCCGGATGCAGGTGGAGCGCGCCGGCATCCGGCAGGCGGCGATCGCCCCGGAGCGGGTGGCCCCGGAGTCAACCGCCCCGCAGTGACGATTTTCAGCCATTCGGCGCAGTACCCGGTAGACCGAGGGAGACGCCGATGAGTCTGCTGGAAGTGATCGAACGAGCCGACGAGCGCGCACTGGCCGCCGGGGCGCTGGCCTGCCTGGACCGGTGTCTGCCGCTGCTCGCGGGGGCCGGGGCGGAGCCCCTGCGCCCGCTCTGGGCGAGCTGCGAGAACGGGCGGGATTGGGCCATCCGGCTCGCGGCGGTGCGGACGGGGATGGAGCACACGTCCGTCACCGACGGCCCGGCCGCGCTCGTGCGGACCATGCTCGCCGCCGCCCCCTCCGAGTTCGCCGCCGTACCGCTGCGGGAGTGGGCGGACGCCTGTTCGCTCGTCGCGCTCCGGATCCACGGGCGGCTCGACGCCCCGGCCGGAGAGCCGACTCCGGACGAGGAACAGGTGCTCAAGGCGGCCCGCGGCGGTGAACCGGCCGCCGTGGGGCCGCTGGCCGCCGGGGAGCTGGAACGGCAGGTCCGCATCCTGGAGATCCTCGCGGAGACCACCGGCACGGCCGGCAGCGGCGCCGGACTCCGCAAGGCACTGGACCTGTCCACGGAGGGCCGTCGCGTCCTGCGCGCGGTGATGTCACGGCGGGCCCGCGGCCGGGGCTGACGAGCGGCGCCTCGCGACGACCCTCCCGAGCCCGCCCCCTCCCCGGACCCGGCAGGGGGCGGTGCCGCGTGCGCCGTTCAGCGCTTCCGCTCCCCGGTCACGGGCGGCGGTGTCCCGTTGTCGTCGTGTCCGGCGGCCGTGCGGCGCGCGCCCGCCCGCGCCGGGGCCTGCCGTCGAAGCCGGGCGGGCGATCGCGGACCGGCCGGGGTGGCGCTCTGCCGCGTCCTCCCGGTGAAAGAACACCGGCCGCGTGCCGAACGGCCGTGCCGCGGGCCGGTCGTCCGCGTCAGACCGGCGTCAAGGCTCTCCCGGTATTCGTATGGACCCCGTCAAGGTGGCTTATCGCCCTGATGAAGTCGAGGTTTGCTCGTATCGGCCAAACGGCCGATTCCATTCCTCACGTCAATCAGGAGCTCGCGATGGCCGATCTGGCCTTCGTCGTCACCACGATCGCGGTATTCGCGCTGGTGGCCCTCATCGCCCGGGGGGTGACCAAGCTGTGACCGCCGAAAACATCGTCGGCCTCGTCGTGGCCGTGTCCCTGCTCGGCTATCTCGTCCTGGCTCTCCTTTACCCGGAGAGGTTCTGAGTACGGAAATGAGCCCCCAGGTCGCTGGTCTGCTCCAGCTCACAGCCCTGATCGCCGCCCTCGCCCTCGCATACCGCCCGCTGGGCGATTACATGGCCAGGGTCTATTCCGCCGAGAAGAACTACCGGCCGGAGAAATGGATATACAAAGCCATCGGCGCCAATCCGGCCGCCGAGATGCGCTGGCCCGCCTATCTGCGCGGCGTGCTCGCCTTCTCGGCGGTGAGCGTCGTCCTCCTGTACCTGATGCAACGGGTGCAGGGCTCGCTGCCCGGTTCGCTGGGCTTCTCCTCGATCGACCCGGACCAGGCGTTCAACACCGCCGCGTCCTTCGTCGCCAACACCAACTGGCAGTCGTACTCCGGCGAACAGGCCATGGGCCACGTCGTACAGACCGGCGGTCTGGCGGTGCAGAACTTCCTGTCCGCGGCGGTCGGCATGGCCGTGGCGGTGGCGCTCGTACGCGGCTTCGCCCGGTCGCGTACGGGTGAACTCGGCAACTTCTGGGCCGACCTGGTGCGTGGGACCGTCCGCATCCTGGTCCCGGTCTCGGTGATCGGCGCGATCGTCCTGGTCGCCTGCGGGGCGATCCAGAACTTCTCCGGCATCCACCAGGTCGGCCAGTTCATGGGCGGTACGCAGGAGTGGAACGGCGGCGCGGTCGCCTCCCAGGAGGCCATCAAGGAGCTCGGCACCAACGGCGGCGGCTACTTCAACGCCAACGCCTCCCACCCCTTCGAGAACCCCAACCCCCTGTCGAACCTGTTCGAGATCTTCCTCATCCTGCTGATCCCGTTCGCGCTGACGCGGACCTTCGGCCGGATGGTCGGATCGCTGAAGCAGGGGTACGCGATCCTCGGCGCGATGACCGTCATCTGGATCGGCTTCACGGCGCTGATGATGTGGACCGAATTCGCCCACCGCGGGCCCGCGTTCGAGATCGCGGGCGGCGCGATGGAGGGCAAGGAGACCCGCTTCGGGATCGCCGGCTCGTCGATCTTCGCGGTCGCCACGACGCTGACCTCGACCGGCGCGGTGAACTCCTTCCACTCCTCGTACACCGGCTTCGGCGGCGGCATCACCCTGCTCGGCATGCAGCTCGGCGAGATCGCTCCCGGCGGTGTCGGCTCCGGCCTCTACGGCATGCTGATCATGGCGGTCATCGCGGTGTTCATCGCCGGGCTGATGGTCGGACGCACCCCGGAGTACCTCGGCAAGAAGATCGGCACCCGCCAGATCAAGCTCGCGGCCTGCTACATCCTCATCACCCCGGCCCTCGTACTCGGCTTCACCGCCGTCGCGATGGCCCTGCCGACCCCCGCCGACTCGATGACCAACACGGGCGCGCACGGCTTCTCCGAGATCCTGTACGCCTACACCTCCGGCGCCAACAACAACGGCTCCGCCTTCGCCGGGCTCAACGCCGACACCCCGTGGTTCAACACGACCATCGGCATCGCGATGCTGCTCGGCCGGTTCCTGCCGATGGTGTTCGTCCTGGCCCTGGCCGGCTCGCTCGCCGGGCAGAAGCCGGTGCCCGAGACCGCGGGCACGCTGCGCACCGACAAGCCCCTCTACGCGGGGCTGCTCGTCGGCACGATTCTCATCATCACCGGACTCACCTACTTCCCGGCCCTGGCGCTGGGCCCGCTCGCCGAAGGGCTCGCCTCATGAGCACCGTCACGCCCACCCCCGCCCCCACGCGCGCTCCGCACGGAGACATACCGCCGGCCGATGGCCACGGGGCCGCCAACCGGGTCGGCGGCGGGCTGTTCGACCCCCGGCAGCTGCTGAAGTCGTTCCCGGACGCACTGCGCAAGCTCGATCCGCGCGTGATGGTCAAGTCGCCGGTGATGTTCGTCGTGCTGGTCGGTTCGGTGGTCACCACCGTGCTGGCGCTCACCGACCCGACCGACTGGTTCGGCTGGGCGATCACCGGCTGGCTCTGGCTGACCACCGTCTTCGCCAACCTCGCCGAGGCGGTCGCCGAAGGCCGGGGCAAGGCCCAGGCCGACACCCTCCGCAAGGCCAAGACCGGCACCGTCGCCCGCCGGGTCATCGGACCGAACGAGGAGAGAGTCGCGGGGACGGACCTGCGCATCGGGGACCTGGTGGTCTGCGAGGCCGGCGACATCATCCCCGGGGACGGCGACGTCGTGGAAGGCGTCGCCTCCGTCGATGAGTCCGCGATCACCGGCGAGTCCGCCCCGGTCATCCGGGAGTCCGGCGGCGACCGCTCGGCCGTCACCGGCGGTACGAAGGTGCTGTCCGACCGCGTCGTCATCAGGATCACGACGAAGCCCGGCGAGACCTTCATCGACCGCATGATCAACCTGGTGGAGGGCGCCTCCCGGCAGAAGACGCCCAACGAGATCGCCCTGAACATCCTGCTGGCGTCCCTCACGGTCGTCTTCCTGCTGGCCGTGGTCACCCTGAAGCCCTTCGCGGTCTACGCGGGCGCGGACGACCAGACGTCGCTGATCGTGCTCGCCGCGCTGCTGGTGTGCCTGATCCCCACCACGATCGGGGCGCTGCTGTCCGCGATCGGCATCGCGGGCATGGACCGCCTGGTGCAGCGCAACGTCCTGGCCATGTCGGGGCGCGCGGTCGAGGCCGCGGGCGATGTGTCCACCCTGCTCCTCGACAAGACCGGGACCATCACCCTGGGCAACCGGCAGGCAGCCGAGTTCCTCGCGGTCGAGGGCGTCACCGAGGGCGCGCTCGCGGACGCCGCACAGCTCTCCTCGCTCGCCGACGAGACCCCGGAGGGCCGGTCGATCGTCGTGCTCGCCAAGGAGAAGTACGGGCTGCGGGAGCGGACCCAGGGGGAGCTGACGGGCGCCGCGTGGGTGGAGTTCACCGCGCAGACCCGGATGTCGGGCGTCGACCTGGACGGACGGAAGGTCCGCAAGGGCGCCACCGGCTCCGTCGTCGCCTGGGTGAAGGAGCGTAACGGCGCCGTCTCCGAGGACGCGCAGGCGCTCACCGACCGGATCTCCCAGGCCGGCGGCACGCCGCTGCTGGTCGCCGTCCAGGACGCGGACGGCGCTCGGGTCCTCGGGGTCGTCCACCTCAAGGACGTGGTGAAGGAGGGGATGCGGGAGCGGTTCGACGAGCTGCGCCGGATGGGCATCCGTACGGTCATGATCACGGGCGACAACCCGCTGACCGCGAAGGCGATCGCCGAGGAGGCCGGGGTCGACGACTTCCTGGCCGAGGCGACGCCCGAGGACAAGATGGCCCTCATCAAGCGGGAACAGGCCGGGGGCAAGCTCGTCGCGATGACCGGCGACGGCACCAACGACGCGCCCGCCCTGGCCCAGGCCGACGTCGGCGTCGCGATGAACACCGGAACCTCGGCCGCCAAGGAGGCCGGGAACATGGTGGACCTCGACTCCAACCCCACCAAACTCATCGAGATCGTCGAGATCGGCAAGCAACTCCTCATCACCCGGGGCGCGTTGACGACCTTCTCCATCGCCAACGACGTCGCGAAGTACTTCGCGATCATCCCCGCCATGTTCGCCGTGGCGTACCCGTCGCTGGACAGGCTCAACGTCATGGGACTCGCCTCACCCGAGTCCGCGATCCTGTCCGCGGTCATCTTCAACGCCCTGGTCATCGTCGCGCTGGTGCCCCTCGCCCTCAAGGGCGTGCGCTACCGGCCCGCCGGCGCCGACCGGATGCTGCGGCGCAACCTGGCCGTCTACGGACTCGGCGGCATCGTCGCCCCGTTCATCGGCATCAAGATCATCGACCTGCTCCTCTCCCTCCTTCCCGGAATCGGCTGATCCGCCATGACCAACAACTCCGTCAGCAGCACCGCGCGCGTGCTCGGGGCCGGACTGCGAGCCCTTCTCGTCCTCACCCTGGTGTGCGGGGTCCTCTACCCGCTCGCCGTCACCGGAGTCGCCCAGGCCCTGTTCCCCGACCGGGCCAACGGCTCCGAGATCAAGGACGGGAGCGGGCAGGTCGTCGGCTCCTCCCTCATCGGCCAGCGGTACGACCTCCCGCTGAAGGACGGCGAGGAGTCGCCCGCCCCGGACCTGAAGTGGTTCCAGCCGCGGCCCTCCAACGGCCTCGGCAGCAACAGCGTCAACACGCAGTACTCCCTGCTTCTCTCCGGCGCCACCAACCGCTCCGGCGACAACGAGGAACTGATCAGGTGGGTGACCGAAGCCAAGGCGGCCGTGGTCGAGGACAACTCCACCCCCACGTACCGGGTGCATCCCGCGGACGTGCCGCCCGACGCCGTCACCTCGTCGGCCTCCGGCCTGGACCCGGACATCTCACCCGCGTACGCCGAACTCCAGGTCCACCGGGTCGCCGGGAAGAACGACCTCGACGTCAAGCAGGTCGAGGACCTCGTCGCCGACCACACCACCGGCCGGCTGCTCGGCTTCATGGGCGAGCCCCGGGTGAACGTCCTCGAACTGAACACGGCGCTCAGGGACCTGACCCGGGGCTGACGCGCCGCCGGGGGCCCCGCTGGTGCGTGCGGGTTGGTGGTCGGGTGATGTGGGTAGGCGCCGCCAGGTCCGGGTTTCGTCGCGCAACGGCCTCGGAGACGGTCGGCGCGCCATGGGGGAGGTCTCGTTGTTCGACCTGATCATCAGGGTGACCGGCATAGCTGTCGGCCTGTGCACCGTGCTGCTCGCCCGCAGGAACCAGCGGGCAGAGGCGGAAATCACCGCTCGTGGGCAGGCCGGCGAGCTGAACCGACTGCAGGCGGGTGAGGCCCTGCTGCGGCTGCTGCGCAGGTCACGGGCCGTGGGAGTCTTCGTCACCACGGCCCTTGCCGGCCTGCTCACGGCCGTGCTGATCCGGGCCGTCGTGACGGGCGATGCGGGCGCCATGACGATGTACTACCTGGCCTTGTTGTCCCTGCTCCTGGTGTGGACGGGCATCGGCCACAGCCGGGCCACCGTGCGGATCACCCGAACCGAGGCGGAGGTCTCCGTCCTCACACGAGCCGCCGGGCGCCGGCTGCCGCCGGATCCAGCCGAGTAGGTGTCGGCGTGCGTCCGCCGGCATGCGCCGGCGCGGCGAGGCGCCCTTCGAACGTGTCGCTGCCGCCGAGCGGGGGATGGGATGAGCGCGGACCAGATCGTTGCGTTGGCAGGAGCCGTCGTCGTGGGCATGGCCGTCGTGGCCATAGGGCTGATCCTCCTCCGCGGCTCCAGGACTCACACCTCGAAAGACGCGAGGGTGTTGACCGGTACGGCCCTTCCGCCCGCTGCCCCTGTCCGCCGAGGGCCGTGTACCGGCTGCGGACACACCGAGTCGGAGCACGTGAACGGAACGGGGCGTTGTCGGCACGAATACGGGGACGCACGGTGGGGGAACGACAGTTACGGCAGCGATTGGCAGCACTGGTCCACGCCGGAGTTCTGCGATTGCCCAGGTTTCGGGACCGGGAACACCGCCGCCTGAGGCGGCCCGCTGGAGCGACGACCGGGGCCGCCACCCCCGGCCGCACCCAGTCGAAATAGCCCTCTGACCTGCAAGTTTGCCGTCTAGGTTCCCGATCCTGGGTTCAGGCTGTCTCGGCCTTGTTCCAGGTGCTTCTGTCTGTTCCTGGGCGCTGTTGGTCACGCGTTGGTCATGCGATGCGCCCAGCTCGTCCGGCGTCCGGGCAGGCTGTTCACGCACGCACGGACGTCAGCCGCTGGCGTGCGTACGAGCGCAGGTCTCGAACGGCGGTTTCACCCTTGTGGGGTTCAAGCGACTCCCGCAGGGTGCTCCGCACCAGGTCGAGACAGCGTGAAGCACCTGTTCCCAGAGCGGTGTCCAGTGCTGTTCGCGTGTCTGCCACGGCAGCGTCGACGTCATGGCTGGCGAGCGCTGCGTGGGCACGGTAGGTGAGCATGATGGCGCGGGTCCTCTCCCGTTCGGGAACCAGTAGTCCCAGGCCCTCTTCCAGCGCGGCGGTGGCTCGCCGTGGGTCTTCCAGGTCCAGCCAGCAGCGCCCCGCGTCAACGGCGAGGTCGGCGGATGACATCCAGGACACCCACGGGGGTGCGGATGGTGTTCTGCCACGCTCAAGTTGGAGTTCGGCGTCGTTGAGTGCCCGGGCGGTGCCTGCATCGTCCTGGAGGACCGCGAGAGCGCGAGCCCGGCGTACATCCAGCAGGGAGCGGGCTGTCGCGTGGCGGGTTCGGGTACGGGCGAGGGCGAGGATCTCGACCGCCTCACCGGGGTGACCGAGCCAAGTGGCGGAGTAGGCGAGGTCGGAGAGGACTCCGGCTCCGAGGTCGCGGTCGTCGGCGCTGTGGGCCGAGTGCAGCGCGGTGCGCCAGTGGCGTTGGGCCGAGGCATGACGGCCTTGGTCGAAGTGGAGCCAGGCGGCGCTCTGGGCTGCCTGTGCCAGGACGGTACGCAGGCGGCGGCCGGTGGGTTCGTCGTAGCGGGCTGTGCCGAGCAGGTTGATGGTGACACGCATGGCCGCGCCGAGGAGATCAGCACACTCCTGAGGGGACGTGTTCGCCAGGCCGGGGAGACGTTCGACGCTGCTCTCCAGCCAGGTGAGCAGGCTTTCGTCGACGCGGCGCCCGCCCAGAGCTCCGGCCAGGCGTTCGGGTTCGACGCGAGCCCATTCGGTTGCCATTCCGACTAAGGATCCGGCGGCGAGGACGAGGAAGGTGCGGCGGTCAGGCTGGTCGAGATCCACCAATAACTCCGTGTGGGCGGCGCGGACGCCGGCCGGGCTGAAGGGGAATGGGCGATCGTAGGCGGGGAGCCACCAGGGCCATGGCACGGTCCGCAATCGGGCGGAATCGATGCCCAGGACGTCGGCCAGCAGCTCTTGATAGAGGTCGCTGGGGGCGCCTACCCGCCTGTGCTCCCACCGATAGATGCGACTGCGGTCGGCAGCGATGCGGAGACCGCGGCGTTGCGCCGCCAGATTCAGGTGGCGGGCGAGCCTTTCCATGCTCCACCCGCGTTGTTGGCGCACGTAAGTCAGGGGATGTCGTACCGCTTCAGTCGTCATGCACACCCCCCGACTCTGGTGTCTGTACGGCACCGTAGCGACCTGATTCACAGAGCGGGCCCACATCGGGGATACAGACTCCAACGGTGTGTGCGGCCCACGGCGGAGGCAGCTCGGCGAGATTCCGAGCATCTCGCGACGGTCTGCGGACATCGCCTCTCTGCGTGATGTGCCTGGCCGCCACTCTTCCGGGAGGCGTGCATGAAACACGTACTCGTCACTGGAGGTGCGGGCTTCATCGGCTCGCACTTCGTCAAACGAATCATCCAGGCCAAGGACGTCGCTCGCGTGACCGTCCTCGACGCCCTCACCTATGCCGGTCACATCGAAAACCTGGGCATGGCGTTCCTGTCAGACAAGCTCCGGTTCGTCCATGGTGACATCCGAGACGCAACTGCCGTCGACAACTTGATGGCGTCCGGTCCCACAGCAGTGGTGCATTTCGCGGCCGAGTCCCACGTCGATCGCTCCTATGACGCGGCCGACGGGTTTCTCTCCACGAATGTTCTCGGTACCCGGGTGCTTGTGGACGCGGCTCACCGCCACGGCATCGCCAAATTCGTCCACGTCTCGACCGACGAGGTCTACGGCCCGCAACTGGAGGGGGCCGCGACCGAGGATTCGCCGTTGTGCCCCTCGGTCCCGTACGCGGTGTCGAAGGCGGCCGCCGACCTGGTAGCCCTGGGTGCTCACCAGACCCTTGGGCTCCCGCTGTGTGTAACTCGCAGTAGCAACAACTACGGGCCCTACCAGTACCCGGAAAAGATCATCCCGCTCTTCGTGACCCGGCTCTTGCGAGGAGCGCCCGTCACTCTCCACGACCGGGGGCAGCACGTACGTAACTGGCTGCACGTAGAAGACAACTGTGCCGGGATCGAAGCGGTGCTGCGTGGTGGGGAGCCGGGGGAGATCTACAACCTCGGTGGAGGCACTGACCTGTCCAGCAAGGAGCTGACCGGCCACTTGCTGAACATCTGCGGCGCGACGTGGGACGCAGTCACGTACATCCCCGACCGACCGTCGAACGACGTCCGCTACTCGATCGACTGGTCCAAGGCCCGCAACAAACTCGGATACCGGCCGACTCACTGCCTGAAGGACGGGCTGGCTGAAACCGCCGAGTGGTACCGCCGCAACCCCGACCGGTGGGCCCCGCTCGCGAGCGGTGTTCTCTGGCGCACCTCTTTGCCGGCCTCCCGCCCTGCGCCCGCACTTCTGGAGGACTACCGTGTCCGCTGACCAGATCGCACCGCGCCGGATCCTGGTCACCGGCACCGGAGCCAACCCAGGCTTCGGGCTGGCCCGAAGCCTTACCCGTCTCGGCCACCGAGTCATCGCCGCCGACGCCAACCCTCTCGCCCCAGGGTTCCTTCTCCCGCAAGTCGTGCCCCAGGTCATTCCGTCGGCTGACGACCAGGACTACCGAGCCCGCATGACCGGGCTGTGCCGGGCGCTGGCGGTACACGCGGTGGTACCCGCTGTCGAGAACGATCTTCCGCCGCTGTTGCGCATGAGTTCTCGGCTGGAGGAGATCGGCGTGCGGATGTGGCTGCCCGAACCCGCATCGGTACACGCATGCATCGACAAGGCAGCCTTTCATCGCGTGCTCACCGAGCACGGAGTGCCTACGCCTCGGTCTTGGTGGGGCGACACCCTCGACCTGGTCCCCGAGAACACGCGGCTGGTGGTCAAGCCCCGGCGCGGCCACGGTGCCCAGCACGTCCACTTCGTCGAGAAGAAGGAGCACGCCCTGCTGCTGAGCGAGGTGGTCCCTGATGCCTTGGTGCAGGAGCGGGTGTACGGAACCGAGTTCACGGCGGACTGCCTGGTGGACCGCACGGGCCGAGCGTCGGCGATCCTACGTCGCCGGGACTTGGTGAAGGCCGGGCTCGCCGCGGTCTCCACCACCTTCCGCGACACCGCCGTGCTCGATCTCGTGCTGGCCGCCCTACGTGCTGTACGCGCCGAGGGCCTGTGCTGCGTGCAGGGCTTCGTCCAGGACGACGGCCAGGTCACCATCACCGAACTGAACGTCCGGATCGCCGGAGGCTTCCCGCTGACCGAGGCGGCCGGAGCCGATCTCGTCGGCCAGATGGTCAACGGGCTGTTCGGCCTCCCGGTCGACCATGACCGCCTGACCTACCGGACAGGGGTGTTCCTGACCAACTACGTCGAGACGTTGGCCGTCGGTGAGACGACCGATCTGAAGCGCATCGCCATGAACGGGGTAACCACATGAGCCTGACCATCCCCGACGCCCGGCGCAACGCGTCCCCGTACCTCTACGGACGAGAAGCAGCGTCTGTCGCCCGAGTCCTGGAGGCCGGCCAGTACGGACACACTGACCTCACCGCCGAATTCGAGAGCCGGATCGCCGCGTACCTCGGCGTACCCGACGTGGTGGCCGTCAGTTCCGGTACCGCTGCCCTGCACAGCGCCCTGCTGGCCACAGGCATCGGCCTTGGTGACGAGGTGATCGTGCCGTCCATGACGTTCTGCGCCACTGTGCAGGCCATCCGGGCTGTAGGAGCCGCCCCGCGGTTCATCGACGTAGACCCGGCGACGTTGTGCGTCACCCCGCAACTCGTCATGGCCGCAGTCACCGATGACACGGCCGCCGTGCTGCCGGTGCTCTTCGGTGGCCGGGCCGTCGACCTCAGTTCTCTTCGTGAGGATCTGGCGGAGAGGGGCATCGTGGTTATCGAGGACGCCGCCCATGCCTTCGGCTCTCACTGCGGACCCCAGCACGTCGGCGCCGACGACACGGCCCTGACGTGCTTTTCCTTCGGGCCTGTCAAGAATCTGACCTGTGGCCAAGGCGGGGCCGTCATCCCTCGTACGCCCGAGGAGGCCGCCGCTGTCCGCCGACTCCGCATGCTGGGCGTCACGCAGTCCCAGAGCGAGCGCGCTGAGACCACCGGCTACCAGGTGGAAGGCTTCGGCTTGCGGTATCAGCTCTCGTCCATCAACGCCGCCATCGGGCTGGCGCAGCTCGACCATTTCGACACCGCCGTGCGCTCCCGGCGGCACTTGTGGCGCACCTACAGTGATGCCCTGGACGCGCTGGAGGGGGTGACGCTCGTCGACGTCGACCTCGACCACACGGTGCCGCACCTTTGTCAGGTCCGCGTACCGCACCGGGACCACGTATTCGCTCACCTACGGGCCAGGAACATCGGCGTCGGCGTTCATTACCCGCCCAACCACCTTCAGCCCGCCTTCGCACGCTGGAGGCGCGACCTGGCCGCTACAGAGCGGGTCAGCCGGGAAATCCTGAGCCTGCCCTTCCACCAACACCTCACCGAGGCAGATGTCGACCGAGTGGTGACCGCCCTCCGGCACGCGCTCAAGGCCACAGGCGGCCCGTGATGTCGAATCTGCTTGTCGTGTGTCTGGGGTACTACTGCCGTAGCCCCTTCGCTCAGCTTGCTCTCGCTGGACGGGGTGGACCGCGTCTGGCCGTCCGCTCAGCCGGGCTGATCGGCAAGTGGCAGGATCAGCCCGCCCATTCCGCCATGATCAACGCCGTCCGGCGGCTGGGCTACGACCTCACCGCCCACCGTGCTCAGCAGATCAGCCTGGACATGCTGGATTGGGCGGACACGGTGCTCGCCATGGACGCCTCCGTTCTCGCTACCCTCCGGGCCGTCTGCGGCCCGGAGAACGAGAACAAGCTGCGCCTCTACCTTGGCGACCGGGACGTGCCCGACCCGATGGGTCAGGACGATGCTGCGTTCCACGAGTGCGCTGTGCTCATTGAAGTCGGCACCGTGCTCCATATCGGAAGACGGATCACGTAGACCACTGCCGACCGCGCTATTACTGGGATGCTGCGGACAGGATCACGTCCACGAGCCTGTCCGCAGCGTCCGGGCGACCGTGCGCCCTGGCCGCTGCGGCCATCGTGGCCCGGCGCTCCGGATCGTCGAGGAGGGGGCCGACCGCCTCGCGCAGGTGCCCGCCGGTGACCTCGCCGAGGAGCGCGACCGCCGCCCCGGACTCCTCCAGGTGGCGGGCGTTGTGGGCCTGTTCGTTCCCGGCTGCCGTCGCGAGCGGGATGAATACGGCGGGCTTGCCCAGGGCGGTCAGCTCGGCCAGGGTGCCCGCGCCGCTACGGGAGATTACGAGATCTGCCATGGCCAGGACGTCCGGCAGCTCCGGCCCGACGAACGGGGTGAGGTGGTACCGGGCGGCGAGGGCGGCAGGCAGCCCTGCGGCGCGAGCGGACAGCGCCTGCTGGTGGGCGGGGCCGCACTGGTGCACAACGTTGGCGCGTTCCAGCAGCCACGGCAGTTCGCCGCCGACCACGTCGTTGATCTGCTGCGAGCCCTGCGCGCCTCCGGTGACGTACACCGTCGGAAGGCGCCGGTCGAAGGTGTGGAGGCCGAGGGCAGTCACTGCTTTGTCCGGGTGGCCGGTCAGGATCTCCGGTCGTACGGGGTTGCCGGTGACCACCGCCGCCGACCGGACGCTCTCCGGCAGGAGCGGCAGGGTCGACTCCGAGGACACGGCGATCCGCGCGGCGGAACCGGCGAGCTTCCGGTTGGCGAGGCCGAGGCGGACGGTCTGTTCGTGCAGGACCAGCGGGACTCGGCACATCCTGGCGGCGAGCCCGGCCGGCACGGCGACGTAACCTCCCGTGGCGAGCACGACGTCCGGCCGGAAGGCCGAGACCGCGCTGCGCGCCTGAGCGACCCCGAGCGGGACGCGTGCCATGTCCCGGACGTTGGCCGGCGACACCATCTTCAGCGGGTTCGCGTGACGCCGGATCTTGCCCGTGGCGACGGTGGTGAAGGGGATGCCCTCCGCGCTGGTCACTCGGGCTTCCAGGCCCTCTGCCGTGCCGATCCACAGAACATCGAGGGTGCGGCCGGAAGCGGCCAGTCGCGCCTGCAAGGTGCGGATCGCGGTGAGAGCGGGGTACGTGTGACCGCCGGTGCCGCCTCCCGTCACGATCAGGCGGAAGACGGTCGTCTGCTGAGGCGCGATGTTCACGCTGGGCACTCTAATGGCTGCTGTCCGCTGATCGTTCGCGATCGTCTTGGCGACGGAGGCGCGTGGGTTGCCGTGGGTTGCGCCTTCGAGCGCGCTCTTCGCGTCGGTGGCCTGCGGGGCCGAATGGAAGGTGCCAGGAGCTTGTCCTGAGCTCACGCGGCGACTGAGCTCCGGTGGTTCGGGTGAGCGCTGGAAAGTGCTGGTCACTGGGGTATCCGGCGTCCGAGAACGCGCCCGCCCAGAAGAATTCACTGGCGCGTTGGTCACGCCGTTGGTCACGGAGGGGGTAGGCGGCCCACAAAGCGCCAGGTCAAGGGGCCACATGCTGGAGCGACGACCGGGGCCGCCACCCCCCACAGGAGAGGCCCCGGCCGTCTTCCACGGGGTCGCAGCACGACCCCGTACTCATCTCAGCGCCATGACTGCGTTTTCTGTCACACCGTCGGTCGGCCGACGAATTGTTGTGGGTTGTACAAGTCATGGACGTGGCCCCCGCCGAGCACGTAGCGTGCTGCTTCGCGCAGGGTTGCGCAGCAGTTGACCAGCTGCGATGGAGAACGGCAGAGCGGGTTGAGGGAGTGCTGGGGGACGACGCGGAGCTGACTGCCGCGGTGCTCGCGGCACAGGACGGGGACGAGGACGCCTTCCGTGCTGTGTACCGCGCGGTGCAGCCACGGTTGTTGGGCTACATACGGACGCTTGTCGGGGAGCCGGACGCCGAGGACGTGGCGTCCGAGGCGTGGCTGCAGATAGCGCGCGACCTCGACCGCTTCAGCGGTGACGCCGACCGGTTCCGGGGCTGGGCCGCCCGGATCGCGCGCAACCGCTCGCTCGACCACCTGCGGATGCGCAGCCGCCGCCCCGCGATCGGCGGTGACGAGACCGAGCTGGCCGCGCGTGCCGCCGAGTCCGACACCGCGGGCGACGCCATCGAGGCGCTGGACACCGACCGCACCATGTCCCTCATCGCCCAGCTGCCGCAGGACCAGGCCGAGGCCGTCGTGCTCCGGGTGGTCGTCGGGCTCGACGCGAAGAGTGCGGCGCGGACCCTGGGCAAGCGGCCCGGGGCCGTACGCACCGCCGCCCACCGCGGCCTCAAGCGACTGGCCGAGCTCCTCGGCGCGGAGCAGCCCGGGACGAACCGGGCCGACGGCGGGTCCCCCGCGGACGGCGCCTCCACGGACGACGCCCCGGACCCGGCGCAGGGCGCCGACGACGGCGCGGGCCCGGAGGCGGGCGGTGGTGCCGGACTCGGCGCCGTGCCCGCGCAACGCCCCGGGCGGGGCGGTCCGGCGGCGCCTGCCGGGGTCACTCCCGGTGTGACGCATTCGCGACCGTGGACGCAGAAGGACATGTGATGGCCGACGAGCACTACGAGTGGCTTGACAAGGACGCGGCGGAGAGATTGCTCCGCGGCGAACCGGTCGTCCCCGTCGGCGACGAGGCCCGCACCGATGCCCTCCGGCTCGCCGAAGCGCTCGGCGCGGCGCGTGAGGGGCTGCGGCCGTCGGCAGGTGAACTCCCCGGCGAGGACGCGGTCCTCGCCGCGTTCCGGCAGGCCGGCCACGGCAACGGCGTGGACCGGCTCGCCGGTGCCGCAGCGGGCCGTTCCGGCCCGCTGCGCGCCGTCCACATCGGTTCCCCTCCCGACACCCCGGCCCGCCGCCCGCGCTGGAATCGGCCGGTCCGCTTCGGGCTGGTCGCCTCGCTCGCGGGTTGCGCGCTCGGTGGGGTGGCGGTGGCCGCCGGTACCGGCGTGTTCGCCGGAACCTTCGGCGGACAGGGCTCGCCCACGCCGGCCAGCTCCGTATCGGCCGCCGTGACCCCCGGGCCGCTGGTCTCCGACGGGCGCGCCGATGACCCGTCGTCCCCGGCGGACCCGTCCTCGCCCGGCGAGTCGGAGGAGCCCTCCTCGCCCGCCGCCCGGGAGTCCGACGGGCCCGAGAAGCCCGACGGCGCGCGAACCGACGACGCCGGCACGGAGCCCGGTGAGGCCCGTCCGGGCAGCCCGGACCAGCCGGGCGGCGGCGGCCGCGAGGAAGCGGCCGGGGGCGGTGACGGCCAGGGCGAACAGCCCGGTGGCTCCGGCGACGACACGGGGTCCGGGAACTGGTACGAGCAGTCCGTCAAGGCCTGCAAGGCCTTCCGCGACGGCACCCTGGACGACCGGAGTCGACGGCAGCTGATCCAGTTCGCGAAGGGCGAGAGGAACCTGGAGCGCTTCTGCGACCGCCTCCTCGGCGAAAGCGGCGGAAGCGGCGGAAGCGGTGGAAGCGGCGGGACCGGTGGGAGCGGCGGCTCCGGTGGTCCCGGTGGCGGCGGCGGGGACGACGACGGCGACGACGGTCAGAACGGGCCGGGCGACGGCGGCGGCTCGCTGCCGCCCGTCTCCTTCCACCCCGTACCGCGCTCCGCCATGGCCCCGGAGACGGGGGCCGGGACGGACGCCGATGCCCCGCCGCTCCCGCAGAGCACCGGCACGGCCTCCGTAATCACCCGCTGACCTGCGGTTCCGGGTTTCCGCGCGAGCGGCCCTGGGACCTGTCGTCACCCTCCCTCGCAGGGCCACCCCTCGGGGGCGGACGGAAGTTCGAGGACGGGGCCCGGCGGCCAGGTGTGACGCTTTCCGGAGGTGGGGCGCAGTACAGAGTGAGCCGACTGGTCATCGGCCGCGCAACGAGCCGGGGTTCCCCCCGTACCTTCGGCTCAGCGCATCGGCGCGGGCGGGACACGTTCCCCCGGTCCCGCCCGCGCCCTCTCCTCCCTCGTACCGGCCGTACGCCGGATCACCGGTACCGGATCACCAGTAGACGACGACCTTGTCGCCGTTCTTCACCTGGTCGAACAGCGCCGAGACCTTCTTCTTGTCCCGTACGTTGACGCAGCCGTGCGAGGCGCCCCCGTAACCGTTGGCCGCGAAGTCGGCGGAGTAGTGCACCGCCTGGCCACCGCTGAAGAACAGGGCGTACGGCATCGGGGTGTCGTAGAGCGTCGACACATGGTCCCGGGACTTCCAGAACACCTCGAACACGCCCTCGCGGGTAGGCGTGTACTCCGATCCGAAGCGCACGTCCATCGCGGAGACGACCTTGCCGTCGTTCATCCACGCCAGGGTGCGGCTCTTCTTGCTGATGCACAGGACCCGGCCCGTCAGGCACCGCTTGTCCGGCGCGGCCACCGGCCGCTCGGTCGGCGGGGCCAGCTCGGTGGCCGTCGGCACCCGGGTCATGGCCAGCAGCCGCTGCCAGGTGACCGCGTCGGTGCTTCCGGTGACCGGCAGCCGCCGCTTGGCCTGAAAGGACCGTACGGCGTCGGCGGTGACGGAGCCGTAGTAGCCGGTGGGATTGCGCCCGAAGTGGCCGATCTGGCGCAGCCGGGCCTGGAGTTCCCGCACCCGGTCGCTCTCGGACCCCGTACGCATCAGGACGCGCGGGGGCGGTGCGGTGCTCGGCTCCGGAGCCGGCCGGGCCGTCGTCGGGGCCGGGGCCGGGGCGGCGGTGGACGCCGACGGGCTGGGTCTGTCTCTTATACACATCTCTGAGCGGGCTGGC